>NZ_OZ253945.1:1211666-1514583 GCF_965267305.1 Hyphococcus sp. | reverse complement strand
GGGTGATGCTCCGCTTGCCGCGGCGCGCCTACGGGAGAGAGTGGGGGAGGCGCGCCGCGGCCTGACAAGACAGGTTAAAGTTCGCGTGCGGCGGTGTGCTGGATTTTCGCCCAGTTTTTCTCCGCCTTGGCGATCACCCCGGTCTTGTCTTTCTGATACATGCGGAAGATGTCCTCATTGAGAAACACATAGAGCTTCCCATTGTGGACATCGGCATATTGCGGATCGCCGTCGAATTTCTTGGAGACCGAAACGCCGAAGGTGCAGAAGCCGCCATTCTGGGGCAGGTATTTTTCCGGCGCGCGTTTGAACGCATTCATATTGTTGCGGTTCTCGAAATAATAGGCGACGCCGTCATGGACGGCGGTAAAGGCCGCGCTTCCTTCGACGCGGTTGCCGATTTCGATAAAGGCGACCGGGTCGACGCCATGAAGGCCGAGCGGCGCCCCTGCGGCGGTCAGTCCCGGCGCAGCGTTGTTCTCGTCGGCGGCGAAAGCCGGGCTGGCGATGTTGGCGGCGGCCAGCATCAGGAGCGGTATAAGTTTCAAGTTCATGAGTTTCTCCGTTGATCTTGGGGCGGACGGTTCGTTCGGTCCGCGCTTCGTTGTTGAACGAAACCCATCTGCGGGTCCGGCGCGCCGTCCTCAAGATGCGCGCAGAAGATCGGGATTGTGCGCAAAGCCTTCGGGACGATCTGCAATATTCAGGAGGCGCGACCGCGGCGATATTGCGTCGGCGAGGCTCCAAATTTTGCTGTGAAGGCGCGGGTGAAAGCGGCAGGCGACAGATAGCCCGTCTGGGCGGCCGCCTGCTGCACGCTGCACCGGTCATTGTCGAGAAGGGCAAGCGCTTTTTGCAGACGCCATTCGCTTAAATAGGCGAGGGGGCTCATGCCGATGAGGCCGCGGAATTTCTCTGCATAACGGCTGCGCGACATGCCCGCTTCGGTCGCCAGGCTTTCAACGGTCCAGACTTCGTGCGGGCGCTGATGCATAAGCGTCAGCGTGCGCCCGATCTGTCTGTCGGAAAGCGCGGCGAGCACGGGCGCCATTTCCGGCGCCGCCTCCGCTCCGGCGCGCACCATTTCCATGAAAGCCGCCTCGGAAAACCGTGTCACCGCAGCGCCAGCCCCAGGTCCCGCCTCGAAGACGCGCCGCGTCAGAAGGCGCAGGATCTCATCGAGCCAGGGCGCGCGCATCCGCAAGGGCGCCGACAGGAGAAGATAATCCGGGAGCGCTCGCAGCAGCGGATGATCGGCGCCGTCGCGAAAGGCGAAATGGCCGCAGACCATTTGTGTTGGGGCGTTGTCGGCGCCGCCGCCGGCGATCAGAACGCCATTGCCGTCATAGCCTGCGTCCTGGAGCACCGTTTCGAGCGGGGGCGCGTCGTCTACCGGCTCGCAGGATAGAACATGCGTGCGACCGCCCGGAACAAGGATGAGATCCCCGGGACCGAGTTCGATGGCGGGGCCGGCGGCGACTTTTGCGAAAACCCGTCCTTCGACGACAAGATGAAAGCGGGCGGCGCCATCGAGATGCGGAACAGTCACCGCCCACGGCGCCGTGAATTGCGTGCGGAAATAGAGGACGCCTTTGAGAGCCAGCGTCGCAAGAATATCGTCGAGCACATCCATGGGCGAGGGCGTAGCCGCACGCCTGGCGCGCGGCCAATCACGACGGCGCAAGCGCGCGCAAATGTGAAAACGCCGCCCGCGGAACCGGTCGCTGCGCCTGACGGTCCCGCGGGCGGCGAGGCGCGGCGTTTCGGGAAGAACACCTGCCGCGCCATTCGCGATAAAGGTAGGTTTATTTGGCTTGCGCCAACCGCGCCTGAAGCGGCGCCGGGCGGGTGGTGACGAAGGAGGCGATCACGGCGCGGGCTTCGTCCGCCGCTTCGTCTGAGGATTTCTCGCCGTCCTTGACCGCCGCGGCGAGTTCGAGGATCGGCATGTAGACCGCTTCCGGCTCGCCCTGCACGGTGAGGCCGAAGCGCTGATTCTCATCCTCGATGCGGGTCCATTCGCCGCGAATTTCCGCCCAGAATTCCTCTGTCGCGGCCCAGTAATCGTCGCCAATGGCGATCTCGAAATCATCGAACTTCTTATAGGTGTTGATGGCGATTTCGCGGACGAGGGCGTGCGGCTCTCCGCCGGTGAGGACAAGTTTCGTGTTGTCCTGTTCATGCACCCAGCCGTCCGGCGTGATCGCATGACGGTTCACCGCATCGACGGCCTGATAGTCGTCGCGGGTCGTGGCGTCGCGGCGGGGCAGGGGGCGCCATTCATGGGGCGGCGTCCAGGCGGAAACGCCATTTTCATGACGCCATTCGCCGACGGCGCCGTAACGGGGCGCGTCGTCCACCTGATAAACAACCTGCGACCACTTGCCTTTGGTTTCGGCTTTGGAAAGCTCGCGCGTTTCCCATGTGTTGCCGCCGACAAAGACGAGGACGCTTTCCGGCTCGTAGCGCCAGTCCTGGCGCCAGTGCTTCACTGGGAACTTCTCGTCGCCGCCGACGACCAGAATATGCTGCAGGCTGATGAAATCGCCTTCGTCGGCGATGATGCGCACGATCTCGTCGCCGCCCGACAGCTTGCGGTCTTTCAGTTCGTAATCTTCGTCGAAGGACACGGTTTCGATGAAATCGAAGGTGACGTGATAATTCCCCGCCATGGCGAGGATCGCCTTCCGGTCAGCCTCGAAATCCGCATCGCGATGGCTTGCGGCGGCGGACTGCGCCGGCGAGGCGGTCTGCGCATTGGTGGCGGCGCAGGCGCCGAGCGCGAAGGCGGCAAGCCCGATGGCGGCGCCGGCGATGATTTTGATTCTCATGACTCTCTCTTCCCTTGTGATTCGGTGGGGAAAGGGAAAGCGGCGATACGCAACGACGGCCGCTTTCCCTTCATTTCCCCCTTCGCCCGGCCCCGGCCGGACTAAGGTCTCCATTTTCTTTGCATACTGCGAATGATTCTAAGTTGCAATCGCAATTGATGTCGACTAGAAACCGCAATTGAGAGTCATTCGCAATAAATTGTCAGGAGTTATGGGGATCATGAGAGAGACAGTCGGAATGAGGATGCGGGCAAAGAGGGCGGCGCTGTATGGGGCGGCGGCGATTTCCGGCCTGGCGGGGGCGGGGCTGATCGGGGGAATGGCGCAGGCGGCGGATATGGCGTCCGGCGACCTCGACGAGGTCACGGTCTATGCGACGCGCAACCCGATTGAGGCGTTCGATTATGCCGGTCAGGTGTCGGTCATCCCGAAAGACGTGATCGAGGATTTCAACCCGTCGACGCTGGCCGATATTTTCGACGCCGTGCCGGGCGCAGCCATTGGCGGCGGGCCCCGGCGTTCGGGCATGACGCCGGACGTGCGCGGGCTGTCGGGCGAGGGCGTCCTCATTCTCTTCGACGGCGCGCGCCAGAGCTATCTCTCCGGCCATGACGGGCGCTTCTTCGTCGATCCGGAACTCGTTCGCGCGGTTGAGGTGGTGCGGGGGCCCACATCCGCGCTTTACGGCTCCGGCGCGCTGGGCGGCGTGATCGCTGTACGGACGATTACCGCCGCGGACTTCCTCGAAGAGGGGGAGCGCGCCGGAGTCAAAGTCTCCTCCGGCTATCAGAGCGTCAATGATGAATGGCGCGTGGGCGCCACCGGGGTCTGGCGCAGCGAAGACGACAAGGTCGATGTGGTCGGTAACTTCACGCTTCGCAATTCCAGCGACATCGAACTCGGCAGCGGGCTGACGCTGGAAGCCGATGATGAAATCCTGTCTTCATTGTTGAAGACGACCTTCCGCCCCAATGAGGAATGGACATTGTCCGCGTCATGGATGCGCTATGGCGGGAACAGCGTCGATCCGAACAACCCGCAGGGAAACAACCCCGCGGGACCGGGCAACGGAAATGTCGACCGCGATATCGATTCGAACACCATTCAGGCGACGGCGAACTACAACCCGTCGACCAACCTGATCGACGCTAATCTCGTCGGGTATTTCACCAAGAACACCGTCACGGAAGATGAGATCGACACGACGCGCGTCGTCAGCCGCGAGGTGGAGACCTTCGGCGTCTCCCTCGACAACCGCTCACGTTTCGAGATGGGACCGGCCGCGCTGACTTTCACCTATGGCGGCGAGTTCTATCGCGACGAACAGGTCGGCCGCGACAACGTGACGGCGGACATGACCCGCGGCGGCGTCCCCGATGCGACCGCAAAATTCTACGGCGCCTTCGCGCAGGCAGAGCTGTCGGTCAAAGGGCCCGTGGGCGTTTTCACGCTTGTGCCCGGCGTCCGCTGGGACCGGTTCGAGAATGACGCCGTCGGCAATCCGTCAACCAGCGATGAAGCGGTGTCGCCGAAAGTCGGCGCCACCTGGAAGCCGGTTCCGCAACTTCTGTTCTTCGGCAACTGGTCGGAGGCGTTTCGCGCCCCGTCCTTCAACGAGATTTACGCCGACGACATTCACTTCCAGATCCCTAATCTTTCTGTGCCGGGACCGTTCGGTCCGTTCGGACCGCCGGCTTTCGTCACCAACTTTTTCATTCCGAACCCGGATCTCGTGCCGGAAGAATCGGAGACCTGGGAAGTCGGCGCCGGCCTCGATTTCGAAAACATTCTTTTCGACGGCGACAGCTTCATGGCGAAGGGGTCTTACTACCAGTCCGATGTAACGAACCTCATCGATCTCGAGGTGAACATTCCTTTCACCTGTTTCCTGACGCCCGATCAGTTATTCCCCGGCGCGCCGCCCTGCGGTTCCGGCGAAGCTTTCGGCAACTACTCGCGCAATGTGAACGTCACCAACGCCGAGCTCGACGGCGTCGAGGTCGAGGCGCAATACGACAACAGATATGTCTGGCTGCGCGGCAATGTTGCGACCATCGACGGCCGCGATGTCGATAATAACGACTATGTGGGTGTGCTAGCTCCCCGCATCATTTTCCTTGACGGCGGCGTGAAGTTTTTTGGCGGCGATGTCCGTCTCGGCGCGCGCGTCTCCATCGCGTCGGATTTCGACAAGGTGAACGACCCGACCAACGCCCGCGACGGCTACACGGTCGGCGATGTCTACGCCGTGTGGCAGCCGATGACCGGTTCGCTGAAGGGCCTGCGCGTCGACATCGGCGCCGACAACGTCACCGACGCCGATTACGAGGTGGTCGCCGCCGGCGTCAGCCAGCCGGGCCGCAATTTCAAGGCCGCGATCAGCTGGCGGCAAGGGTTTTGACGTGTGTGCACGTTCCGGAATTTCCCCTCTCCCGCTGGCGGGAGAGGGGGCAGGGGTGAGGGTGGCGCCGTAATGAAACGAAATGAGGTCTTTGTTCGCCGGCGATGCGGTCCACCCTCACCCGGCGAGCAAACCTTTCGGTTCACTCGCCACCCTCTCCCGCCAGCGGGAGAGGGTTATGGCGCCGCTTTCGTTATGGGCGACAAGAAAAGGAGGACGTCATGATCTGCAGTCACGCCGAAGACCGGAATCTTGTTTCCTGGCTCATCATGCAGGAGCGGGTCCTGCGATTATGGATAGAGGAAGCGCTCGCCGCCGCGCCGGCGGATGGGCGCTTCATCGCCGAGCTTGAAAATCATCACGACTGGCTCGCGGATCAGATCGTGCGCCTTCAGCAAAGGAACGCCGCATGAAAACGGCGACCTCGCTTTCCTTCGCGGCTCCCTTGTCGCTTTTGCTGTTCCTTGCGGGACTCGCGGCTCTTCTCTGGGCGTTCATGACCGGTGGGGCCATTGATCCGGAGAAGGGCCGCGAGGCAATGATCGCTGCCATCTGGAACCATGTGGGCTGGGGCGTGCTCGCTGCGCCGACCCTTATTCTCTATGCCGGATGGCGATTGCTCTCCGGCGCCGCGCCGCGCACAAGCATTATGGATATAGCCGCCATCGCCGTCTTGCTCGCGCTCTCAGCGGCGATTTTGTTTCTGATCGTCACCGGCCCGATCACCGTGTGGACTTACGGGTCGGCGCTGAAAGTGTTCGACTGGTTTGCGATACCGTCGCCCACAGGCAAGGCGCCTGAACTTCATTCCTTCGTGGAGCAGGCGCATGTTTTTGTCGCGCGCGCCGTCCCGTGGCTCGCCGCCGCCGATGTCGCGCTGTTCGCCGCGTCGCGCGTCGCCAAGAGATAAAGAATTCGCTGCCGCAAAGATCGAGCGCCATCACGCAATCTCCAGCCGGGAGATCAGATCTCCGGAAAGATCGAAGCGATAATCGAGCTGCACCGGGCTGCCTTTGAAACCCCCGCTGATGCGGCACGTCACGGTCGCCTGATTTCCTTCGTGCGTGGCCGACAGGATGTCCTGCCGGTAAGCGACCTTGGCGACATCTTCGCGCCATTTCACGATCTCCGCCCGCCCGCGGCGGGTTTGCTGCTCGTCCACCGCGACGCCGTTTTCGGTGAAGCAGTCGGCGATTTGGTCCGGGGTTCTGGCCGCGAGATAGCGCACAACGGGGAGGGGAAGCGTGTCGGTCATGACATAGGTCTCCGTTTTGAAATGGTGATGGGAGCCATATGCGGCTTGACTGAAAACGCGGCAAGAACGCACAATAAAGTTAGGCACTTACCTGAAAGTAAGCCATGGACGGTCAGCCCGATAAGCCGCACCAATATACGCGCGAAACCGCGACGGAAGGCGTTGAAACGGCGCTGCGAATGATCGATGGGCGCTGGAAGCTGGTGATTCTCTTTCATCTGTTCGGAGGACAAGTCCTGCGGTTCTCGGAACTGGAGCGGGCGATCCCCGACATCTCGCAGAAAATGCTGATCCAGCAGCTGCGCCAGATGGAAGTCGACGGCATGGTGCGGCGAACGATCTATCCCGAAGTCCCGCCGAAGGTGGAATATAGTCTTACAGAGTGGGGCCAGGCGCTGTGCCCCGCCTTGGATGCGCTGCTCACCTGGGTCGGCAATCGTCCGCCACCGGAATAACGCGCGGCGGCGGCCCAAATCGTCAGAAAATAAAAAGGGCCGCGCGATGCGGCCCTTTTCCTTCTCCCCCGGTTTCTCCCCCGAAAACCGGCGTCAGACCACCTGCAGGCGGTCGTTCATCGCGACCGCGCGGGTGATATTGTAGAAATTCGGCGACGTGGCGCGCACGGCGTTGTGAATGTCGACAAATTCCTCGGGCGTCGCGTCGCCGCTGATCCGCACCGTATAGGTGAGGCTCTCATATCCGGCCGCTGTGTTCTCATCGAGACCGAGAAATCCGCGAAGGTCGATGTCGCCTTCAATGTCGATTTCGAGACTATCCAAAGCGATTCCACGCAGCGCGCATTGGGCGACATAGCCGACCATCATGCAGGAATTGATCGCAGCGAGAAGATGCTCCTGCGGATTGGCGTATTTATTGGCGCCGCCAAGTTCTTCCGGCTCGTCGATGTCTATGGTGAATTCGCGGTTCACTTCCTCGCCGCCCATATGGAACGATGTCACTTTCGAGCGGTTGTGGGTGCGGCCTTGCCAAGCGGACGAGACCTTCCACTTCGTGCCGTTGTTTTCTGGGCCGGCTGCGGCGCTGGCGATCAGCGCTTTCACGTCGTCCACATTGAGGCCGTTGACGATTTCCGGTTTGGTTTTGTCGAGCATGGAAAAATCTCCTGTTGGTTTTTTTTGGTTTTGTTAGCAAAAGGCGGACGCGACAGAGGCGATCTTCTCGGCGCCGGCGGGCGTCAGTTTTCTTAAGGTTGCTGTCATCTGTGGATGAGTGAGGCCCGAGCCGAGAAACGTCCAACGCATGGCCTGATGCTGCACGCGCAGGAAATCCGCCCTGTCCTCGCCATTGAGCGTGCGGCCCGCGGCCCGTTCGAAGGTGGCAAGATCGAAAATCGTCTGCTGCTTCAACCCTTCGTCGAGGAACGCGCCGATTTCGAGATACTCACCGATCGCGGCGTCGATTTGATCCGTATCGCGCGGCTCGGCCAGCGCTTCGGTAATCAGCGTGTCGAGCTGCGCATGTTGCATCTCCTCCATCCAGTGATGTTTGAGGAGATTTTTGAATTGCGGATCGATATCGCGATTGTCGCGAACGCTTTCGGTGTAGTGGCCTTGCGTCATCCATTCGATGCCGAGAATGGCGAAGGAGACGGAGAGGGGATCGTGGCGCAGGACTTCCGCCGCGATTGTTTCGGCCGGACCGATGACTTCGCATTCATGACCGAAACCGGCGATGAACTCTTCGCGGAAGCGCTTGAAAAGGTGGATGTGCTTGGCTTCTTCGGCGGCGAAACCGAGAAGCGCGCGAATCTTGTAGTCGTCGCCGGATTTCAGCTGCGTCTCGATATGCTCCATGATGAAGGGAAGGATGAACTCCTCCACAAGTCCGAACATATAGAGATAGCCGTGGCCGCGGATCTGATTGAGAAGCCGCTGCTCCCGGTCCGACAGGAAGAAGAGACCGCTGACGCGGACGAGGTTTTCCGGCAGGAACGGTTTTGAAAAATCGAGCTTTTTGTCGCCGCCGATCAGGTCCTCGACGCGCCAGTCGATTTTTTCGGCGCGGGCGAGGATGCCTTGATAGGTGAGCGGGGCGTGGTGGGCGTTGTGATTAAACGGGGCGTTCATTCTTGTTCTCTCTTTTAGGATTTTCTGCGCCTTTGGGCTTTTCAGCCCGGCGCCCTGATTTCTCGCCGCCCCGCGCCTTGCTCTTCTCGGCGGTTTCGGCGCGGGGCGGCGGACGCGCCGGCAGGGCTCGCCGGCGCAGGAGCGCGGTCAGGTTCAAGCGATCGGGTTGATCGCCAGCCAGGACACGACAGCCGCCAGAACCATCAGGACGAGGTTGGCGATCGCTTCTTGGTGGAAATTCATGGGGCTCTCCTTTTTCTCTCTCCGGTCCGCCCGGTTTTTGTTTTGTTTCGGGACGGTCCGCCGTTGTCGCCTTTTTGGGGTCTCTTCATTTGGACGAGCGTGGAAAGGAGCGTTGAAAGCGCGTTCCCGCCCGTGGAAACGAAGCCCTCCGGGGGGCCTGGGGGAGGCGGGTCATGGACCAAAAACGGCGTCCCCGCATGTGCCCGCCGTCACAGCCCTGCGCGAAGACCGGCGCCAGGATTGCCGGCCGCGTGCGGAGTTTTCCACGGGCGCAGGCGTTTGGTGACATCGCCGCCCGCCTCAGCTAAGAAAACGCCGCTTTCGCGCGGTGTGTCGGGATGACGCCCTGTATTGAGGACCGTCGTCCATAATCCCGGACGACCGTCGCAAGCGCGGGGCCGCCCGTCAGTGTTCAAGGATTGAAAATGCCTGCGCCGACGCTCGCCATCGATCTCATAGGACCTATCGCCGTTCGCCGGAACGGCGAGCCCGTGGCGTTGCCCCAGTCGAAAAAGACGCGGGCGCTGCTCGCCTATCTCGCCTTGAACGAAGGGCCTCAGCGGCGCGAAAGGCTGTGCGAGATTTTCTGGCAGCTCCCTGACGACCCTCGCGGTTCGTTGCGCTGGGCGTTGTCGAAATTGCGCAGCGTCGTCAATGACGATGAGGTCGAGCGCATCAAGGCCAACAGGGAATATGTCTCCTTCGATGGGGCGGGCGTTTCCGTCGATCTCGCTGAATTGCATGAAGCGGCGGAGCGCGCCCTCGGAAGCGGCGACGCCGACGCCATGGAGCGTGTCGCGCTCGCCTTTGGCGGCGATCTGATGGACGATCTGGCGCTTGACGGCCAGCCGGAGTTCGAACAGTTCCGCCTCGCAGAAAGGGAACGCGCGCGGGTCGCTCGATTGAAATTGCTGCGCGCCCTAGCGGCGAAGCTCGATGGCGATCATGCGCGCCGCGCCGACCGGCTCTATGAACTCGTGGAGATCGAACCTTACGACGCCGATGCCCATGTGAAGCTCGTCGCGGCGCTTGCGCAGGCTGGACGAAGGGCGGAAGCCGAACGGCAGAAGGCGCTAAGTGAAAAAGCGCTGCGCGGCGTCGACGGCGCTGACCCGTCGCGGCTCGCTGCGGCCCTCTCCGCGAAACCGGCGCAGAAAAACTCTCCGCCGGCGCCGTCCCGCGCGCCGGCGCTGCGCCAGGATATCCGGTTCTGCAAAACCAAAGACGGCGTTCGCATCGCCTATGCGACCGCGGGCGAGGGCCCGCCGCTGGTCAAGGCCGCCAACTGGCTCAACCATCTCGAATATGACTGGCAAAGCCCGGTCTGGAATCATGTCTTCAGTTCGCTGACGTCGAAAGTGCGTCTTGTGCGTTATGACGCGCGCGGCAACGGGCTTTCGGACTGGAATGTCGACGATTTCGCCATCGAGCGTCAGGTCGACGACCTCGAAGCGGTGGTCGATGCGCTGCAGTTGAGGCGGTTTCCGCTGATCGGCATCTCCCAGGGGTGCGCCGTCTCGATCGTTTACGCGGCGCGCCATCCGGACCGGGTGACGAAGCTGGTGCTGATCGGCGGCTATGCGAAGGGCTGGCGCGTCGGCGGCACGCCGGAGCGCGTCAAACAGAATGAGGCGATGGTGACCTTGACCCGCGGCGGTTGGGGCCAGGACAACGCCGCCTTCCGCCAGCTTTTTACGTCGCTCTTCATGCCCGACGCGCCGCCCGAGAACCAGCAATGGTTCAACGAACTTCAGCGCAAGACGACCTCGCCGGAAAACGCCGCCAATCTTTTAAGCTCGCTCGGCAATGTGGATGTGACGGAGCATCTCGACAAGATAAAAGCGCCCGCTCTCGTGCTTCATGCGCGCGGCGATCTGCGCGTGCCTTTGGGCTCGGGGCGCGAACTTGCCGCCGCCATTCCCGATGCGCGCTTTCACATGCTGGAATCGAACAATCATTTGATGCCGGAAAACGATCCTGCCTGGCCCGTCTGCCGCGACGCGGTTGATGCGTTTCTGGCGGAGTAGTCGTAAGCGCTTTTTCCGGTCGACGAGAGTTAAGGTCTTGAGTCTTCCCCCTCCCGAAAGTGCTGACGCACTTTCGGCCTCCCCTCGAGGGGGAGGTTAAGCGTTGCGTTTGCCGTGAGTTCACCTCCCCCTTGAGGGGAGGTCAAAACTGCGAAGCAGTTTTGGGTGGGGGTATCTTTAATCTTCAATATAACTCAATGCACTCTACCGCCAGCGCAACATGTCGCGATTGAGGGCGGCGATGGTTTTCACGCCTGCGAGTTTCATGTCGCGTTCGATTTCGGTTTTGAGATTGCCGAGCGCGCGTTCGACGCCGGGCTGGCCCGCGGCGGCGAGGGCGTAAAGATACATGCGTCCGCCGGAACACGCCTTTGCCCCCGCGGCGATGGCTTTCAGGACATGCGTTCCGCGGCGAATGCCGCCGTCGCAGATGATGTCGATCTTGTCGCCGACAGCGTCGGCGAGTTCGGCGATCTGGTCGAAGGGCGCGCGGGAGCCGTCGAGCTGACGCCCGCCATGGTTCGACACCATGATCGCGTCGGCGCCGATATCGACGGCGCGGCGCGCATCCTCGACGCTCATCACGCCCTTAAGGCAGAAAGACCCGCCCCATTTCGCGCGCAACGCTTCCGCATCTTTCCAGTTCATGGACTGGTCGAGCATGGTCGCAAAATAATCGCCGATGGAAATCGAAACATTGGAGCCTTCCTTGATGTAATCTTTCAGCTCCGACAGCTCGAACCCGCCGCTCAGGAAATAATTCAGCGCCCAGGACGGATGCGCGGCGAAACTCGCCAGGCTTTTCAGGGTGAGCCGCGGCGGCGAGGTGAAACCGGTGCGAAGGTCGCGTTCCCGGTTGCCGCCGGTGATCGTGTCAACCGTCAAGGCCAGCGTCTCGAACTTCGCGGCTTGCGCCTTTTGCACCATGGCGTCGTTGAGGCCGCGGTCTTTATGAAAATAGAACTGGAACATCTTCGGCGTGGAGATGAGGTCGCCGATTTCCTTCAGGCTCACGGTGCCGAGGGAGGAGACGCCGAACATGGTCCCGTATTTCTGCGCCGCCAAAGCGACGGCGCGCTCTCCGTCGGGGTGAAAAAGTCTTTGCAAGGCGGTGGGCGAACAGAAGACCGGCATCGCCAGTTTCTGCCCCATCACCGTCACGGACATGTCGACCTCTTCGACGCCCGCCAGGACGTTGGGGACAAGGTCGCAATCCTCGAAAGCAGCCGTGTTGCGGCGATAGGTGACTTCGTCGTCCGCGGCGCCGTCGATATAGTTGAAGATCGGACCGGGCAGGCGCTGTTTCGCGAGCAGACGGAAGTCAGCGACGTTGGAGCAGGATTTCAGGGTGCGGAACATTTCTCTCTTCGTTTGACGACACTCTGTCATAGCAGCCTTCGTCAGCGGTTGAGAATATAATTCACATATCAGTCGTCATCCCGGGCGCCGTGCAGCGATTTATCGCTGCGCTGCAGACCCGGGATCGCTATCGTTCACATGTTTTCGAAAGGTCCCGGATCTGCGCAGCAGCATTTCATGCTGCAGCGCGTCCGGGATGACGGCGGCGCAGACCGTTACCGCCTATACCGCCGCGCATTGCCGTCGCGCTCGACGCGGGCAAGACCGCGCGAGACATCCCGGTAGAAATTGAGGAGAACGGGCTCGGCGGCGTAGGAGACAGCCGGATAGGCGCCGTCGAGGGAGAGGAGCGGCAGGCCCTGATGCGCGGAGGTCATGAACTCTTTCCAGATCGCAGCGGGGATCGTGCCGCCGGTGACTTTCTCCATGGGCGTGTAGGCGTCATTGCCGACCCAGACGCCGGCGATCAGTTGCGGCGTGTAGCCGACGAACCAGGCGTCGCGCCAGTCGTTCGTCGTGCCGGTCTTGCCCGCCGCCTGACGCGCGCCGAGCCGGGCCCGCGCGCCGGTGCCGTTCAGCATCACCTGATAGAGAAGGTGGTTCATCTTCTTCGAGACATCGGCGGTCATGACACGCTGCGGATCGCCGCCGGGATGCATGTAAAGAATTTCGCCGCCGCGCGTTTCGATGGAATCGATGGCGTAGGGCTCGGGCGCTAGGCCGCCGCGCGCGAAGGGGATATAGGCGCCGACAAGTTCCTCGAGCGTCACATCGACGGCCCCTAGCGCGATGGAGCGGTGCGGCGCGATCTCCGATTTGATGCCGAGACGTTTGGCGGCTTCGGCGACCTTGCCGCGGCCGATGCGCTCCGTCACCTGCACGGCGACCGTGTTGATGGATTTGGCGACCGCTTCGGTAAGGCGCACGCGGCCCGCATAACCCGGCGTGTAGTTCGTCGGCTGCCAGCCGGCGATGTCGATGGGCTGGTCGATGAAGCTCGAATTGGGCGTCAGGCCCGCCTCCATCGCAGCGACATAAACGAAGGGCTTGAAGGCCGATCCCGGCTGGCGCTTCGCCTGCACGGCGCGGTTGAACTGGCTTTCCTTGTAATCGCGCCCGCCGACCATGGCGCGAAGCGCGCCCGATTGATCGTAGGCGACGAGCGCCGCCTGATCGGCGCCTTTCATGCGCGCTTCGATCGTCATCGCGGATTTCACCGCGGCTTCGGCGTCGCGTTGCAGTTTCTGATCGATGGTGGTCCGGACGATGATGTCGCCGGTGGCGTTGGGCGCCAGCTCTTTCGCCTGCGCCGCCACATAGTCGAAGAAATAGCCAAGGCCCGAATCGATATTCTGTTTGCTGATTTTCGGCGGATTCAAGCGCGCCTCGCGCGCGGCGAACGGATCGACGGCTCCGATTTCGAGAAGATTGTCGAGCACTTCGCCCGCGCGGCGCTGCGCCCCTTGCGGGTTCTGCGTCGGCGCATAGGTCGAGGGCGCTTTCGGAAGCCCTGCGAGCATCGCCGCTTCGGCAAGCGTCACATCGCGCGCGGATTTGCCGAAATAAGTCTGCGCGGCCGATTCGACGCCATAGGCGCCGGCGCCGAGATAGATCCGGTTCAAATAGAGCGAAAGGATTTCGTCCTTGGTGTAATGGCCTTCGATCCAGAGGGCGAGGAGGGCCTCGCGGGCCTTGCGCTCATAGGTCTGGCGCGGCGACAAGAACAAATTCTTCGCAAGCTGCTGCGTGATGGTCGAGCCGCCCTCGACCACGGTTCCGGCTTTGGTGTTGGCGACGGCGGCGCGCAGGGTGCCGCGCAGATCGACGCCGCCATGATCGTAAAATCGCCGGTCTTCGGTGGAAAGAATCGCCTTGATGAGATGATCGGGCAACTCGCCCGGGTCCACATGCTCGCCGTAACGGGCGCCGCGCGCCGCGATCTCCTCGCCATTGCGGTCGAAGACGATGATCGCCGCCTGACGGTTGACGTTCCAGAGGTCCGCGTCTTCGGGAACCTGCGGCGCGAGATAGATGAAGGCGAGGCCGAGCGCAAAAGCCGCGCCGAGAAAACCGAGGGAGATGACGGAGAGCGCAAGCGAGCCCCAGAGATTGCGCCATGCTTTGCCGTCGCCGGGCGCCTTTGGATATTTGGACTTTTCGGGGTAGGGCTCCTTGGCCTTAGGCGGCGCGGCCGAAAACCCGAAAAGCTTCAGGAAGTCGCGGTGAAAGGCTTCCGCGCCGCGCTTCATATCGGCGAGGAGACCGGCGATCACAGCGGAAAGACCGCTTTTATCGTACTGCTTTTTCGCCATGCCCGTTCGCTATCGTCCCAATGCTGACCCCTCGTGAAGGTCATGCAAGCCCCATGCTGAATGGCCTTATACCGGCCCGCCGCCTGATCTTGCAAACAGCGCGGCGAGACGCGGGAGTCAGTGCCCCGTAAAGCGGGCGAAAGAAGGGCGCAAGCCGGGAGTTTAAAGGGCGCCGCCAGCCTTCCGTGACAAATGCGCAAGGTGGAGCGGCGCGGGCGAGTTTTCCGGACGCAAAACGGGCCGCATGACGTTCGCCATGCGGCCCGCGCAAACTCAGATCAAGGGCAGGGCTATTTGACCATCTTGTCGGTCAGATAGAAGGATTGGGTTGAGAAGCCGATTCGCGTGCACTCGCCGTCTTCATTCCAGGCGAAAGTGATGAAGCTGAAATCGGCCGTTGACGACATCGCGTCCAGAAGTTCCGGGTTATCCGTGAAGCAGGTGAACTGCTCTTCATCGGCGTCGCCGGCCTGACAGAAGCCTGTGGAGACGACGCCGGCGCCCGTGTCGAATTTGCGGATGCCGCAACCGATAAAGGTCACGTCGTCCTTTGCCTGTTGCGCCGACACCATGTCGCCGAGTGCGACGCGGTTGACGAGGTCCACATCGACCGGCGCCGGCTGTTTGAAACCGGCGATGGCGGCCGTCGACATGAATGCGACGGAGATCCCCGCCGCCAGGATTTTGTGTTTCAACTTCATTCTGTGCTCCCTCTGAAGTTCCGGTGTTAGAACTGGCCCCTGATTTCACCGCTGTTCATCGCCTTTGTCAGGCTGACCAACGCTGCGCGCCGGGCCTCTGGCGGCAGTTCTGCAATTTTGGCGTGAAGCTGGTCCATTTCGATTTCGGAGATGGCGCCGCGTTTTCTGTAACGGTCGAGATCCTGATCGATCGCGGATTGCGTCATCAGAACCTGCGTTTTGTCATAGGCTGCGGGCTGCTGCGCCGGGGCCTGCGCCGCGCGGCGGACGGTCATGGCGCCGCCGCTCTCCGCCGCGATCGCTTCGAACTCTTCGCGGATGATCATGCGAATGTCGTCGGCGGTGAACGCAGCGTCTGCGGCGGTCGCCGGTTCGGGCCACTCTATGGTTTCCGGACCGGGGGCTGCTTTTCTTTCTTGCGCGCTGAGGGTTTGTACCGTTTGCGCGATGTCATCGGTGCGCATGTCGAGTTTCAGCGCATGAAGGCCGAGCATTACCAATAGCAATGTTTGCACCGCCGAGAGGGGAATAAGCCATCTCATAGGCGTGGCGTCGCCTTTGCGCTTGCGCGAACGCTCTGCATCGCGGTGCAGGCGCATCGCGGTTCGGGCCGGTCAAAGATGTGCGGAAAAAGAGTAATAATGCACTGCAACACGACCTCCCCCGTCGCGTAACTTGTCCCGCATTTAGGGCCTTCACGGAGATGCTGTCAATCGCTCAAAAACGTGCAGCGCGCCGGACGAAAAACGCCGGACAAAAAACGCCGGACGGGGGGCGTTCCGTCCGGCGTATACGCTACTCAACGCAACTCTAACGCAACATTTTTTCAGAGATTGCTGCCGACATTAGGCGGAACGTAGAAAGACTGGTTGGAGAAGCCGATGCGGCGGCATTCCTGCGTTTTCTCGTCCCAGCTGAAGGAGATATAGCCATAGTCGGCGCTCGCCTCGATCGCGTCGAGAAGGTCTTCATTGTCGGTGTTGCAGAAGGCGCGTTCGCCGTCAGCGTCTTCCGCCTGGCAGAAGCCGAAAGCGATGGCCCCGCCCATGCCGTCGTCGAATTTCCGGACGCCGCAGCCGATGAACTCGTTCTTGTTGGGCGCATAGCGCGCGCTCAACATGTCGCCATGGGCGAAAGAAGTGGTGAGGTCCACATCGACGGGAAGCGGCTGAACCATGCCGGCGATGGCGGCGGTGGAAAAGAAAGCGGCCGCGAGGCCGGTCGTCAATATTTTGGTCTTCAGTCTCATTTTAGTCTCTCCCTTTGGTTAAAAGAGCCGATGCGTTAAATCGTGGTTTACATCAGGCCGTCGATCTCGCCGCGGGTCATCGCCCTGGCGAGTTCGGTCAGCGCCGCACGGCGTTCACTGCGCGGCAGCTTCGCGATTTTCTCTTGCAGCATTTCCATCTCGCCCGGATTGATCGCGCCGACGCCGCGATAATGATTGATGTCGGCGGCGACGGCGTTGGCTGCAGTTTTTATTTGTTCGGGCGTTAGCCTTGTCTGCGGCGCCTCCGTAGGCGCAGCGGCGGCGCGTGCAGGATGTTCCAGCGCGGCGAGTTCTTCTTTCAGGATGGCGCGCATTTCCGCTGCATCGACCGAGGGCGCGCGCGCATTATCCCAGGATAGCTGAGCAGGATCGGCGGCGCTTTGGATTTGCGGAGTCGGCGCATCGGCGCCCGTCGCCAATTCATTCATCTGCATGTCGATGGAGACAACTTTCAGACCGAGCGCCGCCAGCAACACTGTCTGTGCGGCGGAAAGCGATAAAAGCCATTTCATAGGATGCCCCTTGATGATGCCCGTCTTGATAGTTCTGAAGCTAGCCCGGTTGCAGGCCAGTCATGAGTGACGCAGATCACAGGGAAGGGATGGGAGGCGCCGAACGGTCCGGCATAAGCGCAAGGCGCAACTGTCGCTTGACGGCGAGCGGCCATCTTTCTCTCTCCCCCGGCGCAAAAGAAACGCGCCTCAACCGGGGACAAGGCTCGTCCCGGAATGAGGCGGTTTCAGGCCGGAAAAAAGGTATTTGCAGGCAGCGTTTTTTCAGGCGAGGGCGCAGATGTCTTCCGCGAAAAACCGCGCTGCGGCCCGGTCTTCACGGGTCAGCGCCGCCGATCCGCGGCGGTATAACAGCCCGCCCCATTCCATCTTGAAATAACCCGCTGTTTCCGAAAACGGCTCGGAAAAACTAAAGGGCGGCGCGTCGCGACTGCCCGTCGCCACGGCGTACATGGTTTTGCCCGCAAGCTGTTTGCCGATGGGTTTGTAGGGAAGATCGGTGAGATCGGTGAGGCGATCGAAGAAAATCTTCATCTGCGCGCTCATGGAATACCAGTAGACCGGACTGGCGAGGATGATCGTTCTCGCCTTCAGCATCCGGCGGGCGAGGGGGAGGAAGTCGTCATCCTTATGGGCGTGTGCGTATGAATAAGGCCCGATATTAAGCGCGCCGAGATCGAACCGCTCCGCATCAGGAAGATGCGACAGGACTTCGTCGAGGAGCCGCGCCGTCTCTCCGTCGGCGCGGCTCGATCCGAGAATGGCGACGGCGTTCACTTGCGCCGCTCCAGTATCCGGCGCAGAGCTTCGGCGAGATCGCCGCCGTCATGCATGTGTCTTGTCATTTGAATCACCTTTTTTAAAAGCTCCGCAGCGCCTTCATCCTGAGGGTAAAATTTCTTCGCCCTTCGAGACGGCCTATCGGCCTCCTCAGGAGGAAGAAATTTTACGTCTCGAAGGATTGAAGGCGCGCATGAAGAGCCGTCTCCTATTGATAGAGATTTTTTTCTGACGGGACGGCGCTGAAATATTCGACGAACTCAAACTCCAGCCCTTCTTCATTGACGTAGTAAAGGTTGCGCCGGTGCGGATGATTTTCGCCGAGATGGTGCGGTTCATAGCCGGCCTTCTTCAGGCGCTCGACGACCGCGCTGAGATCGGAAACTTCGAACCCGATATGGGCGAGGCCGGGCTCCGCGCTCTGGAGATCGCGATGGCGCCCGCGCGCCGCCGCCGGCAGTTTGAACTCATTGAGGGTGATGTAATTGTCGTCGTCTCCCACATGCGCCCAGCGGCGGGGAACGCCGGCCCAGTCGCCGCCGCCTTCGCCGCGGATATCCCAATGGGGGAAGGCGGCTTTCAGGAAGGCGACCGTCGGGTCGATGGCGGTCACCACCAGATTCACATGTTCGATGCGGGGTTTCTCCTGTTCTTTCGTCATTTTTCGTCTCCCTTATTTATGAAAGCATATGCTTTTATTATTCCGGCATTTTTGTGAAAGCAATAACTTTTGAAAATATGCCTCATGCAAAGTTTTGAAGACCGACATCGGAAAAACCGATGCCGGCGCCCGGAGCCCAGAGCCCAGCGCCTTGAGTCCAGAGCGGATTTTGATCTCGGGGCGGCGGCGGCTAGCATGGCTTGCGGGCCTGTGGCGCGAGAGCGCGCTGGCGAGCGAACAGGGGAGAGCGAGATGCAGATCGAAAGACGGTGCGGCGCGAATTGTCTCCGGCTGGCGCGGGTTTGGGCGCTGGCGTTCGTCATGGCGGCGGCGATGTTCGCCACGGCGCATGCGCAGCCGGCGACAAGCTGCGACGACGAAGGCTTGCGGCCGATCTCCGGCGATGTGCTTGATCCGTATTATGTGCGAAGCGGGGGCGTGGGCGGTCTCGGCTGCTGGGTTCACAAACATTCCAACGGCGTCGATCTCGTGGTGACGCCGCACAACTGGGGACGCGAACCGACGCCGGGCAAACGCATGCTGATCGAGGGCGCGCTAGAGACGATTACGCTGGCGCGCGCGAAGGTGACCGAAATCGGCGGCGCGCAAACCTGGCCGCTCCATGTCGTCCTCAATGACAGCGACACGCATCCGAATGCGAAATGGCCTGTCAATTCCCGTTGCTGGATTGTTGCGGGTTCCGACGCCCGCGACGCGCTGGGCTCATGGCGCGGCGAGTTTTCCAACACCTATAAACAGATGATCGCCCACGAAGTCGGCCATTGCTTCATCATGGAGAACATTCCCGGCTATTCAGCCGCCACCTACAGCGCGCGCAATGCGCGCTGGTGGGACGAAAGCGCGGCGACGTATTTTTCCGAACTTGTCTATCCCGTCATGAATCAGGAGCATGTATCCGCAAGGAGGTTCGATCTCGACGGGGCCCCGTTTGTTCAAGAATACAGCGCGTTCATCCTGTTCGATTACCTGATCGACAGTCCAAGCGAGCTGTGGCAGCTGCTGCGAAAGTTCCACAACACGACAAATCCGGGGGAGCTTCGCGCACTTTTCAGGGCCAATGGATGGGACAGACGTTTTCACGACTTTGTCGTCGATCATTATTCAAGCCGGGTGCGCGACATGGGCTGCGGCGCCGGCGGCGCCTGCACCTATCCGCGAGAGCCGAATGTGGAGCCGGCCTATTTGCAGGCGCTCGTGGAGGACGAACAATACATCACCCCGTGGAGCCTTCTGCCCGGTCTCTTGAATATCGCAGAGGTCGATATCCCGGCGGAATATGACCTTGTTCTGCCCAAGTCCGTCGAGACTGTGCGTCCCGGTTTTTACGGGTCGATTGTCGGCGGCGCGCCCGAAACGAAATACTGGGCCGATGGAACGACCGTGACCGGTTCGTGCGACGGCGACCGCACAGTGCTTCTGGCGCTGACGCATTTCGGCGACGCCGACGTGACGGATATGAAAATTCCGTTCGAGCTTGTTCGAAGAACCTGCGCGCCTTCATGTTCCGAGGACAGCGTGGACCGCTGTCTCATTGGTAAGTGGCGCCTCGATAACGCGTCGCTAAGCGCCATGGGCATGAGCCCGCCGACGGGAAGTCTTGTTTTTGAAGTAACCGAAAGCGGCGGTCTTGTCGCCGAATTCGATCTGCAATCAACGGAAAGCCGGGCCCGCGCCGTCGGCGCTGTTCGGGCCTGCGTCGCTCCCGGATCGGCGCTTGGCGCGGAGGCGGGCCTTGGCCCTAACGCCAGTTTCTTTTCATTCGATGGCGCTATTTCCGAGGTTCGCGCCGGAACGACCGAGCCGGAGTTAACGGGGCTGGCGCTCAGCCAGTATTTGCGCATGCAGTATTTATATAGCTGTACGTCGCCGTCGACATTGACTTTCTTCGGGGAGATCACCTTCTCGCGGGTAGGGCCAACCCCCTGAGGCGGCGGCCCTGCGTCTTGTTTTTTGAAAGACAAGGCTTTATTTAACCGCCATGCCCGCATCGTCAAAAACAGCTTCCGCCGCCCAGACGCCCGCGACCCGCGACGCCATCCTCAACATGCTGAAGCGCGAGGGCGAGCTTTGCGCGTCGCAAATCGGCCCGGCGCTGGGCGTGACGCCCATGGCCGCGCGGCTGCAGCTTTATGCGCTGGAAGCGGAGGGGCTGGTCGAGGCGCGCTCCGAAGCGAAGGGCCGGGGACGGCCGCTCAAAATCTGGTCGCTGACCGAAGCCTCGGCGCGCGTCTTCCCCGACGCGCATCAATCGCTCGCCGTTGAAATGATTCAGTCCGTCGAGGAATTGTTCGGCGCCGAAGGCTTGGCGAAGTTCGTGAAAAAGCACGGCGACATGCAGCGCAAGGCCTATGGCGAGAAACTGGCGAAAGCGAAAACCCTCGGCGAGCGCGTGAAGGGCCTCGCCAAAGCGCGCACCGACGAAGGCTATATGGCCGAGGCGAAAAAAGACGGGCGCGACTGGCTGTTGATCGAGAACCATTGCCCGATCTGTTCCGCGGCGAAAGCCTGCACCGGGCTTTGCGCCGGAGAGCTGAAGGTTTTTTCCGATGTGCTGGGCAAGGATGTGAAGGTAACCCGCGAGGAACACATCCTCGCTGGGGCGAGACGGTGCGCGTATCGAGTCAAAGCTAGTAGTACAGCCTGATATCGTCCAAATCTGTTTTCAATTCTGGGATTTTTTTGCGCCACAAATGAAAAGGTGACTTCTGCGGCGGCTTGAATGGAGGCGAAACCGTCGTCACAAACATGACGGGCTTCAAAACGCGTAGTGTTCTCCGTAATTATATCAACAAAAATGGTTATACCATCTGTGCAACCAAATTCGGGAAGGGCGTTTTCCGAAAGCGCGAGAATACCGCTGTTTCTTACCTCTAGTTCAATTTTTCTATAGTCGTCTTCGTTTAAGACAAGGCTGTATTTTTCAATAGGAATCGTAACCTTGGTGACGTCGCCAAGCTCTTTCCGATCCTGAGCGGCGCGGAATATGGATATATTCAGCTGATATTGAGCGCCATCAGGGGGCAGAATCTCACTTAGCCCAGGCCGGATATGATGAGTAAGTTCTATGCCTACGAGCGAATGAAATGCTGGCGCTGTGATTACAGTGATGCCCTCCACAAAACCAACTTTTTTCTTGGTGAGGTGTAAAAAGTCACGGATCTTTGCGTATTGGTCTGAGTAAATGGCCGCACGCCACGCATCATCGTTGAATGCCATGTTCTCGTTTGGTGTCGCGCATGATGCGACAGTCGCAAGTAATGTTAAAAGTGAAAGATAGCGAACAGACCTGAACATCATTCGTCCTTCATCGCCACAAACAGCAAAATGATCCCGCTGGGGACGAGATACATATGCGCGCCTTCGAAAGAGGAGACGCCGACCTGGCCCTGCCACATCTGGAAGAGCGCCGCGCCGATCACAGTGAATCCGCCGAACCAGACGATCAGAGCCATGCCGCAGCCGAGAATGGCGAACTTTTTCGACGCCTCGAACGCCGCCGCCGGTTTGCCCGCCGCGCCCAGCATGGCGAACGCGCCGATAAACGACAGGACGCCCACCAGCAGCTCGCCGCTCATGATGATGACAAGCGCCAGTTTGATGAGCGCCGGGTTCGTGACCGGCGGCAGGATCGGGTTCTGATAGGCCGGACTGTCGCGCTGTGACAGCACTTCGCCGACGGCGAGCAGCGCATAGTCGAAATTGATCGTATTGGCGATGAAGTACGACAGGCCCTGGAGCCCGACAAAGACAACAAGAATGATTTTGAGATAACGGATCATGGAAGCCCCCTTCAGTTCGCCGGAAAGCCTAATTCGATTATCCGCTGATGAACAGCCGAGTACCGGGCCTGCGCGATGGCCTTCGCAGGCGCAATAGGATAGAAGGCGGCGCATGGCGCGCGAAAAACCTTTCTGGAAGACCAAGAAGCTCTCCGAAATGACCGATGCGGAGTGGGAGTCTCTGTGTGACAGTTGCGGGCGCTGCTGCATCTATGTTCTGCACAATGAAGAGACGGACGAGGTGTTCGAGACCGACATCGCCTGCAAGCTCTTTGACGTGAAGCGCCGGCGCTGCACCGATTACGCGAACCGCATGAAGCAGGTGAAAGACTGCGTTCAACTGACGCCCGACAATGTCGGCGCGCTGAAATGGATGCCGCCCACCTGCGCCTATCGCCGGCTTGCGGAAGGCAAGGGATTGCCGACATGGCATCCCTTGCGCACCGGCGATAAAAATTCTGTGGTCACGGCGAAGATCGCGGTCTCGCCGGACCTCGTTTCCGAGAACGATCTTGAGATTACGGATGAGCTGCTGGAATCGCGCATCACCCGGTCGCGGTGACAGGTTTTAGGGGTTAGGTTTTAGGCGTTAAGCCGACACACCGAACCGTACATATTTCTAACCCCTAATACCTAAAACCTAGTCCCGAAACGCCCACCCCAATAACGCGAAAAACACCTCAAATCTGTTGAATTCTTCAATATTTCCCAGTGTTGGTGAATAGTTATCCACCACTTCCGGGGCGGCCTTATCCTCCGCTCCATGATGAAAAACCAAATCGACATATCCGAAGCGGGAGCATCCGGCGCGCAGAAAAATGCGGCCGATGACGATAGCTGGAACGCGCTTGCGGAGCGCATCCAGAAACTCGTCATGCGCCGGTCGCGTTCGATGCTGACCGAAAATGACGACGACATTTTCGATCGCGGCGCGAGGACCCTGCGCCTCCTGATGAGTTCGGCGCAGATCTCCGAGCGCATGAAAAAAGACGAAGCAAAGGAACGCGAAACCGATGACCGACGCGCCAGCGGACAAGGCCTCACGGAAGAAGATATCGAAGCCACATACCGGAAAATCTTCAACACCGTCGAGCGGATCGAGCGCGAAGACGCTGGCGGCGGAAGCGGAAATGCTGCGCAAGGTGATGGTGCTGATGCGCCGTCTGGAAGCCGAAGCGGCGGAGAAGCTTTGGCGGGAGAACGCTCATGAGCATCAGAAAGAACCCGATGGCGACTGGACCACATGGCTCCTCCTCGGCGGCCGCGGCGCCGGGAAAACCCGCGCCGGCGCCGAATGGGTGCGCCACATTGCAAATGACAACAAAGCCGGCGCCATCGCCCTCGTCGCGGAAACCTACGCCGATGCGAGGGAAGTCATGATCGAGGGTCCCTCCGGCATCCGCGCCGTATCGCCTTCGGGATCGGCGCCGGTTTACGAGGCCTCGCGCCGGCGCCTCGTCTGGCCCGACGGCGCCATCGCCTACGCCTTCTCCGCCGAGGATCCCGACGGCATTCGCGGCTATCAGTTCACGGCTGCCTGGTCCGATGAGTTTGCAAAATGGCGGTATGCGGAGGAAACCTGGTCGAACCTGCAGCTCGCGCTGCGCCTTGGCGAAAAGCCCCGCCAGATCGTCACCACAACACCGCGCCCGATGGCGCTGCTGAAGCGCCTTATCGCCTCAGCAACGACCAAAACCGTTCGCGCGTCGACCTACGACAACCGCGCGCATCTTTCCGAAGCCTTCTTCACCGAAATCGCCGCGCTTTACGAAGGAACGGCGCTGGGGCGCCAGGAACTCATGGGCGAGATCGTTGACGATGTCGCTGGCGCCTTGTGGACATGGAACATGATCGAGGCGGCGCGGATTTCCGCCGCGCCGTCCCTCGACAGAATTGTCGTCGCCGTCGATCCCCCTGCGACGGGCGGCGAAAACGCGGACGAATGCGGCATCGTCATCGCCGGCGTTGCTTATTGCGGCGATCAAAAAACTGCTTTCGTGCTCGCGGACTGGTCGGCGGCGGGGCTCTCCCCCCGGCAATGGGCGGAGAAAACCGCCGCCGCCTATCACGAATTTTCCGCCGACCGCATCGTCGTCGAAGTGAACCAGGGCGGCGACATGGCGAAAGCGGTGATCGCGCAGGTGGACGCATCGGCGCCGATACGAGGCGTTCACGCGATGCGCGGCAAGAAGCTTCGCGCCGAACCTGTCGCCGCGCTCTACGAACAGGGTCGCGTCCGCCATGTCGGCGCGTTTCCGAAACTCGAAGACCAGATGACGACCTTTACAGGTGAAGGGTCGAAGAGCCCGGACCGTCTCGACGCCCTCGTCTGGGCGATCACCGAACTGATGTTGTCCAAGCCCGCGCCGAAGCCGGGCGTGCGGAAGTTGAATTAACGAGGAGTTTGCCCGTGTTGAAGAAAACCCCCATCGCCTCGCCCGATTGGGCTCGGCACTTCCCCCGTAAACGGGGGAAGAGGGAGCTAAATCTCGAAACTCTTTTCTCTTCCCCCGCTTGCGGGGGAAATACCGCCCCGGACTTGATCCGGGGCGGGGATGGGGGCCTCTCATGTCTCTAATCCCGAACATCCTTCGCAAACCGCCAGAACAAAAAGCTTCCGCCGCGAAAGCGCTGATCGCGCTGCATCGCCTCGGGGCGCCGACCTGGACGCCGCGGGATTACGTCTCGCTCGCTCGCGCCGGTTACGAACGCAATGTCATCGCCTATCGCTGCGTGCGGCTTGTGGCGGAGGCGGCGGCCTCGGCGCCGTTGCGCGTCGCGGAGGCGGGCGCCGTGATGGCGGATCATCCGCTGATCGCGCTGCTGGCGAAACCGAACCCGGAACAGTCGGGCGCCGAACTTTTTGAAAGCTTCTACGGATTTTTGCAGACCGCCGGGAACGCCTATCTTGAAGGCGTCGCGCTCGACGGCGTTCCGCGTGAACTTTACGTCTTAAGACCCGACCGCATGAAGGCGCGTCCCGGCAAGTCCGGCTGGGCGGAGGCTTACGATTATTTCGTGGGCGGGCGTTCGGTGACATTCCGAAAACCCGATGACGGCTCGCTTTCGCCGATCCTCCATCTGAAACTCTTTCATCCGACCAACGATCATTACGGGCTTTCGCCTTTGGAAGCCGCGAGCGCATCGGTGGATCTGCACAACGCGGCGTCGGCCTGGAACAAGTCATTGCTCGACAATGCGGCGCGTCCCTCCGGCGCGCTCGTTTATAAAGGTCCCGAGGGCGCGGAGAATCTCACCGGCGATCAGTTCGACCGGCTGAAGTCGGAGCTCGAAGACGCCTATCAGGGCTCGGCGAACGCCGGCCGCCCGCTGGTGCTCGACGGCGGGCTCGAATGGCGGTCCATGTCGCTGTCGCCGGCCGACATGGATTTCATCGAGGCGAAACACGCCGCGGCGCGCGAGATTGCGCTGGCTTTCGGCGTGCCGCCCATGCTGCTCGGCATTCCCGGCGACAACACCTATTCCAATTACAAGGAAGCCAATCTCGCTTTCTGGAAACAAACGGTGTTGCCGCTGGTGAAGAAAACCGCGGCGGCGCTCACCAACTGGATGGCGCCGGTCTGGCCCGACGCAACAGTCGTCTGTCACACCAGCGAAATCGATGCGCTCTCCGCCGAACGCGATGCGCTGTGGGCGCGCGTCTCCCGCGCCGACTTTCTTTCCGAAGATGAAAAACGGTCGGCGCTGGGCCTGTGTGCAAAGGAGGGGAGCGATGCATAGCGTTTCCTTCCCGAAAGCGCCGCTGGAAAAACCTTATGAGCTGCGCGTCACTGTTGCGATTGGGGCGGCGGTGATCGTGCAGACGGGGCTCGGCCTCATCTGGGCCGGCGCCGCGTCGGAGCGTCTGGCGCAACTCGAACGTCGCGCCGACGACAACACGCAGATCATCGAAAGGACGGCGCGCCTCGAAGAACAGGTGCGCTTCGTCTCGGCGACGCTCATTCGCATTGAGGAAAAGATCGATGAAGGGAGGGGAGAGTGATGGTCAGACCTCAGTATTGTCCGCCCTTACCCTCTCCCGCCAGCGGGAGAGGGGGGAGGCTCCTTTACAGAAAAGGAGTCTCTCATGACCGCCCTCATCGCTGAGATCGAAGGCTACGCCTCCGTCTTCAACATCCCTGACTTGAACGGCGACATCGTTGCGCCGGGCGCCTTTGCGAAATCGCTGCAGAAGAATCGCAAACCCGCGCTGCTGTACCAGCACGCCGCCGAAGCGCCCATCGGACGCTGGCTCTCCTTGCGCGAAGATGCGCGGGGATTGTTCGTCAGGGGCGAGCTCCTTCTGTCGTCGCCGCGCGCACGCGAAGTGCATGCGCTGCTCGAAGGCGGCGCCATTGACGGGCTTTCCATCGGCTATCAGACCGCGCGGTCGGCGCGCGTCAAATCCGGCAGGCGCATTCTCGAAGCCAACCTCTGGGAAGTTTCGGTCGTCACCTTCCCCATGGCGAGTCTCGCGCGCGTCACGCGCATCGGTTCTGCGCGGCCCGAACAGACGCCGGAAGACTACGCACAACTGTTCAAAGACTCGGTTCGCATTCCGTCCTCCCCCACGCAGCATGGAATGCGAGCCAAAAGACGGGCGCCCGCTTCGCCGTCCCCCTCTCACGGGGCGGGCGCCCGTCATCTTGCCGACGCCGTGAAACGCACGGCGCAAAAGCTCACAGCATAGGAGTAAAGAGTATCATGAGTATCGAAACCAAAGCGGAAGCGCCCAACGCGGAAATCCGCGGCGCCATGCGCGACTTCCTCACCGCCTTCGAAGCGTTCAAGGACGCCAATGATGAACGCCTCTCGGCGCTTGAAGCGAAAAGCGCCGACGATGTGGTGCTCAACGAAAAGATCGACCGCATCAACGCCGCCGTGACGGAGCAGAAAGCCGCCGTTGACCGCCTGGCGCTGAAAACGCAAAGACCGCAGCTCGGTTCTGCGGCGCGAGTCGAAACCGATGAACGCAAGGCCGCTTTCATGCGCTATATGCGCGTCGGCGACGCGACCGCCGTCGCAACGCTTGAAGCGAAATCGATCAACACGGGAACCGGCGAGGAGGGCGGCTATCTCGCGCCGACCGAAGTCGAAGGCCTGATCACCGCCGCGGTGAAAGACATTTCGCCCATGCGCCAGATCGCGAGCGTTCGCGAAATCGGCGGCAATGTCTTCCGCAAGCCCGTCTCCAATGGCGACACCGCCGCGGGCTGGGTTGCGGAAACGACGGCGCGCGATAGTGCGACGACGGCGCCGACACTGACCGCGCTCGATTTCCCGGCGATGGAGCTTTACGCCATGCCGGCGGCCTCGCAGACGCTGCTCGACGACGCTATTGTCGACATCGAACAATGGCTCGCCGACGAGGTGCAGACGGAATTCGCGGTTCAGGAATCCGCCGCCTTCATCTCCGGCAACGGCACGACGGCGCCGAAAGGCATCCTCACCTATGACATCGCCGCCGACGCCTCGAAAGACGGGGACGAGCTCGGCTTTATCAATACCGGCGTCGACGGCGCGTTCCCGGCGTCGAACCCGTCGGACAAGCTCTTGGACCTCATCTATCTGCCGAAACAGGCCTATCGGGCGAACGGACGCTTCCTGATGAACCGGTCCGTCGTCGGCGCGCTCAGGAAGTTCAAGGACTCGGAAGGCAATTATCTCTGGCAGCCCAATAATGAGCCGGGCGAACCCGCGCGCCTCATGGGCTATCCGGTGACCGAAGCCGAAGACATGCCCGACATCGCCGAGGACAGCCATTCGATTGCGTTCGGCGATTTCCGCCGCGGCTATCTCATTGTTGACCGCATCGGCGTGCGCGTCTTGCGCGATCCCTATTCGGCGAAGCCTTACGTCTTGTTCTACACGACCAAGCGCGTGGGCGGCGGCGTTCAGGATTTCGACGCCATCAAGTTCCTGAAGTTCGGCGACTAGGGACGAGGGACTCGGGATTAGGGATTCGTTTTTCCGCGTTTTCCTAATCCCCAAAACCTAATCCCTAATCCCTGATAGCGGAGCTGTCACATGTCCCTCACACTTCTTTCCCCGCCGGCGGCGGAGCCGGTGACGCTCGCCGAACTGAAAGCGCATCTGCGCGTCACGCATTCGGATGAGGATACGGCTGTCACCGGCTTCCTCGTCGCTGCGGTGCGCGCGGTCGAGGCGCGGGGCGGCCTTGCGCTGATGCCGCAGCAATGGCGGCTGACGCTCGACGCGGTTCCGGAAGACACGGTGTTCCTGCCGCTATCGCCGGTCTCCGCCATTGATGACATTGCGGTGATCGATGGCGCGGGCGACCCGCAGGCGGTGCCGGCGTCTTTATACGATGCAGTCCTCGGCAAAACGCCGCGCATCCGTCCCGCGGGGCCCTGGCCGCTGCCGGCGCCTTCCGTTGGCGGTGTGCGGATCGATTTCACGGCGGGTTATGCGGATGCGGGCGCCGTTCCCGAAGAATTGAAACTCGCGGTGAAAATTCTCGCCGCGGCTTTCTATGAGAACCGCGAAGCGGCGGGCGAGGCGCGGATTTACACCGTGCCCCAGACCGTCGATGCGCTGATCGCGCCGTTCAAGGAAGTGCGCTTATGATCGGCGCCCTTCGTCACAAGATCGTCCTGCTCGACGCCTCGCGCGACAGCGACGAGGCGGGCGGCGCCAGCCTTTCCTGGGCGCCGGGCGCCGAAATCTGGGCGTCTGTCGAACGGCTCGCCTCGACCCGCGATTTCGCGGGCGACCGCGAGAACCGGCTGAAGCGCATCGCCGTGACGATCCGCTTCAGCGCCAATGTCTCGCTGGGTCAGCGACTTACGTTCGAAGGCGAGACGTATGAAACCGTCAGTATAGAGAGCGATGACGGGCGCGACAGACGCCTGACGCTCATTTGCGAGGAGGTGCTTTCATGAAAAAATCTTGCCGCCATTGCGCACATAGTCATCCCGGGCCTCATCCTGAGGAGCCCAAAACCTCCTCGTCCTTCGCGACGCGCGCATTTCATGCGCGCCCTCAGGATGAGGAGGTTTTGGGCGTCGCGAAGGATGCCGGGATGAGGATCAGCGCAACTGAAGAAGGGCCGGCGTCATGACCAACGCCCAGTGGGAATTGCAAAAGGCGGTCTATCAGGCGCTTGCCGCCGACGCCGCCATCAAGGCGGAAGTGGGCGAACCGGCGCGCATTTTCGACGATCCGCCCCCCGATGCGATCTTTCCCTATCTGACGCTCGGCGAAGCGCGCGCGACGGACTGGAAAGGCGTCGATGGCGGTCTCGAGCACGATTTACGCCTCTATGTCTTCTCCCGTTACGCCGGGCGGCGCGAAGTGAAGCGCATTCTCTCCGCGGTTTACGACGCGCTGCATGAGGCGGCGCTGACGCTTTCCGGCCACGACCTCGTCAACATCCGTTTCGTCTTCGCCGATGCTTTTCGCAGAACGGACGGCGAAACCTATCAGGGCGTCGCGCGCTTTCGCGCCGTGACGATGAGCCAGTGAGCAGTGGACCGTGATCAGTGATCAGCGAGAAGAAAAGGAAGCTGTTCGGATGAAAACCACAGAGCACAGACCACCGTCTACACGCCACACATAAGGAAACGACAACATGACAGCCCAACGCGGCAAGGACCTCCTCCTCAAACTCGGCGACGGCGACGTCTCCGAAACCTTCTCCGTCATCGGCGGCCTGCGCACCAAGACATTGTCCCTGAATGCGCAGACCGTGGACGTCACGCATTCGCAATCGGCCGGCGGCTGGCGCGAACTGCTCGCGGGCGCGGGCGTCAAGCAGGCGTCGATCTCCGGCGCCGGGGTGTTCCTCAACGATGCGGCGGCGGAGGAGGCGCGGGCCGTCTTCTTCGCGAGCGAAGCGCGCAACTGGCAAATCGTCGTGCCGGGTTTCGGAACCATCGAAGGCCCGTTCCTGATCGCCAATCTCGATTATGCGGGAGAGCATGACCGCGAAGCCTCCATGGCGCTCGCATTGGAGTCTGCTGGCGCGCTTGCGTTCATGGCGGAGGGATAAGTATGAGAGAGCAAGCAAAATGGCACGTTTCCTCTTCCCCCGCTTGCGGGGGAAGTACCCGCGAAGCGGGGGATGGGGGCAGTCCTCTCCATCCAACATGCGCTGGGCCGTTGTTGCGCTCGCCCCCTCCGTCCCTTCGGGACACCTCCCCCGTAAACGGGGGAGGAGAAGAGGCGCAGCTGAGCAGGGGCGTCGCATGACTCATCCCCGCGGCGACGTATCGATCAGCATCAATGGCGAAGAAAAGACCCTGCGTCTCACCCTCGGCGCGCTGGCCGACATTGAGGAGAAACTTGGGCAGGGCGATTTGTCGGCGCTGCAGGCGCGGCTGCAAAACCCGCGTGTCGCCGACATCATTCTCATTCTCCATGCGCTCCTCGCCGGCGGCGGCGCCGCGCTGACGCTCGAAGCCTTGAAGGCGAGCGATCTCGATCTTGGCGAAGCGACGCGCGCGATCGCAAAAGCTTTCGAAGCACTGGGAGGGGAGGAAACGCCGGGAAAGCCCCAAACCGATTTTGCGTCGGGGGAGGGCTAGAACCATGGCGCGCCATGTTCGTCTTCGCCGTTCTGCGGCTGGGGCTCTCGCCGGACGCGTTCTGGGCGCTGCCGGTGGCGGAATGGCGCGCGCTTTTGGAAGCGGCGGCCCCGCAGAACGAAACCATGACGCGCGACGCGCTCATGCAGCTCATCAACGCACACGGGAAACACAATGCCTGATCATGTAAATGTCACTGTCAACACGCTCGGCGTCGAAGAGGCGGCGGGCGAGATCGAAATCATCGCGCGCGACCGCATCGCGCCCGCGGCGGCGCTCATCGACGAAGCCTTCGCGACGGCGGCGAACTCGATCCAGTCCAATCTCGCCCGCGCAGCCGAGCGCGGCGAGCTTTCCATGAAGAAACTGACGCAGTCCCTGCTGAAAGATCTGCGCCGCTTCGCCATCGACAGTCTCGTGCGTCAGCCGGTGCAAAATCTCGTCTCCAATCTGCTGACCAATGCGTTTGGCGGCGGCCGCGCCGGCGGCGGGCCGGTGGCGCCGGGCGCGTCCTATCTTGTCGGCGAACGCGGCCCCGAACTTTTCACGCCGGGAAGCTCAGGGAACGTTCGGCCTTTAAGCGCCGGCGCCATGACCGTGAACATCTCGCTTCCGGGCGTCACCGACGTTCAGAGTTTTAAGCGGTCGGAGACGCAAGTGTCGGCTGCGCTGGCGCGGGCCGTCGGGCGCGGGCAGAGGAATTTATGATGAGCGGTGAATGAGAAAGTTGAGTAACAACCCATGTCCTTTCACGAAATTCTCTTCCCCGTCGACATCGCGCTGAACTCCGAAGGCGGACCGACGCGCAGGACCGTCATTGTCGCACTCGTTTCCGGCCATGAGGAACGCAACTCTCCCTGGGCCGGGTCGCGCCGCGCGTTCAACGCCGGCTACGGCGTCAAGTCTATCGCCGATATCGAAGAAATCATCGCGTTTTTCGAGGCGCGCCACGGGCGGCTTTACGGTTTCCGCTTTCGCGATCCGTTCGATTTCAAATCCTGCCGGATTGCGGAAAGCCCCGCGCCCGACGACCAGGTCATCGGAACCGGCGACGCAAGCGATACAGCGTTTCAGCTCGTGAAGCGCTACACATCGGGCGCGGCCTCCTATGCGCGGCCGGTGAAAAAACCGGTCGCCGGCTCGGTGCGGGTGGCCGTTGACGGCGCCGAACAAACGGACGGCGCAGACTTCACCGTCGATGAAACCACGGGCGTCGTGACATTCGCGTCGCCGCCGGGCGCGGGGCTCGCCGTCACCGCCGGTTTTCTGTTCGACACGCCGGTGCGCTTCGACTCAGACGAGCTGCGCATCAATCTCGCCGCGTTTCAGGCGGGCGACATTCCGTCGATCCCGCTCATTGAGGTGCTGGTCTGATGCGCGCCGTAGATTCAAACCTGCAGGCGCATCTCGACACAGGCGCGACGACGCTCGCGACCTGCTGGCGCATTACGCGGCGGGATGGGCTCGTGCTCGGCTTCACCGACCATGACCGCGCGCTGACTTTTGACGGCACGATGTTCCTGCCGGACACCGGCGCCGTCGGTTCGGCGCTGTCCTCCTCCGCCGATCTCGCCGCCGACAATACGGAGATCGAAGGCGCCTTGTCGACGTCGGCGCTTTCCGGCGACGATCTCGCGGCGGGGCGCTATGACAGCGCGGAAGTGGAGATCTTCCGCGTTAACTGGGCGGCGCCGGCGCAACGATTGCTCTTGAAGAAAGGCGTTATCGGCGAGGTGAAGCGGGAAGGCGAGGCGTTCCGCGCCGAATTGCGCGGGCTGTCGCACGCCCTCGAACAGCCCGTAGGCCGCGTCTATCAGCGGCTGTGCGACGTCAATGTCGGCTCGGCGAAATGTGGCGTCGACCTGGAGCAGGCGGCGTTCAAAACATCGGGCGCCGTCACCGCGTTGCGCGATGCGCAGAGTTTCGCCGCGAGCGGGTTTTCGTCTTTCGAAGACGGCTGGTTCGCCCATGGGCTGTTGACTTGGACCAGCGGCGCCAATGCCGGATTGAAAGCCCATGTGAAAACACAGACGCAATCGGGCGTAATCTCGCTCTGGCTGCCCGCCGGCGCGGCGATCGACATCGGCGACGCCTTCACCGTCACGGCCGGATGCGACAAGCGCTTCGATACCTGCCGCTCGAAGTTCTCCAACGCGTCTAACTTCCGCGGCTTTCCGTTCATGCCGGGCAACGACTTCGCCGTCTCCTATCCGCTGAAAGGCGAGAAGAACACGGGAGGGAAATTGAAGTGAGCGAAGAAAAGAGTCCGGAAGGCAGACGTTTAGTGCTTCAAGCCCCGAACGACATCGACAAGCCAAAAGTGGGTAAAGAGTATGAGTGCGACAACGAAGATAGCCGTGTAGATAGCAACGACGACGGGCTTCCATTTCAGATGCGGGGCAACCCCGACAGTCGCCATAAACATGGTGGATACGGCCATGACTCGAGTGGCGATGTAGTCGAAGTCCCCCGCGACGCTCTCGACAGTCTCAATAGCGATGACGACGGCGACAACACACGCAGTCAGCCAGAGCATGACAATCAGGAAAGCGTCGCGAAGTCTGAACGGCATGATCAAACCGCCTTTTGCGCATCTCGAAACTGTTTACTGCCTATAAGCGTCTCTATCAACCGCCCCGACATCCTCGCCGCAACCGAAAGCTGGCTCGGCACGCCCTATGTGCATCAGGCGAGCGCGAAGGGTGCGGGCTGCGATTGCCTCGGGCTCATTCGCGGCGTGTGGCGCGATCTTTACGGGTCGGAGCCCGAACTGCCGCCGCCTTACACGCCCGACTGGAATGAGAGAAAGAAAGACGAGCCGCTGCTTTCCGCGGCGCGGCGCAACTTAATCGAAAAGCAGACGGGCGAGATCGAACCGGGCGACGTCATCGTCTTTCGCGTCGTTGCGGACGGCCCCGCCAAACATTGCGGCATCGCGACATCGTCCAATGCCTTCATTCACGCCTATGCCGGCCGCGCCGTGGTCACAAGCTGGATGAACCGCTGGTGGCGGAGCCGCATCGCCGGCGTCTTTTCTTTTCCGGGAGTGAATCAGGGACTTGGGATTAGGGACTAGGGAAAAGGTATTTGCCGTCTGTTCCAAATCCCCAGTCCCGAACCTCTATTCCCAAAACAAGGGAGTGTTCTTAAATGGCTCAATTGCTTTTGACCGCCGCGCAAGGGGCAGCGGGCGCCGCCGCAAAAGGCGGGATCGGCGCCTTTCTCGCGCGCACCGTCGCGACGACTGCTGCGTCCTACGCCGCGGGTTACGCCGACCGCCTCATCTTCGGGCCGCGCAAAAGAAAAGTCGAAGGCCCGCGTCTCGACGGTTTCCAGGTCCAGGCGTCGCAGGAGGGCGCGAGCATCCTGCGCGTTTATGGCCGCGCGCGCGTCGCCGGGCAATTGATCTGGGCCGCGAATTTCAAGGAGACATCTTCCGAGACGACGGAAAGCTCCGGCGGCAAGGGCGGGCGCCCGGCGGCGCAAACAACCTATACGGAATATCTTTACTCCATCTCTTTCGCCGTGGGTCTTTGCGAGGGCGTCATCGACCGCGTGGGGCGAGTCTGGGCCGACGGCAAGCTGTTCGACATTTCCAAACATAACGTGCGTCTCTATCGCGGGACGGAAACGCAAAACCCCGACGCGCTGATCCTCGCAACGCAAGGGGCCCCAGAATCAGGTTTTGGGGCGCCCGGGTTTCGCGGCCTCGCCTATATGGTCTTCGAGGATCTGCCGCTGAAAGATTTCGGCAACCGCATCCCGCAGCTTTCCTTCGAGATCGAAAAAAGCCTGAAAACGACGGATGAGAATGCGCTGGAAAACGCGTTGACCGCCGTGTCGCTCATTCCCGGTTCGGGGGAGTTCGTTTACGGAACCACCGGCGTCAACCGCATCATCTCCGAAGGCGTGACGGCGAGCGAAAACATTCACAATGCGCAAGGGGTGACCGATTTCCGCGCATCCATCGACGCGCTGATCGACGCGGCGCCCAATCTCGAACATGTCTCGCTGGTGTCGGCGTGGTTCGGAAACTCCCGCGATGTTGCAAGTTGCACGATCCGGCCCGGCGTCGAGAACACGGACAAGGAAACCGCGCCTTACGACTGGAAAGCCGGCGGCGTAACGCGTTCGGCTGCGCATCTCATCTCCACCCATGACGGCGGGGCCGCTTATGGCGGAACCCCCGCCGACCGGAACATCGTCGAAACCATTCAATCGCTCAACGCCAAAGGCCTCAAGGTGATGTTCCATCCGTTCATCCTGATGGATGCGAGCGCCTATCCCTGGCGCGGGCGTATCGATGCAGAGAGCGCGGACAAGACGGCGGGCGCGACCGGCGCCATCGCGGCTTTCTTCGGAACGGCGAGCGCGGCGGATTTTTCCATCGCCAATGGCGAGGTGGTTTATTCAGGCCCCGCCGAATGGTCGTTCCGGCGGTTCATTCTGCATTACGCGAAGCTCTGCGCCCTCGCGGGCGGGGTCGATGCGTTTCTGTTGGGTTCGGAATTGCGCGGGATCACCACGACGCGCGATGACGCGGACAATTATCCCGCCGTGTCGCAGATGATTTCGCTGGCGGCGGAGGTGCGCGCAATCCTCGGCCCCTCGGCGAAACTCTCCTACGCCGCCGACTGGTCGGAATATTTCGGCCATCAGCCTTCGGACGGCTCCGGCGATGTTTTCTTTCATCTGGATGCGCTCTGGGCTGACGCCAACATCGATTTTGTCGGGGTCGACAATTACATGCCGCTTGCCGACTGGCGCGACGGCTACGCGCACACAGACGCGCTCGCCGGCGCCAAGAGTCAGTACGATCTCGGCTATCTGCAATCGAACATTCGTGGCGGCGAGGGCTATGACTGGTATTACGCGTCCGACGCCGACCGCGCCACGCAGACGCGAACAGCGATTACAGACGGCGCCTATGGCGAGCCCTGGGTCTATCGCTACAAGGATTTCTGGAGCTGGTGGGCGAACGCCCATTACAATCGCCCCGGCGGCGTGAAAGCGGGCTCGCCCACGCCATGGGTTCCCGAGTCGAAGCCCATATGGTTCACCGAGACGGGGGCGCCGGCGGTCGACAAGGGCGCGAACGAGCCGAATGTTTTCGTCGATCCCAAAAGCTCCGAAAGCGACGTTCCGCATTTCTCCTCCGGTTATCGCGACGACATGGCGCAAAGGCGGTTTCTGGAGGCGCAGGCCGCCTTCTGGGTGCAGGCCGCGAATAATCCGGTATCCTCCGTTTGCGGAGGAAGAATGGTTGATACCGAGCGGCGCTATCTTTGGGCATGGGACGCGCGGCCCTTTCCTGATTTTCCCGCGCGGTCCGACATCTGGGGCGACACCGCGAACTGGGAGAAGGGGCATTGGCTCAATGGCCGCCTCGGCCGCGCGCCGCTCGACCTTCTGGTGACGGCGCTGGCGAAGGAAGCGGGTTTCACGAGCGTCGAGGCGTCCAGCCTCGACGGCGTCGTAACCGGCTATGTGGTCGACCGGCCCCTGTCGGCGCGGGAGATGATCGATCCGCTCGCCGATGTCTATCAGTTCGACATTGTGGAATCGGGCGACGTCTTGCGCTTCCAGCCGCGCACCGCCGCGCCGGTGATGATTCTCGATGCGACGGCGCTTGCCGAACGAAGGGACGGCGCGTTTACCTTGTCCCTTGCGCAGGAGACGGATTTGCCCGCCGCCTTCCGGCTCGGCTTTTTCGACGAGCAGGAAAATTTCGCCGCCGCGGTCGCCGAAGCGCGCGACCCCGGCGCAAGGCCCCATCGCGAGGCGGGCGCCGACATCGCCGCTGTGATCCCCGCATCGGAGGCGGCGGCGCGGGCGCGCTCCATCCTCGCCGACGCCTGGGTGATGCGCGACGGGCTGTCTTTTTCCCTGCCGCCGTCGGCGGCGGCGCTGGAGCCGGGCGATGCGATTATCCTGAATGATCTGGGGGCGGAGCGTCTTTACCGCGTCATCGAAATTGAGGACGGGTTCGCGCGCGAGGTCTCCCTCGTCCGCGTCGCGCCGGCGGTCTACGACTCGCCGGTCTCGACAGCCGTGTACGCGGCCTCTGGCGACATTATCGTTTACGCCGCGCCTTTGTGGGAGTTGATGGATTTGCCGCTCTTCCGCAGCGGCGATGACGCGGCGGCGCCTCACTTCGCCGCCTTTTCCGATCCCTGGCCCGGCGGCGCCGCGCTGTACCGGAGCGCGGGCGATGGCGCGCCAGCGCTGGTCGGGCTCGCCTCCTCGCGCGCCGTGATGGGACGTCTCAAAACCGCGCTGCCGCCGGCCGGGTCGGGACGGCGCGTCTGGCGCAGCATTGAGGTGAGACTGCATTTCGGAAGCCTGTCGTCGAAAACCGAAGAGGACGTTTTCGCCGGCGCCAACGCCTTTGCGGTGAAGGCCGACAACGGCGGTTGGGAAATCTGTCAGTTTGAAAATGCGGAGCTTCTCGAAAACGGCGATTGGCGGCTCTCAGGGCTTCTGCGCGGACAGGCGGGAACCGAGGCGGAAGCGCTGGCGGGCGCGAGCGTCAATGCGCGCTTCGTGTTGCTGAACAGCGCGGTGACGCAGATCGAGTTTTCCGTGAATGCGCGCGGGCTCAGTTATGACTGGCAGGCGGGCCCGGAAAACGACCTTCCCGACACGGAGACGTTCACAACGCAAAATCTCGCCATGAATGCGCGCGGGCTCATTCCCCTGTCGCCGGTGCATCTGCGCGCCGCATGGGAAGGAAGCGACATTCGTTTGAGCTGGGTCCGCCGCACGCGCGAAGGCGGCGATTCATGGCAGGGCGAAGTCCCGTTGAGCGAATATGACGAGCGGTACCGCGTCACCATTTACGATGGCGAAACCCCGGTGCGCACTGTCGAGACTGTAACAAGCGAATACCCTTACGCCGCTGCGGACATCCTCGCCGATTTCGGATCGAGCGACCCCGGCGAGAGCCTCGCCTTCGCCGTCGCGCAGATTTCCGATGCAGTGGGGGAGGGGGTGGAGAAAAAAGGCAATGTTCGGATTGGGTCCTAAATCGGCAAGCTTCCCATCGACGAATATTCCTCTTAGTCTTCCGCAGTCAGGGGATCGGGGCATGTACCTCTTACTGAGGCTATTCAACGGCCTTTACGGCTTGGGGTTGGTTTTTTGCGGCTTGTTATTGCCGCGCCTGTCCTTCATTTCGCTTGAACAGGCGTCGAACACCGACAGCTACCATCTTGTGCAGTTCCATTTTGTGCTGACGGGCGTCGTTTCTCTCCTTGTCGCCCGATCAAAGGCGAACAGCGTATGGGGCGCTTCTTTCGTCACCTTGTTGACTATCGTCAATTTCTGGCTCGCAGGCGCCGCAGCTTTGTCAGGCAGGGAGGAGCTGTTGTGGGCGCTGAGCTTTGGCGTCGGTTCGCTCGCACAAATCGCACAAGGATTATTGCAAGACAAAAACAAACCCGAAGAGCAGGAAGAAGAGATTGCGCCATATGAAGAGAACGACTCCGATTTCCTTGTAGGCGAAGATTACGGAAAAATTGAGGCGCCGTCTGGCGACGGAATCACAGGCGTCATTTTGCTGCTCGGGCTCTTGGCGCCGCTTGGCGTCATTGTCACGGGTCTGATGTACTTATATTTGGGCTTGCTTGAGAGCGTCATTGTTGAAGGCGCGGAGGTTGATCTCGGGCAGGCCGGAAACGCAATCAGGTCTATCGCCGAATCGGCGGCGCCTTATGCCTTCATTTACGTCGCTATATATGGCGCATTTTTCGCCATCCAGTTCGGCTTTCAGGCGATTGCGGCTCAAAATGACGCGAAACATGAAGCGGATGCGAACCGGCCGCTCAGCCACGCAGAGCAGAGGTATATTCATACTGCAATGGATGCTCTGACCGATTATCTGGAAAATAAGTCCCACGGGTGGGCGCCGCGCTTCACCTACATTTTTTTTCTTGGGGTTTTGTTCGCGAGCTTTATGGGTTTTCCGTGGGCGGCGATCTTGGCCGAAGATTTTTATGTTGAGAACGTTTTTGTTTATGAACTCGACGACCTCGACGTAATCGTCTGGAATGGTCCAGCCTATATTGGCGGCGCGATTTCTTTCTTCTTGTTTGGGATAGCCGCCGCCTGGTCATTGGCGCAGTATGCAGGCGCCCGTATCACGGGCTTCGGCGAATATCTGCACGTCAAAACCGGGTGGAACAGCCTGAGTTCCAGCGGACGTCAACTTTCCGAGTACGCACTTATCGTTGCGCGTTTTGTCAGATTGCGCCGACTGCATATCCATGAGGAATTTTCACCTTTAGAATTCCTTCGCGCGGCATTTCTCGAGAGGCAAGGATATGTGTACAAGACCACTCTTTTTCTTGGCGTAATCGCCGCGGTCATGCTGGTCCTCGATGTTCGCTGGTTTCAGGTCGTCCATATCGACGGCATCCTGCGTTCCCCTTACTATACGCTGGAGACAAAACACGCCGACATCGCCGATATCGACCGGATCGAACTTCGTTGCTTTCTTTACGGGGATGAGGACGATGAGAACCGCAATCTGGCGCTGAAATATCTTCTGGAGCGCCGCGGCGAGTTTTCAATTGAAATTTCGCTGGAGGGCTACGGGTCGCCGTTGTGGGCGCCTGAAGATGTGGATGCGGAACTCGGCCGTATCGAAAAGCTGGATGCCCAAATCCGCGCGTCCGGTGTGGAGGCGGTGAAGGCCGACAAGGCCGGAATGTTTTGGCCCGGGCGGGCGGGCTATGCCGATGATTGCGCAGAGCTCGTGTCGGAGCGCTACGACGCGGCGTTAGCGGCGCGGTTTCTCTCGCTGCTAACGCCGACGCAAACCGGCCCGTAATCAGGAGCGTTCCACTTCCTCAATCCACGCCTCCACATGGCTTCGCATGGCGCCAAGGGGAACGGCGCCGTTTTCGAGGATGCGGTTGTGGAATTCGCGGGTGTCGAATTTGTCGCCGAGGCGGGTTTCGGCTTCTTCGCGCAGCGCGAAGATTTCAAGTCCGCCCGTGTCATAGGCTGTCAGTTGCCCCGGAATGACGGCGATGCGGTCGAGGAGCGCTTCGGCGCTTTTCTCGTCGAAGCGGCCGCTTTCGATGGCGAAGTCTTTCACCTGTTGTTCCGTCCATCCGTAGACATGCAAACCCGGGTCCATCACCATGCCGCGCGCGGGCCAGGCGCGGCGCGAGATTTCGCCATAGCGCGTGTCGTAAATGCCAGCCTCTTCGGAGAGCGCTTCGGAATACCGCGCCCAGCCTTCGACGTAAGATGTCGAGCTCAACAGTTGCACGATGGGGTGCAATCCCTCGACGGCGTAGGCGGTGGCGATCTGAAGATGGTGGCCGGGCCAGCCTTCATGCACGGCGACGATCTGCGCTTCGCCTTTGGTTTGCGTCGCCCATTCGTCGGTGTTGATGCGATAGGTGGCGGGGCCCTGCGACGGGGGCGTTGTTTCATAGCGCGAGGATTGCCCGGTGCCTTTGAGGTAATCGGCGTAGGGTTCTACGATCATTTCCTGCTCGGGCAGTTTCGAAAAGAACGGCGCCGACTTCTCTTTCGTCACAGGAACGAGGGCGCGGGTGTAGTCGATGACGTCCTGTTCGCTCTGAAACCGGTTGCCCGGCGCGGTCTTCGTGCGCTCGAGAATGTCGGCGAAGTCCTCCACGCCGAAGAGTTCGCGCCCGCGCTCTATCACAGCCTGGGTGTTCGCGGCGACGGTTTCCTGTCCGCGCTCATAGGTTTTCTTCGCGCCAATGGGCGCGCCGTGAAACACCCGCAGCAGCGCCTCGTAGCATTCGGCGCCGTCGGGGTTGGCGGTGATCGCCAGAGAGTCGCGCGCGGCGGGTATGTATGTGTCGTTCAGAAACGCGCGGTAATCGGCGATCGCCGGATTGATCTTATCTGCGGTAAGCGCCGTCGCGGCGGCCTTGAAATCGTCATCGCCGTTCGCGGCGAAGGCGATGAAGGGCGAGTTTTCCGCCGGCGTTTCAAGCAGCGAGTCGAGCTGCGCCAGAACGCGGTTCGCGACGCGCTTCGGCACGGTGTAGCCTTCGGCGAGACCGCGTTCGAGATTGGCCTTGTCCTGCGCGATATAGGCGGGAAGCTTTTCCCAGCGGGCGAGCGCGTCTTCGCGCTCTTCTTCGGTTTCCATCGCTTGCATGGAGGCGATGATCGGCAGCGAGTTCTGCCAGCCGAACATGTGATTGAGGCTCTGCCAGGACTGATGGCAGACGCGGGCGCCGCGGCTCGACGCGATATATTCCTTCACCGTTTCATAGGTGACCCAGTCGGCGCGCTCGAGCGCCGTCGGATCGATCCGGTCGAGGCGCGCGGCGAGGGCGTCTTCCTTTGTCTCGAAAGCGGCATAGGCGTCGGGCGAAATATCGTCGAAGGCGTCATTCGGGATCGCCACATCGGCGCCGAGACCGGAATAGAGAATGACGAAGGGCGCAACCTCCACGATCGCCGCCATATACTCGTCGGCGACGGTGTTCACTTCGGCGCCGGCGTCGGCGGGCTCAGCCGCTTGTTTCGGCTGGCATCCCGGCAGGAAGGCGAGCGGGGCGAGCAAGGCGGCGAAGTGTTTGTTCATCAAGGATGCTCCGGTCATTATGGGTTCTCCGTCTACCGCATATTCGCGCCAGGCCCAAAGCGCCCGCCGCATCGGGCCGCCCCTTTTCCCGAACCGCTCGCCGCAAGTCCTTCAGGCGCGGGGCGCGACACGGGCCCCGGCTTTCCACTGCAGCGCGATTTCGCAGAGGAAAATCGGCACGATCCAGGAAAGCCAGACCGCCGCCGAGCCGTCTCCGAGCGAGGCCATGGCGGGCTGGGTCGCCAGCAGGCGGCAGAGGACAAAGGACCAGGTCAGCACGTAAGAACGGATCATCCATTGCCTGTGCTGGTCGAACCGCTTGTTGCGCGCGGCCCGGAAGGCGAGTGCGGCTGCGGCGAGCCACGCCGAGCCGAGCATGGCGAGGGACCAGCTCACATCGCTGACGGCGAGAAGATCGATGGCGAAGCCCGGCGTTTCCGCATGCACCGGCGCCAAAGCGAGATAAATGGCGCTCGATGCCGCCAGCGTTCCGCCGCCGAGATAGAGATAACCGATCTGCCGGTGCCAGCGGAAAAACCGCCGCGATGCGCCCACATAAAGATTGGCCGCGCCGAGAAACAGCATCAGCGTGCCGCCGATCATATGGGCGTAGACGAAGCCGAAATGTGCCGCATGATTTTTCGCGGCCGCAAATGTAATGACCGGAGCTGCGATCAGAAACCAGGCCAGGACGCCTGTGGCGACCGCAAGAACGAGGAGGATGCCGCTCATGGAGACGGCCGATCTGCGGCGAACGCCCGGCATTACGCGGTCCATGGAAGCGCCCTGTATAAAGACGGGCCTCTTTACACCGGCCCAAGAAGCCCCGCCAGCCGCCCCGCCCCCGGGACTGCTAAATTCTCCCCCTCTAAATTAACGCTAAACTCTTCATTTCCGGGGAAAATCACCTATCTCTATCGCGGCGGGGCGAATTGCGCCCTATTGGAAAGGTTTAACAGGGACTTAACGGGCCTATGGCGCGGAACCCTTATATTGTGCTGGGCCTCAGCCCGAAGGCGACGGACGCGGAGATCCGCTCCGCCTTCCGTCAGCTCGCCAAGAAATACCATCCCGACCGCAATCCGGACGATAAAAAGGCCGAAGACAAGTTCAAGGAAGTCTCCGCGGCCTTCGACATTCTCGGCGATTCCGAACGGCGCAAGAAATACGACCGCGGCGAGATCGACGATGACGGGCGCGAACGTCCGAACCCGTTCCATCAATGGACCCAGCGCGAAGGCGCGGGCGCCGGTCAGCGCACCTATTCATCGGGTCCGGGCGGCGGTCCCGGCGCGGGCGCCTCGTTCGAAGATCTCTCTGACATTTTCTCCGACATTTTCGGCGCGCGTCAGGCGCGCGCGCAACACAGCGCGCCGTCGCGGGGCCGCGATGTGCGCTATCGCCTCGAGGTCGACTTTCTCGACGCCGTCAACGGCGCGAAGAAACGCGTCACCATGCCTGACGGCAAGACCCTCGACCTCGCCATTCCGGCGGGGCTCGAAGACGGCCAGACCCTGCGTCTCAAAGGCCAGGGTGAAAAAGGCGCCGGCGGTCCCGGCGATGTCTATGTGGAAGTGAAGGTTAAGACGCACCCGCTGTTCGAGCGCAAGGGCGACGACATCCATATCGAATCGCCGATTACGCTTAAGGAAGCCGTGCTCGGCGGCAAGATCACCGCGCCGACGATTGCGGGCGACGTCTCCGTCAATGTGCCGAAAAATTCGAGCTCCGGAACGGTGCTGCGCCTCAAGGGCCGGGGCGCGCCGAAAAAGTCCGGGGGCGCGGGCGATCAGTATGTGAAGTTGAAAATCGTCCTGCCCGAAGGGGGCGACAAGGATCTCGAAGAATTCGTCAAGAAATGGAAGGGTGCAGACCAGAAGGGGCGCAAGGATTACGCAGGCGCCTGATCTTTCCGGCGGGCTTTCTTAACCAGCGCATTTGACCGGGCGGTGGTTCAATCGTACGAGTAAGGACGATTGAAGGCGGGGTCGGCTCCGGTTAAGCGGTGGATCAGGCAACCGGGCCGAGCGAGTATCATGGGACTGTCACAACGCAAACGCGAACGCCTGGGCGCCTTTCTGGGCGAGCTTCCGGTTGCGGCGGCGGTGAAGCTGTTTGCCGCCATCGAGGCCGACCGCGAAGCTGGCGGAAAAGGCCTGCCCCATGACGCGCTCCTCGACGATTTGCGGCGCAAGCTGCGCGAACGCGGCGCAACGCCTGTACGGCGCCCGACCGCCAAGCGGACTTTCTTCGAGCCCTTCGAGGATTTTTTCATCAGCATAAGGAGCGGCAAGAAGCGCAGGGCGCAAATCGCGCGCACCTCGCTCGATCCCATCTGGCGGGTGATGATGACCGACCCCGCGCTGACCGAGACCGCCATGGCCGCCGCCGCGCTTGACGACGCCTATCGCGGCGATGGCGATGTGAAGCAGCTTGAGCGCTCGCTTTTCCTTTCGGCGGAGGCGGGGCTGTCGCGCCTCGCCGCGCGGGTCAAGGAGAGTGAAGCGGCGCGGGCGAGCTTGCAAGAAGCTCTTGGCGGCGAAGACGCGCTCGCCGATTTCGGCGAGATCCGGCATCTGATGGAGGCCGCGGAAGCCTTGCGCACGCTGCGCGTCGTCGTGCCGTCGCATTCTCCGTCGCTCAACGAAGAACAGATTTACGATCTCCGTCAGCTCTTTCTCTCCGTCTACGAACAATCACCGTCGATTGCGGGCTATCTCCTCTTGGCGCTGAAAGGCCGGCTCGAAGCGCCCTGGCGCGCGCTCGGCGTTTATTATCATCTCGCGCAGAGCGCTGATGAGCGGCTGATGCCGGCGCGGGAAACCGTGATGGCGCTTCCCGAAAGCCTTTTTGAAGACTTGGAAGCCATCGCCCGGGCGCTTGAAAAAGCCGGGGGCGGCGATCTCGACGTACAGAGCGCCAAAGCGCGCCTCGGCTGGTTCATCGACTATGCGGACGGCCTTGCGCGCCATGCGCAGAAGGCCGGCGACAATGTCTTTTTGAACCGCATCGAAGCCTGCCGCGACATTGCGGGCGAAGCCCATGCGCGGTTCGTGGAGCAGGCGCTCGCCGCCATGCGCGCCGCCCTGCCGGTTCGGGACTCCCGCGGGTCGAGCCGGCTCGCGGCGCCAAGACCCGATTATTCGAGAACCGTGGCGCCTGGCGTCCTCGCCGACGCCAGGACGGCCGTGGCGCTCCTCGTCGAGGCGCCGGCGGGCGCGCGCCGTCTCGGGGCCGATCCGGGGCTTGCTGAAAAAGTGCTTGAAGACGCCTCGAAACACGCGCTCACCTACGCCAACGATCTCGTGGCGGAAATCCGCGCCGCAGAAGGCGCTGACCGCGCGGCCGCGCGAACGCTGCTTGAGCAGACCATGTCGGTCATCGACCCCTTGCTCGATCGTGATCAGGCGGGGCTGATCCGTGATCGCGCCGCGGCTGCAGCGGTGACGGTTTAGGGATTAGGTATTCAGCATTGGGGACTGGTATGCTTGCCTGATCCCCAGTCCCGAATCCCTGAGGAGCTCATGACCGGCGAAACCACCAAAACCGAATTCAAAACCGCCGGCGGCGAAACACTCGCCGCGGCGCTCGACCTGCCGTCGAAACCGCGCGCCTATGCGCTTTTCGCGCATTGTTTTTCCTGCTCGAAAGACATCAAGGCGGCCCGCGAGATTGCGCGGGCGCTGCGGGCCGAAGGCTTCGCGGTGATGCGCTTCGATTTCACCGGGCTCGGCGCATCGGAAGGCGACTTCGCCAACACCAATTTCTCCTCCAATGTGGACGATCTTGTCGCGGCGGCGGATTTCCTGCGCGAGACTTATGAAGCGCCGTCGATCCTGATTGGTCACTCCCTCGGCGGCGCGGCGGCGATTGTCGCGGCGACGCGCATTCCGGAAGTGAAAGGCGTTGCGACCATCGGCGCGCCGGCGGAAGCCGATCATGTCGCCATGCAGATCGCCGAACATCGCGAGGAAATCGAAAAGAAAGGCGTTGCGACGGTGAAGCTCGCCGGCCGGCCCTTCACCATCAAGAAACAGTTTCTCGACGATCTCGAAAGACAGGATGTCCTTGCCTGCGCGGCGAAACTGAAGAAACCGCTGCTCATCATGCATGCGCCGCTGGATCAAACTGTCGGCGTCGATAACGCCACGCGGATTTTCGTGGCCGCGAAACATCCGAAAAGCTTTGTCAGCCTCGACACCGCGGATCACCTTTTATCGGACCCGGACGATGCGCGCTACGCCGCCTCGGTGCTCGCCGCCTGGGCCGGGCGCTATATCGGCGCCGCGCCCCATGCGCTGGCGACCTCGATGGCGCAGCCTTATCTGGGCGGGGCGCTCGCCCGCACGGTCGATGGCGAGCCTCTGGCTGTGGCGCTGTCCATTGACGGCCATCCCATGCTAATCGATGCGGGCGCCGAGGACGGCGGCTCCGGTCTTGGCCCCAATCCGACCCGCACGCTTGAGGGCGCGCTCGCCGCCTGCGGCGTCATGACCATCAAGATGTATGCCCGCCGCAAGAAATGGGACGTCCGGGCGGTGGAAATCCGCATCCGCCGTGGAGAGGCGGGCGACTCTCACGCCCCCAAAGTGCTGGAAAAGGAACTGCGCGTGGAAGGCGATCTCGACGAGGCGCAGCGCGCCCGGCTTCTCGAAATCGCCGATAAATGCCCGGTTCACCGCATGCTGACCGAAGGAGTAACCGTAAACTCCCGAATCGCTTGATATTTTTAACAATTTTTAATGTCGGGGGAACGCTTTCGCCGCACCCCCGTCAATATTAATTACACTATGGTCAATTGAAGCGGGGCGCGCTTCCGATGAAAAGGCAAAGAAGGATCATGACGTTGACGACACAGTATTTCCGAAAGTCAAAACTTCACCGCGCCGGCGTTCTTGCAGCAAGCGCCGCCGCCCTTGCGCTCAGCGCAGGGAGCATCGGCTTTACGGGCGCGCAGGCGCAGGCGCCGCGCCTGATGGCGCCGCCGCTCGCCGCCGACGGCACCCTTTCATTCGCCGATCTCGTCGAGCGCGTCAGCCCGGCGGTGGTGAGTGTTCTCGTCGAGCGCGAAGTCGACATGCGCCGCAACCTGCCGAGCGGACTTGAAGAGTTTTTCAATTTCCGTTTCGGCACGCCTGAAAATGACGGTCCCGGCGATTCCGACGGTTTCGGTGATGAGGGCGTTCGCCGCATGGAGGCGCAAGGCTCCGGTTTCTTCATTGATCGCGAAGGGCATGTCGTCACCAACAATCATGTGGTGGAAGACGCCGACTCCGTGCGCATTCGTCTCGCCAATGGCGATGAAGTGGACGCGGAAGTCGTCGGGACGGATCCACTCACCGATCTCGCCGTCCTTAAAGTGAAGCCGCTGTCGAACCAGCCTTATGTAGACTTCGCGGATGATGTGAATCTGCGGGTCGGCGACTGGGTCGTCGCGGTGGGCAATCCCTTCGGTCTCGGCGGCACGGTGACGAGCGGCATCGTTTCGGCCATCGGCGGTCAGAACCGCGAGAACCAGTATCTCGATTTCATCCAGATCGACGCACCCATCAACCGCGGCAATTCCGGCGGCCCGACCTTCGACCTGAAAGGCCGCGTCGTCGGTGTAAACACCGCGATCTATTCGCCGACCGGCGCCAGCGTCGGCATCGGTTTTGCGATCCCGGCCCGGGTCGCCAAGGAAACCGTGGCGCAACTGATCGCCAATGGCTCCGTCACCCGCGGCTGGCTCGGCATTCAGCTTCAGGAAGTGACGACGGAAATCGCCGCGGCTATCGGTCTCGATAAAAAAGGCGGCGTCCTTGTCGCCGATGTCATCGACGGCACGCCCGCGCAGAAAGCCGGGCTTCAGGATGGCGACGTCATTCTCGGCATCGCCGGCGCCGATGTGACGAGCGCCAACGAGCTCTCGCGCCGCGTCGCCTCTTATCCGCCCGGCGAAAAAGTCGATCTCAAAGTTCAGCGCGACGGCAAGATCCGCAATATCAAGGTGACCCTCGGCCAGCGCGATGCGGAAACCGAACTGGCGAACAATGATGTTCCGTCCAATGACAATGACAGCCTTGCGGCGGATGTGGGTGTGCGCGTCGCCGATCTTAACGACACGTTGCGCCAGCAGTTTCGTGTCCCGGACAGCGTCAACGGCGTTGTGGTGACGGCGGTGCGCCCCGGCAGCCCAGCAGAGGATGCAGGGCTTGCGCCCGGCGTTGTCATTCTACAGCTTGATGGCGAACAGGTGCGGTCCGGCGACGATCTGCGCTCGAAAATTTCGAACGCCAAGAAGGCCGGCAAGGATGCGGTCCTGTTGCGCATGCAGCTTGGACAGAACCGCCAGTTCGGCGCCCTGTCGCTCGACGACTAGCGCCCGTGATGAGTTTTCCGGCGGCGCTCCCGCATCCCGGCGGCGCCGCCGTTTTGCATCTAGTGAAATCAGGCTAAGGTGGCCCCATGCGAATTTTATTGGTTGAAGACGATGCGGAGGCGGCGGCCTATGTCGCCAAGGGCCTGCGCGAGGCGGGACATGTGGTGGACCACGCCCTCGACGGCGAGAGCGGCCTCAACATGGCGACAGCGGGCGGGTACGACGCTTATGTGATCGACCGCATGCTGCCGAAAATGGACGGGCTGTCGCTTCTCTCCAACCGCCGCGGCGACGGCGATGTCACGCCGGCCCTGTTTCTGTCGGCGCTGGGCGAGGTCGACGACCGGGTGTCGGGCCTCAAGGCTGGCGGTGACGATTATCTGGTGAAGCCCTACGCGTTTTCGGAATTGCTGGCGCGCATCGAGGCGCTGGGCCGGCGCCGCGCCACTGGCCCTCAGGAAGTGACGACCCGCTTCAAGGTCGGCGATCTCGAGCTCGACGTCTTAACGCGCACGGTGCGCCGCGCCGAACGCAAGATCGATCTTCAGCCGCGGGAGTTCCGGCTGCTCGAATATCTCATGCGCCATGCAGGCCAAGTGGTGACGCGCACCATGCTGCTTGAGAATGTGTGGGAATATCACTTCGATCCGCAGACCAATGTGATCGACGTTCACATCTCCCGTCTGCGCGCGAAGATCGACAAGGACTTCGACAAACCGCTTCTGAAAACCATCCGCGGTGCGGGATACCGGCTCTCCGACGCCGACTAGGACTTCCATGCTCCGCATTCTCCGCACGACATCTTTCCGCTTCACGCTGATCTATGTCGTGCTTTTTGCGGGCGCGGTGGCGCTTCTCGGCGCCTATCTTTACAACGCCACTTTCGGCGAGGCGGCGAAACAAACAGACGATGTCATCGACAGCGAGATCGGTGTTCTAGCGGACCTTTTTTCGACCAGCGGTTCTGGGATGCTCACCCGCGTCATCCGCCAGCGCACAGCGTGGTCGGACGACGCCATCTATATGCTCATCGGGGCGCCGTCGGGCGCAGTGCTGGCGGGGAACCTCACCGCGCTGCCGCCGGAAGCGCTGACCGCCGAGGGAGATTTCTTCAACTTCAAATTCGAAAAGCCGCTGCTCGATGCGGCGGGCCGCGAGATCGGCATCCAGCAGCGTGAGGCCCGGGGCAAGATGATGCGCTTCCGCGCATCGCCCGAAGCCGAGCAATCTTATCTTGTCGTCGTCGCGCGCGATGTGGCGAGCCGCGAATTCCTCCGCCAGCGCTCGCAAAGCGTCGTCATGCGCGCCGCCATGGTGACCATTGCTCTCGGCGTTGTCGTGGGGCTCATCTTTTCGCGCTCGCTGTTACGGCGTGTCGAAGTCGTCAACAAAACGGCGCGGGCGATCCGCGGCGGCGATCTTTCCCAGCGCATCCCGACGACCGGCGCGGGCGACGAACTCGACGATCTCGGCCGCAACCTCAACGCCATGCTCGACCAGATCGAACGGCTGATGGCGGGGATGCGCGAGGTTTCCGATAATATCGCCCACGATCTGCGCTCGCCTTTGACGCGCATGCGGAACCGTCTCAATGCTGCGGTCGACGGCGATAGCGCCTCGAAGGAAGAGGCGTTGCGCGCGACCATCGACGATACGGAGAAAATGCTGGCGACGTTCAATGCGCTCCTCTCCATTGCGCGCATCCAGTCGGGCGAGGGCGCCGGCGCCATGGCGCCCATCGACATCGTCGCCATCGCCGAGGAGATGGCGGAGCTTTACGAACCGGCGGCGCAGGATGCCGGCTTCGATTTCAACTTCATCACCGCGCCGACCCCGCCCGTCAAAGGCTCGCGCGAACTTGTCAGCCAGGCGATCGCCAACTTCCTCGACAATGCGTTGAAATACGCCGAGGGCGGCACGCGCATCGAACTGAAAGTCGGCCCCGCCAAAGACGGCGGCGCCATGCTGTCCGTCGCCGATGACGGACCGGGCGTCCCGCCGGAGAATCGGGACCGCGTGCTTGAACGTTTCGTGCGCCTCGAACAAAGCCGTTCGACCCCGGGCTCCGGTCTCGGCCTGTCGCTTGTTTCCGCCATTGCCCGCGCTCATGGCGCGACGCTTGAGCTGCAGGACGGACTCAAACACAAAAACGACGACGGCTGCGGCTTGCGCATCGTCATGACCTTCGCGCTGGCGGACTGACCATCACCCACCTGAAAGGAGACCCATGAGCAAAGCTGAATTCATCGCCAATGTCGCGGAAGCCGGCGGTCTGACCAATGCCGAAGCCAAGCGCGTGGTTGAGCTCGTCTTCGGCGAAATTGAAAACGGCCTCAAGCGCGCGCGCAAGGACGGCAAATATACGATCGGGACATTCGGCACCTTTACGATTTCCAAACGGCCCGCGCGCACGGGCCGTAATCCGCGCACTGGCGAGGAAATCGAGATCAAGGCGTCGCGGTCCTTGCGCTTTCGCCCGTCCTCGGCCTTGAAAGAAGCGGCGGGCTGTTAGGCAGAAATTGATCCGTATCAATTTCTTCTATCGATTGGCTTTGCAGTTCTTTTCGCTAGATTTTTTAACCGCGCCAGTGGCATTTTGCATATTATGAAACGCCTTTCGGACATCATCGCCGGCGCACCGGATGCGTATGACCGGGAAGCGGCGGAGCATTTCGCCGAAGAGGCGGGCGCGGATTTTTCAGCCCTTCCAGAGGCCGCGCAGGAACTTCTCAAAGGCGCCGCGGGGTGTTCGCCTTATCTGCGCCGTCTCGCGCTGAAGAGGAAAGCCGATCTCACGGCGCTCTTCGCGGCGCCGCCGGAGGAAACGCTGTCCCGCGTCATCAAGGATGCGCAGAACGCCGCCTTGTTGGAGAGCCCCGATGAACAGATCAAAGCGCTGCGCCTCGCCAAGCAGGAAGCGGCGCTGCTGATTGCATTAAGCGACATCGGCGGCGCCTGGGGCGTCATGCAGACGACCAAAGCTCTCTCGGAATTCGCCGACGCCGCCATCGAAGGCGCGCTTGCGGGCGCCATCGCCCGCTCGCCTCTCGAAAGCGCGCAAGGGCTCGTCATTCTCGCCATGGGCAAGCACGGCGCCTTCGAACTCAATTATTCGAGCGACGTCGATCTCGTTGTGCTGTTCGATCCGGGCCGCATGGGATTTGACGACCGGCACCTGGCGCAAAAACACGCCGTCGCGGTGACGCGCGACGTCATCAACCTGATGCAGACGCAGACGGCGGACGGCTATGTCTTCCGTACGGATTTACGTCTTCGCCCCGATCCGGGCGTGACGGCGCTCGCTGTGACGGTGAGCGCGGCAGAATCCTATTACGAGGCTTTCGGCCAGAACTGGGAGCGGATGGCCTTCATCAAGGCGCGGCCATGCGCCGGCGACATCGCGCTTGGCGAAGAATTTTTAAGAACGCTCCGGCCTTTCATCTGGCGCAAATATCTCGACTTCGCCGCCATTGAGGACGTGCATGCGGTGAAGCGCCAGATGCACAGCGCCAAAGGCGGCGGCGAGATCGCGTTTGAAGGCCACGACGTCAAGCTTGGCCGCGGCGGCATCCGCGAGATCGAATTCTATGCGCAGACGCAGCAGCTCATTCTCGGCGGCAAGGATGAAAGTTTGCGTCAGCGCGCAACACTCGATGCGCTGTCGGCGCTTACGGAGGCGGGCGCCATCGAAGCGGCGGATCGCGACGCGTTGAGCGAGGCCTATCTCTATCTTCGCCATGTGGAGCACCGGCTGCAGATGGTGAATGACGAACAGACCCATCGCATTCCCGCCGCCAAAGAAGACATCGACCGCGTCGCCATCTTCACCGGCGCTGCCGCCGCCGGCGATTTCCGCACGAAGCTGATCTCCACGCTGGAAGAGGTGGGCGCGCGCTATGACGCCTTGTTTGAAACCGCGGACGATCCGGAATCGCGGCTGGGGCCGCTTGTGTTTACGGGCGTCGAGCCGCATCCGGCGACCATGGAGACGCTGGAAAGGCTCGGCTTTCACCGTGCGCCCGAAGTGAGCGCCGCCATCATGCGCTGGCACAAGGGCGGCCTGCGCGCCACGCGCACCGAACGTTCGCGCGTGCTTTTGACCAAGCTCGTGCCGCCGTTGCTTGAGGCCCTCGCCAAGGCGGGCGACGCGTCCGATGAAGCGTTTTTCGCCTTTGAGGATTTTCTGGCGCGTCTGCCCGCGGGCGTTCAGGTTTTTTCGCTGCTTCTTAACAACCTTGAAATCTTCGACGCGCTTATTCGCATCATGACGATTTCGCCTTATCTTGGTCGCGAGTTTTCAAAACATCTCAATCTTGTGGAGCGGCTTCTCGACAATCGCTGGTCGGAACCGCCGCCCGATATTGAGACGTATGAACCGGCTTGCCGCGAGATAGCCGAAAGGGCGCGCGACTATGAAGGCGTGCTCAACGCAGTGCGCCGCTGGGCGGGCGAAGAGAAGTTCCAGATCACAGCGCAGCTCGCTGTCGGCATGCTGCCCGCAGGAGTGGCGTCGCGGCATTTCACGGCGATCGCTGACGCGTCCATCCGCGTGCTGGTCGATGCGACCATCGAGGAGATGCGCAGCCAGCACGGCGTCATTGACGGCGAGTTCGTGGTGGTGGGGCTCGGGCGCCTCGGCGCCGGGGAAATGACCGCGACGTCCGATATCGATCTCATGTTCATTTACGATGCGCCGCCTGATGCGCAGTCTGACGGGGCGCGCTCTCTCGGCGCCGTGGAGTATTTCACCCGGCTGGTGCGCCGCTGCGTCACCGCGCTCTCCGCCGCGACGGAGGAGGGGTCGCTTTACGAAGTCGACATGCAACTCCGGCCCTCGGGTAAGGCGGGCCCCGCGGCGGTGAGTCTCGCCGCCTTCCGGCGCTATTACGCCGAGGAGGCTTGGACCTGGGAGACGATGGCGCTGGTGAAGGCGCGGGTCATCGGTCCTGACGCCTCCCTCGCCGCAACGGTCGAGGAGGAGATCGCCGCTATTCTTTGCCGTCCGCGCGACCGGTCGGAAATCCGCGCCGACGCCGCCGCCATGCGGGCGCGTCTCGACGAGGCGAAACGTCCGGCTGGACCGTGGGACGTTAAGAATATGATGGGGGGTCTGACGGATATTGCGTTCATCTGTCAGGTGCTCACCCTCGCGAGCTCGGGCGGCGCGGAACGCCCGCCCCGCGCGGTCGCCAAGGCGCTCCCCTGGTTTGCGAAGAGGGGCGAACTGGCGCAGGAAGACGCGGAAAAGTTAATGGCGGCGCACGGGGTCTTTGAAGCGGTGTTGCAGGCGAGCCGGGCGGCGCTGGGCGGGCTGTTTTCGCCCGATAAAGCGGGTGAGGCTTTATGTGCGCGGATGGCGTCCGTATGCGGAGAAGATTCGATTGTAAACGCGGAACGGAAATTGCTGCATTTGGCGGCGCAGACGTCCGGCCTGTTTACCATGATTGTCGGCGAGCGGCGCGCCCGGCCAGCGTAAACGGCCGGGGAGGCAATGGGAAGGTTCGCGCGGAAGCATGAACGGGCAGTTTGATTTTCTGGTCATCGGCGATGACGAGGCAAGCCTTGCGGCCGCCGCCGCTGCGGCAAAGGCCCATGCAAGGGTCGCGCTGCTGACCAGCGCCGACCGGAAAAAGCGAAGCTGCGCCGCTGCGCCCGCCATTGCGAATTTCGTCTGGCGGCGCCTTGAATTGCAGGATTACGATCTGGCGCTGGAGCCCGTCAGCGCGCGGATTACGCTGCTGAAAGACGGTGCGCCGGTCGCGACTTACGCCAGCGCGCGCGAGACAACGGAAAAACTCGCGGAAAAAGGCTCGCCCGATCATTTGCTCTGGCGCGATTTTCTGGATGACATGACGTCGCTTTCGGCGCCGCCGCCATACGCGCCGGCCGGTTATGAAAAAAACGGCGCCCCGGATATCAAGGCGTTCGCAGCGCTGCTGTCGGACCCCGCGCAACTCGAACACGCGGCGCGGCTCTTCGGGTCGTGCGAAGAGATGCTGACCGATTATTTTTCCGACGGCCGGCTGCGCGCGCATCTTGCGGCCCATGCGCTCGGCGCCGGCGGCTGGGGCGACAAAGAGGCCGGCTCTGCGCAGGCGCTCGCCGAATTCGCCGACGCGGATGCGTGGCGCGTGCGCGCGCCACGGGGCGGCGCCGCCTTGTCGGCGGTGCTTGAACAGGTTTGTCAGGACGCAGGCGTTGAGACGACGCACAAGAAGCCGGTTGAGGCGCTCGCCAACGGCAAGTTCGTGCAGGTGGCGTTCGAAGGCGAAGATAAAATCAAAGTGAAGCATATCTTCTTTGCGAGCCCCGCCGCCGCGCGCCAATGGGGCGTCGGGAATGTGCGCGGCGGGTTGGGGCATAGCGCAAATGCGGAGTTCGCCGTGCGGTTCAAACTGAGCGAAGGCGCAGAGCCGCCGCTGGGCGAGCCGGGCGCGATTTTCCAGGTGATCGACGAAGGCGGCGACATTCAAGCAGCGCGTGATGCGGCCATTGAAGGGCGTCTTTACGACCGCATGCCTGTGGAGTTCGAATTTTCCGGCAAAGGCGAAATCATCGCGCGGTCGGCCTATCTTCCCGCAGCCTTTTATGAAGACGGCGAATGGCGCGGCTGGACCGGACAGGACCGTCAGGCCGCAGCCTCCATCATCCGGGAAAGACTGTCGAGCCGCATGCCGGGCTTCGCCTCGCTTATCAAACGCACGGAAACGGAACTGTCGGCGCCGCCTTCCGCCGCGTCTCCCTTCGCCAATTGCGGGCGCGTCATCGTTCAGCCCCATCGCCACAACGCCATCTCGGCGGCGGTGAAACTCATCGACAAGGTGATGGCCGGCGATGAATAATCCGCTCGACGCCAAGAATGAGAACAAGAGCGCCCATCGCATCGAGGGCGGCATCGACGCCGTCGTCATCGGCGCTGGCGCCGACGGGCTTGCGGCGAGCGCTTATCTCGGCAAGGCGGGCTTGCGCACGGTGCTGGTGGGCGCCGGTCCTGAAATCGGCGGGCGCGTCGCCGCACGCGAAATCGCGCCGGGCGTCGAGGGCGTAGACGGCGAACATCTCATCACCGTGCTCGATCCTGAGGTCATCGCCGAACTCGATCTCTATCGTCACGGCGTGGAGTTTGCGGCGCGCCGCCTCGACACGACGTACTTTTTTGACAACGGCGCCGTCTTGCGTTTCGACGGCGATCTGACGCAGGCGGCGCTTCTCAATCTCGACGACGACAGCGACCGCGAAGCCCTTGAAGCATTCATGGGCGACGTTCTGGAAACCGCGGCTTTCCTGCGCCCCGCCTTCAACGGCGGCGGATATGCCGGCGCCGGCGGCAATCAGCAGCGCGCGCTCGAAAAAGCCATCGGTCAGGCGCCGCCGGAAATGGCGGCGCGCATTCAGCGTTATCTTTATGCAACCGCCGATGACGTCCTGCGCGCGCGTTTCGATGACGGCCAGCTTCGCACCTTGCTGCTGGCCGAGGCTTCTTTTCGCTCCGCCGCCGCGCCGCATGAGCCGTTCAGTTTCATGTCGCTTCTGCGCCGTTATGCGGGCGAGGCCGCGGGGCTTCAGGGCGCGGCGGCCTATCCCAAAGGCGGCGCCGTCTCGGTTATCGACGCGCTGCGCCGCGCAGCCCAGGCCGCGAAAGTCGACGTTCGCGCCGCCTCGCCGGTGAAGTCGATCCTGATCGAAGGCGACCGCGTCGCCGGGGTTGTGCTCGCCGATGGCGGCCAGTTGCGCGCCTCCATCGTCATCGCGGCGATCGACGCAGAACAGGCGTTCCAGAAAATGATCGGCCCCGGCGTTCTCGACATCGGGCTGCAACGTATCCTGACGTCGCGCCGTCCGGAAATTTCGACCGCACGGATGCAGATCATTTTGAAAGGCGTTGCGCAGGACGAGGCGACGCGGCGCAATATGATGCGCCGGCTTTTGTACGCACCGCCGCCTGAAGCCCTCTCGAAAGCGTTCATAGAGGCGCGCGCAGGCCGCGTGCCCGAACGCCTGATCGTCGAGGCGATTTTCCCGGCGGCGCTCGATGAGGGCGCAGCGCTCGACAAGCGGCAGATCATGTCTGTGATGGCGCATCCCTTGCCATTCGATGAAGCGCCCGATGAAAAGCGGCGCGAAGACATTCGCTCCGCCATCCTCAACTCCATCGAAATGTTTGCGGCCGGTTTCTCCGGCCGGATCGAGGTCAGTGATCTGAAGCTTGCGTGCGACGAGGCGCAAGCAGCGCGCGCCAGCGCCGGCGCCTATGCCGCAAAGCCAGGCATACTGCAGCAATGGGCGCTCGCCGCGGCGGTCACCGGGAGCCCCCGCATCAGCGGATTTTATTTCTGCGGACCGGAAGCGCAAATCGGCGCCGGGCTTTCCTGCGCCTCTGGCCGCGCCGCCGCCAAAGCGGCGCTCCGCGCCTATAAGAGAGGGGCGGCATGATTTTTCCTGCGGAAGATTTCTTCACCGACGCGCCGCGCCCGACGCCGCTCTTTTCCGCTGTGGCGACGCAAAGCGAGGCGAATCTGTGGACCACGGTCAATGGCTGGACGGCGGCGCGCGTCTATTCCTCCGTCTCCGGAGAATATGAAACGGCGAAATCGGGCGCTGCGCTTGCCGATCTCGGACCCCTTGCACGCTATGCCGTGCGTGGCGGTCAGGCGGCGGAGTTTCTCGGGCGTCTGACAACGGCGCCGGCGGTGTCTCTGCATGTAGGTGAAAGCGCGCGTGGGCTGATGCTCAATGACGCCGGTTACGTCATCGATCTTGCGGAGGTGTCGCGCCTTTCCGACGACCTATTCCTTCTCACCTTGCCGGCGCCCCATGCGCGCCATATCGCGCTCGCTTCGCGCGGCATGGATGTGGAGCCGAGCGACATTTCCGGCGAGGTTGCGGCGCTCGGCGTTTTCGGGCCGCAGACCGCGGGCGTTCTTTCCGCGTCAGGGTTGAAATCGGTCAATGAAACCATTGCCGCGTCCGGCGTCCTGCGCGGTGTTGAAACCGCGGCGCGGCCGATTCAGTTCGGCGCCATGCCCGGCGTCGAACTGATCTTTCCGAAAGAAGAGGCGCTGACCATCTGGGAACGGATCATGCGCCGCGGCGCTGGCGCGCCAATCGGGCTCGATGCGCTCGAGGTCCTGCGGCTCGAAGCGGGGGTGCCGCGCCCCGGCCTCGACTTCATGCCGGCGGGGAAAGCGGGCGCGAGCCCGCGGACGCCGGAAGAGCTGGGCCTCGCTCACCTGGCGCCGCTCGACAAAGGCTGGTTCAACGGCCGGCGCGCCCTGCAGGAACTGGCGGGCCGGCCCCGGCGGAGGCTCCGGGCCTTCGCCATCGACGCGGAAGAGGCCGCGCCCGGGGCGGCGGTTTTCTGCGACGGCAAGCCGCAAGGCCGGCTGACAAGCTGCGCCTGGTCGCCAGCCCGCAAAAGGGTCATCGCCTTCGCCGATATGGATGCCGCAAGCGCTGGAAATACCTATGAAATTTCCACTTCTGACCAGAATGGGCGGGTTTCCGCGGCGCGGCTCGAGACCGTGGAAAGCGCCCTCGCCAAGGCCTTTGTCGGGGAGCAGGGCCATATCCAGGGTTTGGCGACGGATTTCCGGCGCTGACCCGTTAAAGGGGTGCTGGAAGGCGAAAAAACCTGGAAAGGGAACCCCTATGAAGAAACTCATGATTGGCTCCATCGCCGCCGCGGGCGCAGCCCTGATCGCCGCGAGCGCGATGGCGGGCGAGGGCAAAGGAGAGGGCCGCTGGTCTGGCCACTGGGATCGCATGGACGTCAATGGCGACGGCGTTCTGACCGCCGACGAAATGTCCGAAAAGCACGCCCAGTTCATTGAAGACGCTGATGCGGATGGCGACGGCGCCGTGACGAAAGAAGAGATGAAAGCGTTCCATGAAGCCAAGCGTGCGGAATGGCGCGAGGCCCGCAATCCGGACAAGAACGGCGACGGCGTCGTCGACAAGACGGAATACATCAACGCGGCGCAGGAGCGCTTCGACAAGATGGACAAGGACGGCAACGGCGTTCTCAGTGAAGACGAACAGAAACGTCGCGGCCATCATGGCGGCCGTGGTAAGAAAGACTGATCGTCTCTAACTTTCCGGCGCTTGTGCGAGACTTGTCGTGCGGCGCCGGACAAATCGAACCGGCGCTTTCTTGAAGCAGGAAACGGACACTGATGAAGCGCTGGTGAGGCGCGCAGGTCTCGGCGACAGAGCCGCGGCGGCGCTGCTTGTGGAAAGGCATACGCGCATGATTTACGCCGCCAGCTATCGCATGTTGGGCTCCAAAGCCGCCGCCGAAGACGCGGTGCAGGAGACGTTTTTGCGGCTCTGGCGGCATGCGGCGAAGTGGAAGCCTCAAGGCGCGAAATTCGAAACCTGGCTTTACCGCGTCGCCATGAATATCTGCCTCGACCAGCTTCGCAAGTCGAAGCGCGAGGCGCCGGAAGACGCCGCGCCCGAAAGAGCCGATAGCGCCGACCGGCAGGACCAGGTGATTTTTGCAGCCGAACGGCGTTTCGCGATTGACGAAGCGCTCGACAAGCTGCCCGAACGGCAAAGGCTCGCCATCACGCTCTGCCATTATCAGGAGTTGAGCAATATCGAAGCGGCCGAAATTATGGAGATCAGCGTCGATGCGCTGGAATCGCTCTTGGCGCGGGGACGGCGCGCCTTGCGCGAAAGTCTCGCGCCCATGCGCGAGCATTTGATGGGGAAGATGGATGACGGACATGACGCCCATATCAACTGAACGGCTGGACGCGCTGCGTCACTGCGCCGATGCGTTCGGCGGGGATGTCGCGCGCTGGCCGGCGGAGCGCCGCGAGACCTTTGCGGATATCCTCGACGCCGATGAAGCGCAGGCGATTCTCGTCGAAGCGCGCGATCTTGACGGCTTTCTCAACGCCGCCACGGCGCCGCGCATGAGCGAAGATCTGACCAACCGCATCATGGCGGCGTATACAGCGCCGAAACCGCAAACGGGATTGTTCGATTTTCTGCGCGGCATCGCGCCGGTGATGCGGCTCGCACCGGCGGGCGTTCTTGCCGGGGTCGGCGCGCTCGGGATCGCGTCGGGCCTGATGAGCGCCTCGGCGCAGGATACATTGACGCCCGAATATGAAGCGCTCGCCTATATGGACGATCTCTCCCTCACAGCGCTCAACGAAAACGGAGGCATCGAATGGGACGCGGAGTAATCATCGGGCTTGCCGCCCTGTTGTTCGTCTCGGTCGGTCTCAATATTTTTGCGCTCGGCCATGTGTCGGGCCGGATGATCGCGGGGCCGCCGCCGATGCACCAGCCTGACGGCCGCCACGGTCCCCGCGGCGGGTTTGAAGACCCGTTCAAGATCATGCGCTATGCGGAGGATTTGTCGCCGGAGCTGCGCGACAAGTTCCGCGGCGCTTTCCGCGAACAGCTTCCCGCCATGCGCGAGACCCATCGCGAGATGGGCGCTCTGCGGCGCGAGCTTGGCGTGTTGATGAGCGCTGAGGAATGGGATGACGCGGCGATCGAGGCGAAGCTCGATGAAATCCGCGCGGTTCAGGAGAGCCAGTATGATGCGTTCAACGACGCTTTCATCGGCGCCTTCAAAAGCCTGCCGGCGGCGGAGCGCAAGCGTCTGATCGATACGGCGAATGAACGCCGTGCGGAACTGCGAAAACGCTGGAAAGACCGGCGGGAAGAGCGGCGCGGACCGCCGCCTGACGACGCGCCGCCGCCGCCACCTGAAGAAGACTAAGTTCGTCGGCGCTTATTTCGCCGGCGCCTTGTCCCATTCGGTCTTGCCTTCATCGGCGCCCGCGACCGAATACATGATCTGCGCATTGCGGGTTTTCTGGAAATCCTCCAGCGTCTGGCCGCGCATGGCGGCATAGATATGAAGGTTCGATGTGCCGACGACGGCGCCGAGCTTTTCCAGCATAAAAAAGATCACGCCGTAATGGATGAGCCCGCGCCAGTCGCGCTCGCGGACAAGGCGTTTTTCTTCTTCGGTGAGCCCGGCTTTTTCAAAACTCGTTTCCGGGTCTTCGAGGAACAGCTTGCGGTGCTCCGGCACGACGAGGCTGTGAAGATAATTGTTGAGCCGGAACGCCTTCACCCCCATGCCGATGGTGAACGGATAAGTTCCGTCGAGCTTTTCGATGCCCGCCACCTGATGGTTGATGCGCTTCATATAGGCTTCGTCGGACTCTTCGTCTGTTTCGTCCGACCGCTCCTCGATCACCATATTGGCGATGGCGCACATGGAGGGAAGGTAATAGGCCTTGTGCGTCGTCTCGACTTTCTTCGACAGCGCGCCGCGCATGATCATCCACATCACGACTTCCGCGCCTTCTAGCCCGCCGAGGGTCGCAAGCTCCGCATGAGTCATGTCGAGAAGACTTTCAGGGTCTTTCTCGAGCCGCTCCATGAATTCCATGTCCCATGGCGTATTGTTGAAGCCGCAGCGCTCGCCATGCACCTGATGCGACAGCCCGCCCGTGCCTGCGATCGCGACCTTGATGTCTTCCGGATAGTGCTCGATGGCCCGGCGGATCGACCGGCCGATCTTGTAACAGCGGCGCATGGTCGGCGCCGGAAACTGCAACACGCCGATCTGAAACGGAATGAGCTTTAACGGCCATTCCTTTTCATGGGGCAACAACAGCGACAGCGGCGAGAAACAGCCGTGATCGAGGCCCTTGTTCTGGAAGGTCGAAATGTCGAACTCGTCGGCGACAAGGCCCTTGGCGATATGTTCCGCGAGTTTCGGATCGCCCTTGATCGGGGGCAAGGCGCGCGGGCCGCCGCCTTCATCGGCGGTGCGGTATTCATCGCCGACGCCGAGGGTGAAATGCGAATAATGATCGATGAAGAACGACGTCATGTGGTCGTTGAAAATATAGAAGAGGACGTCGGGTTTCGTTTCCGCCAGCCATTCCTGCACTGGCTCATAGCCTTTGAAGATCGGCGCCCAGACGGGATCGTCGTGCTTCTTCGCGTCGAGCGCGAAGGAGATGGTGGGCGTGTGCGATGTGGCGATGCCGCCGACGATTTTGGCCATGATATTCCTCCGTCCGTCTCGTCATGCTTAACGCATGAAACCCTGATTTTGAAATGCGGCGCGGTCGCTGTTAGTGAGGGCGCCACCTTCAAAGGGTGCGCCACGCTCCCTAAATGGACTATCTGTGAAATGAAGAGGGCGGGGCTATCCCGGCAGGGAAGGAATAATCGATGATTTGGCGGCGGGGCCTGTTGGCGCTTGGGGCGCTATTCTTAATAGCGGCGATCTGGCTCGGGATTTCAGCAACAGGCTATCCGCGCGCGCTGAAACCGGCGCCGATATTGTCTGCGGTCCTCATTGATAATGTGCGGCTCGTCTCCATGGCGCCGGGGGCGCCGCAGGCGCAAGGCGCCATGGCGGTGCTTGTCGTCAATGGCGTCATCGACCAGATCGGTCCCGCTGGATCGTTAGCCTCGCCCCAAGATGGAATCGTGATCGACGGCGCCGGCAAGACGCTGACGCCAGGCCTCATCGACGCCCATGTTCATGTCTGGGACGAGGCGGAGCTTGCGGGCTATCTCGCTCATGGCGTGACGGGCGTGCGCAACATGTCGGGCATGCCGTTTCACCTGCCGCTTGAAAAACGCATTGCAGAAGGGCGGATACTCGGTCCCGATTTCATCACCACGGGGCCGATCCTCAACAGTCCCGGCCGCAACCAGCAGGACAATCACCAGATCGTTGTAACGGCGGAGCAAGCGCGCGCGGCCGTCGCGAAGCAATACGATCAGGGGTATCGCGAGATCAAAATCTATTCGAATTTGCGGCGCGAGCCCTACGACGCCGTGACCGAAGAAGCGGCGGCACGCGGCATGCGCGTTTCCGGCCACACGCCCGAAGGCGTGCGCGGCGAAGGCGTGCCTTACGATGAGCCGTTCGACATTAGTTTCGAGGAATCCTTGGGGCGCGGCTTCACCACCATCGAACATGTGGAGTCGATTGTCTGGCACGGACTGCGCGATGAACTCGACGAAGCGGCGATGCTAGCACTTGCGGAAAAAATCGCCGCCTCGGGCGAGGCGGTGACGCCGACGCTGATCGCCCACGCCAATCTTATCCGCGTTGCGGAGTCGCAAGGCGATTATCTCCGCCGTCCGGGCGCAGAGACGGTCAACCCGCTCTATCGGATGCTCGACAAGGGAACCTTCGACTTCTGGAGCGGGATGGACCCGGCCCCGCGGGAGACGCCGCGCGCCGCGTTTTATCTGCAGGCGACGAAGATGCTGCATGACGCCGGCGTTACTCTGGTTGCAGGAACGGATGCGGGCATCTTCACCAATATTCCGGGCTCGGCCATGACGCGCGAACTGGAATTACTGGTCGAGGCGGGGCTGACGCCTTACGCGGCGCTGCAGACGGCGACCGTGAACGCCGGCGAGGTTCTGGGTTTCGACAAGACCGGGGTGATCGCGCCCGGCTGGCGCGCCAATCTGATCCTCGTCGATGGCGATCCGTTGCGCGATGTCAGCACGGTTGAAAATCCCGTCGCGGTGATGATCGGCGGGCGGTGGCTCGATGAGAAAAAGCTTGAAGAGCTGAAGAAAGGCGCCGCGCAAACCTCAATCCCGCGCACGGCCCGGCGCGCGATCGCCATGCTGCGCGATCTCTAAGATTACTCGGCGGCGCTTTTCTTTTTGGGCGGCGGTGATTGCTCAACGGGCGCAGCCGCCCCTTGTTGCCTGGCTTTCGCCTCCAGTTGCGCCGCCTTTTTCAGGGCGGAATTCAGGATCGCGACCGTGTCCGACGCCGGTTTCGTTGCGGGTTTCTTGGCTAGTTTCTGCGCCGGGGTTTTCGGCGGCTGTTGCGTTGCGGGAATGGCCTGCTGTGTGGGACGAGCTTGTGCCTGCTTTGCTTGAGCCGGGTTTAATTGTTGCACAGTTTTGGGGGCGGGTTTCGGTTCTGCTTTCACCTGTGCGGGCGCAGCCTTTGGAGAAGGTCCGGCGATACGCGCGAATTGTGATTGCGGCGCCGGTTTAGGCAGCGCAGGTTTGGCGCGTTGCGGCTGCGCCGTCGTTGCGGCGGGAGCCTGCCGTGAAGCCTGTTTCGGTTTCGGTTGCGCCGCCTGCGCTTCTTTCTGGCCGAAGGAGCGCACCAGCCGTCCGCGTTCCGCATCGCTTTTCTGTTGTTTGGCGAGGGTCATGCTGCGCTTGGCGAAAGCCGTGAAATCGTCGAAATGCGCCTTGTTGAGAAAGGCGCGCTTGGGCAGGGCGATGACATGTTTCGGCGCGACGACGAGATAACCAAAGAGCCGCGATTCCATGTAAGCCGAAAAAGCGCCCCAGCGGATGACGTCTGTGGCGCCGTGACGCGCATGAGAAACGCCGTCCTTCGAAAGGCTGACCGTGACGAGATCGGTCTGCGCATAGGGCCAGCCTTCATTCTTGCGGAACGGATGCGCGGGGCCGCGGAAATAGCTTCCATTCATGACGAAGATAGCGCCGGCCGCGAGCGCGCATCCCATCGCCGCGCCTGCATGAAGAAGGCTGTAGGTGTTGAAGGCGGTGTAGCCGAACATGCCGGCGAAAGCCGCAGCAACCAGAAACAGGAACGGCGCCAAAGGCCGCCATTGCGCGAGGCGGCGCAGCGTATGGAACTTACCGTCGCGTTTTTTGAAATACTGCGCGTAATAATCGTCGAGATCGCCCCGCGATGCCTCATAGGTGATGCTGAGCGGCTTCGCCAGATGCGCCTCTTCATAGGAGCAGGGCTTGTTGAGCAGCGGCCCGTGTTTCACCGTCATCAGATCGAAGAAATTCTCGTTCGGCACAACGTTTTTCGGGATGAACTCAAAGCCGCCATCCTTTCTGTGAAAGACGATGGAGGATTTGCGGCTTTCCATCTTCGCAATGTTCTGCCAGCTGATTTTCTTGACGGAAAGCGGCCCCATAATGGTCAGCTTTTCTGCGGAGAAAATGAACTCTAACCGTCCGGCATTGAGCGGGTGGCTTAGGGCTTCCTCCTTGCGTGCGGCGGCGCGCTTGCGCCGGGCCGCCAGAATGGCGAGACCGGTAAAAAACGAAAGGCTCGCCATGCCGAGCGAAGCCGCCATCCCAAAGAACGCGTCCGGATCCATGCTGTACGCGAAGCGAAGACCCTCTAAGGAAAGCGCCGGCGCTTCGGCCATGATCGCCGCGGCCCCGCGCCATGCGCCGAATGCTGCGGCGAGGAAAATTCCCGCCGTCAGCGACAGCGAGATGACAAGCCCCGCCTTCGCGCGGTCGAAGGTCTTCCGCGTGTCGGCGAGGGCGTTCAGAATATCCTGGCGGTCGATGTCAACGCGCATGGGGGCGGCGCCTGTATTATTGAGCGCGCAATCCTCGCGGCGCCGCGGTAATGCTGCGTAAAACAGGGCGCTACATTTTCAGTCTAAACTGGTTCAACTTGTGCGGATTATTCCGCCGCTTGCGTCGCCACCACATTCGCCGGCTGCGCCTCGCGGCCGGTGAGGATGTGCGCTTCCTTGCGGATGAATTGCGGCAGGCGGACTTTCGCGGCCTGGCGGCGCGGGAAGGTGGCGCAGGCGACGGTGCCGCGTCCGGGCTGCGAGGCGAGGGCGAGAATGCCGCCCTGCATGTCCATGAGCGACTTCGACAGCGCCAGCCCGATGCCGGAGCCGGAGCCCGAGCGAGAAAAATGGCTTTCGGTGAGCTCGAACGGCGCGCCGAGTTTCTGCAGTTTCGCGCGGTCGATGCCCGAGCCTGAATCCGCAACAATCACCGTGACACCGTCGAGATCGGCTTCGGCGGTGAGGGTGACTTCGCCGCCCTTGGGCGTGAATTTGAGTGCGTTGGAAAGGAGGTTCAACACCACCTGTTTCACCGCGCGCGCATCGGCCCAGACGGCCGGCGCATGGGCCACAGAGGCGGTCAGTTTGACGCCTGCGTCCTGCGCCCGTTTCGCCACCAGCCGCGTCGATTCATTGAGGATTTTCTCAAGCTCAATGCGCTTCGGTTCGAGCGTCAGGCGCCCTGCCTCGATCTTCGACATGTCGAGAATGTCGTCGATCAGCTCGAGGAGGTGGCGTCCGCTCGACAGAATGTCGGTGACATACTCTTTGTATTTTTCGTCGCCCAGCGGCCCGTAAAGCTCCGACTGCATCACTTCGGAAAAGCCGTTGATCGCGTTGAGCGGCGTTCGGAGTTCGTGGCTCATATTGGCGAGGAATTCCGATTTGGAGCGGCTCGCCTCTTCGGCGCGGTATTTTTCGTATTCGTATTTGCGCAAGGCCTCGGAGAGTTCCTTGCGGGAGTTTTCGAGGTCTTCCACCGTCTCGCGCAGCTCGCGCTCTTTTTTCTTTTGCGCCCAGGCGCGGCGTTTGAGATCCGTCACGTTGGTTGCGACGCAGACATAGCCGCCTTCCGCGGTCTTGCGGCGTGAGACATGGGCCCAGCGCGAACCGGGAAGGGCGACTTCGACATTTTCCTGCTGCTTGTCGTCCAGCGGGCCGAAATGCGCGGCGAGAACGTCGCCGGCGACCCCGGCGCAGGTGACAACCTCGTCAATCGTAAGCCCGGCCTTCAACACTTTCGCCGGAATGCGGAAGATCGCGGCGAAGCGCTTGTTCCAGATGGCGAGGCGGCCCTGCGCATCCCAGAGGACGAAGGCTTCGGGAATGCTCTCAATGGCGTCTTTGAGGCGGGTCTCGGCGATGGCCGCGCCCGGCGCCAAGGTGGCCGCGCCGGCAAGATCGAACGCAACGCCGGCGCGGTGAAACCGCGTCGCTTCACCCGACGTGCGGAAATAGGCGCGGGCCCAGCCGCCGCCCGGTTCGCGCATGCGGACAACGCCTTCGGAAACGCCGGAAGGCTCGCCGGAAATGACCGCGAGCGCCGTGCGCAAATCCTGCGGATGAACGAGGGCGGAAATCTCGCGCATCGTAAATTTGCGGTCGCGCGAGGAAAGTCCCAGCGGCTGCAGGAACGCTTTGGTGAGATGCACCATTCGGTCCTTGTGATCGTAGAACCATGGCGAGCAGCGCCCGCCGGTCAGCGCCGCGTTAAACTCCGTCAGGGTGGAGAGCGCGTGCGCCGCATTCGCCGCGGCGCGCGACTGGCGGATGAACGCCGCCATCAGCGATGCGATGGCGAGCGTGATGGCGCCGAAAATGATCGCGAACAAAACCCAGACCCGCGAGCGGTCGAACATGTCCCGGGCCGGGGCCGCCACCAGTATAGCGTCGCCATTGTCGAGCCGGCGCCAGGCGACGGCGATGTCGCCGCCAGAAAGATCGAGCCGCGCCGCATTGTCATTATCGAGATCGAGGGAGCGCAGCGTTCCCGCCGGGATATCGACCACATCGGTCGCGCCTACGGCGGTCAGGATGTCGCCCGAGGCGGAAACATGGAAGAGGGCTGTCAGCCCGCCGGGCCGTATGCCCGCCATGGTCTCGCGCACCGGCGCGCCGGTCATGATCGAGATGTTGAGCGCGGCGGCGCCGTCGCTTGCGGCTTGCGCAAGGCGCAGTTGCGTTTCGGTTTCCCGGAGCTTCGCCTTTTCGTTGAGTTCGAACAGAAACAAGACGGCGAGGGCGATGAGGAAGGCGCCGGTCAGCGCGGCGAGCCGGCGGGGGCTGAGCGCGTCGATGCGCGCGGCCAGCCGGTCCCCGTCCAGATGCTGCTGTTCATCCGCCATCTTGCGTTCCGCCCGCCGGACCTTTCGAGATGAGGCGCCCTATAGAAATAAGGGTGAGCACCCCGTGCTCAATCTCAGAAAATACCACTCCTGCGTGCGATACGCCAATCAGCCCGCCGGTTAAGGATTTGGAAACTATTCTGTTTCGCCGATCCCTGTCACCTGCGAATCAACCGGGCCGGGAGGCGCGATTTTCCCCATAACGGGCGCTTGGTTTCGCCGGGCCGGGCCGCTAAAGAGCGGGAATGAAACACTTTCTCAACACCGCCGATTGGACCCGCCCCGACCTCCAGGCCATGCTCGACGAGGCCAAGGCCATGAAAGCCTCGCCTTTCGGCGATGCTTTGAAGGGCAAAACAATTGCGCTCCTGTTTCTCAATAACTCCTTGAGAACGCGGACGTCTTTCGATGTGGGGGCGCGCCAGCTCGGCGGTCATGCGGTGGTCCTTTCTCCATCAGGGGGAATGTGGCCGCTGGAATTCGAGGACGGCGTCGTCATGGACGGCGAGGCCGAGGAGCATGTGAAGGAGGCCGCCAAGGTCCTCTCACGCTATTGCGACATGATCGGCATCCGCGCCTTCCCGAAATTCCAGAACTGGGAGGAGGACCGCAAGGACAAGATCCTCAACGCCTTCGCAAAATATGCAGACGTGCCCGTCATCAATATGGAGACCATCACGCACCCTTGCCAGGAGATGGCCCATGTGATGGCGCTGCAGGAGCGCTTCGAAAAGGACGGGCGCGGCGCCCTCGACGGCAAGAAGTTCGTCCTGACCTGGACCTATCACCCGAAGCCCTTGAACACCGCCGTCGCCAATTCCGCGCTGATGATCGCCGCGAAATTCGGGATGGATGTGACGCTGCTCTGTCCGCGCTCGGAATATCTTCTCGACATGCGCTATATGAGCCAGGCCGAACAGGACGCGAAAGCGAACGGCCGCCATATTCAGGTGAGCCACGATATTGAGGAAGCCTATAAAGGCGCCGATGTCGTGTACGCCAAAAGCTGGGGCGCGCTTCCCTATTTCGGCAACTGGGACGAAGAAAAAACCATCCGCGACGAGTACCGCCACTTCATCGTCGATGAAGAGAAAATGGCGAAGACCAACAACGCGCTTGTCTCCCACTGCCTGCCCATGCGCCGCAATGTGAAGATGACCGACGCGGTGTTCGATTCAGCGAACTGCATCGCCTATGACGAAGCGGAAAACCGCCTGCATGTGCAGAAGGCGATTATGAAGGCTTTGGCGGGATAAAAGATGTTCAGGCTGGTCTTGTTTGCATTATTGTTTGCACAAGGTGCTGAAGCCCGGCCGCGTTATGACGATCATCTTCTGCCAGAAGACTCTGTTTTTACGGACATAGATTTCCGGTTGTCGGCGTTTGACGGCCCGTACGGTTCAGACTTCCAGCATTACATGCATTATGAAGAAAACGTCGCACGCGTTTTGCGTGATGCGTTTAGGTTTGAAATTGTCGGAAGAGTTGTCGCTTACCCATCTTTTGAACCAGAATATGCGGTTGCATTAGAGTTCAAAGAAGAAAAATATAGAATTTTGTTTTTTGAGCCATCGGTCCAGTTGCGTCATTTCGATGAGCTGGAAATCATGAATGAAAAGATAAATGAAAAGCCTGATTCTGATTTTCGGAAAGAAGAGTTAGCGAGCTATCTGGAATATTTGGAAGCGGAAAACATCAACCTTCCAGAAACGCGTGAAGAGGTTGAAGTCAGCCAATGCGGTATTTCGATATCGAACGAGCTTGGCGACAAGCTTTATTCATTGTGGAGCGAGATGTTGTTCCGGACGCGTTATCCTGACTTGCCTCCTGCTGGCGTGAAATCGGAACCGGTTATGATCAATTCCGGTATAGATGGGACGCGTTATCACTTTTCCTTCGAGTACCCTGGATTTACGCTCGCCGGTCAAATTTGGCAGCCGCGAGCTGAGTCACTGACCGGCAAATTCGTGCATGTTTCGAGCATGATGAAAGATGCGTGCCGAAGTGAAGGCGTCGCAAAAATTTTGGCTGAGTTGGAAAGTCATGTTGATCGTCTAAATGCAGAGTTGGCCGAAACTGATAACTGAAGATGAAACTCACCCGCGTCTCTTCCTTCAAAGCGAACCGCGCCTGGGGCAACGAACTGATCGCCCTTTTCAGCGACATCAGCGTCAAGGCGCACTGGACCGACGAGCCTTACCGCTGGCACAAAAACACCGGACGCGAGGTCTTCATGGTCGTCGACGGGATTGTCGACATGCATTACCGCGAGGACGGCGAAGAAAAGGTTCTGACGCTCCATCCCGGCGACGCCCTCACGGTCGAGGATGGCGAGGAACATGTGGCGCATCCAAGAGGCGAGGCGCGCATTCTCGTCATCGAAAACGTCCACAGCGATTAGCGGCGGCGTCATGTCATCGCCCTTCACAATTGCTGACGCAAAGTCCGAAGACGAACACGCCCTTGCAGCGATGATGCGCGGCCTCAATGAAGCAGAGAATGAGTTCGTTCCCAACCGCGATCTCACTGACGCCGCGGCGCTGGAGCATGTGCGTTATCTGATGGGCTGCGTGAAGCAGCAGGGCGGGTTTGCGCTGGTCGGGCGCAAGGATGATGTCGCGCTCGGCTTCGCCATTGGTCTCGTGGAGACGGAGGAGGGCGCATATGTCCTGCCCGGCCAGCGCGGTTTCGGCTTCCTGTCGGATATTTTTGTGGCGCCTGAGGTCCGGCGGCGAGGGCTGGCGCGGGCGCTCGTCGCCGCCGCTGAAGCGCGCTTTCGCGATCTCGGCGTTACCGAGATGCGCCTCAATGTTCTCGGGGGGAATGTTGGGGCGATGAAATTTTATGAAAAGGCGGGATTTGCGCCCTATGAGCAGATTCTGTCCAAACTACTCTAGCCTCCGGTAATTCAAAGAAAAACCTGTTTCCGGCCGCGGTCGGCCCCTTTACAAGCGGGCCTGAACTGCGCAGGAAAACGGTCACGCGCCTCGGATACGTTTAGTCATGACCCAGACCGCCTTCACCCGCCAGACCATCGTCCAGTTGCTCTCCAATATGAGCGACGGCAAGGAGATTCGCGCCTATCTCCAGCGCTTCTCCGAGGTCGACCAGTCGCGCTTCGCGGTGATCAAGATCGGCGGCGCGATCCTCGGCGAACAGCTTGAGGAGACGGCGTCGGCGCTCGCCTTTCTTCACACGGTCGGATTGACGCCCATCGTTCTTCACGGCGGCGGGCCGCAGCTTGACATCGCGCTGAAGGAGCGCGGCGTCGAAACGAAGAAGGTCGACGGCCTGCGCGTCACCGACGCCGATACGCTCGATGTCGCCCGCGATGTTTTTATCGGCGAGAACATCAAGCTCGTTGAAGCGGTCAGGAAGCAGGGCGTCGAGGCGGAAGGCCTCATCGCCGGCGTCATTGAGGCGGAGTATCTCGACAAGGAGAAACTCGGCTTCGTCGGCGAGCCGACGACGATCCGTCAGGGGCTGATCCGTTCGGTCGTGCGCTCGGGCGCCATGCCGATCCTTACCTGTCTCGGCATCGCGCCGGGCGGTCAGCTCGTCAACATCAACGGAGACAGCGCGACGCGCGCGCTCGTCGCCGCGCTCCAGCCCATGAAGATCGTCTTTCTCACGGGCGTCGGCGGGCTGTTGGACAAGCACGGCAAGATCATGCACTCGATCAACCTCGCTTCCGACTTCGACAAGCTGATGAAGGCGAGCTGGGTCGAGGGCGGGATGCGGTTGAAACTCACCGAGATCAAGCGCCTGCTCGACGCGTCGCCATTGTCGACCTCGGTCTCCATCACGACGCCGCAGGGACTGATCCGCGAGCTCTTCACCCATGGCGGGTCGGGCACGCTGGTGCGCATGGGCGAGGACATTCACCGCTTCGAGGACAAGTCGCAGCTCGACCGCGAGCGCACCGAAGCGCTCGTCGAAAACGCCTTCGGGCGCAAGCTGAAATCCTCATGGTGGGACGGTATCGATCTCCATTGCGTCTACATGTCGGCGAGCTACCGCGCCGGGGCGATCCTCACTTCCATCGACGATTTCATCTATCTCGACAAATTCGCGGTGGTCGAGGAGGCGCGCGGCGAGGGCCTCTCGCGCACCGTCTGGCGCGGGCTTGTGAAAGAAAATCCGGTTTTCTTCTGGCGCTCGCGAACCGCGAACGGCTTTAACGCGTTCTATCACGACAACGCCGACGGCTCGGTGAAGGCGGGCCCGTGGACAGTGTTCTGGAAAGGCGAGAAAGACTGGGCGCGGATTGCGCGCATTGCGGATCATGTCGCCGCAATGCCCGCCTCCTTCATAGGGGACGATTAGATGAGCACGCCGTTTCTGGTTGGACTTGTGGGCGCGCGCGGCCATACGGGCCGCGAGCTCATCCGTCTCATCGCGGGCCATCCGGAACTGATGCTCGCTTACGCCGTTAGCCGGGAGTTCGCCGGCCGGCCGGTTTCCGACATCGCGCCGGAAGATAAAGATGAATGCGTTTTCGAAGCGCTGGGTCCGGAAGAGGCCGCAAAGCGCCGCGCCGATGTCGTCATCCTCGCGCTGCCCGACGGCGCCGCCTCCGACTATGTGGCGGCGATCGAGCAATATGCGCCGGACCGCATCATCGTCGATCTTTCCGCCGATTACCGGTTTTCCGATGACTGGGCCTATGGCCTGCCTGAACTTCACCGCAAGTCCATCATCGGCAAGACGCGCATCGCCAATCCGGGCTGTTATGCGACGGCGATGCAGCTCGCCATTGCGCCGCTCCTGCCGAAGCTTTCCGGCGTGCCGTCGGTCTTCGGCGTTTCCGGCTATTCAGGCGCGGGGACGAAGCCGAGCCCGAAAAACGATCAGGAGCGCCTCAAAGACAATCTCATGCCTTATGCGCTGACGGGCCATAATCACGAGCGGGAGGCGACGCGCCATCTTGGAACGAAGGTGCGCTTCACGCCCCATGTGCATCCCGCCTTCCGCGGCATTGTCGTCACCGCGCATATTCCGCTTGCGGAGAAAATCGACGCCGCCGCGCTGGCGAAGCTTTTTGAGGAAAAATACCGTGGCGAACCGCTGATCGCCTTGCGCAACGCGCCGCCGGAACTTAAAGATGGAACGAACCGCAAGGGCGTTCTCATCGGCGGTTTCACCATGAGCGAAGATGGGGGGCACGCTGTTATCGTCGCCGCTGAGGACAATCTCCTCAAAGGCGCTGCGGTGCAGGCGATCCAGAATGTCAATCTCGCCCTTGGTCTCGAAGAACTGAAAGGCATTCTGTAGCGGAAGGACCGGAACAAACCTATGGCGGCGACGGAAAGCGACTTCCTCATCCAGTCTGCGACTTATCTTGGCGCCGCCGCAATTACGGTTCCGGTTTTCAATCGCCTGAAGCTCGGCTCGATCCTCGGCTTTCTCGCCGCAGGCGTCGCCGTCGGGCCTTTCGGTCTCAACCTGTTGCACCAGCCGGAAGGCGTTTTTCACATCGCCGAGCTCGGCGTCGTTCTATTTCTTTTTGTTGTGGGGCTTGAACTGTCGCTGTCGCGGCTGTGGTCCATGCGCAAACAGATTTTCGGTCTCGGCGCGGCGCAGATGGCGGTCACCGGCTCTGTCATCGCCTGGCTCTTTGTGATGGCGGGCGTCATGCCGGCGCCGGCGGCGGCGATTGCGGGCTTTTCGCTCGCCTTTTCCTCGACCGCTTTCGCCCTGCAATGGATGAAGGACCGTCACGAGCTTAACACGGAATACGGGACGCAATCTTTTTCCGTGCTTCTGTTTCAAGACATCGCCGTCATTCCGCTGCTTGCCGCCGTTCCCTTTGTCGCCGGCATCGGCGCGGAGGAAGGCGCGGGGCTCGAAGCCGGAGCGAAAGCCTTCGGCGTCATCGCGCTCATCATCATCGTCGGCAAGTTCGGGCTCGACCGGGTCTTCCGGCTCGTCGCCTCTTCGGGCTCGCGCGAGGCCTTTGCCGCGACGGCGCTGTTCATTGTGGCGCTGGTGTCCCTCGCTGTGGGCTGGGCGGGACTATCCATGGCGCTGGGGGCGTTTCTCGCCGGCGCTCTCCTCGCGGAATCCTCGTTCAAGCATCAGATCGAAACCGACATCGAACCGTTTCGCGGTCTCTTGCTCGGCCTTTTCTTCATTTCCATTGGCATGCGCCTCGATCTCGGCGTCATCGCCAGTTTCTGGCCGATGGTGATCGGCGGCGCCATCGGTCTGGTGGCGGTGAAGTCGGTGATCCTTTACGGCCTGTCGCGGCTGATGCGGGCGAAGCGCGATGTCGCGATCAAAAGCGCGGCGACCCTCTCGCAGGGCGGCGAGTTTTCCTTTGTCGTCTTTACGCTCGGCGTCAGTTCGGCGCTTTTCACGGACGCGCAGGCGAGCCTGATGGCGGCGATCGTAACGCTGTCGATGATGCTGACGCCGGTCATGTATTTCGCCGCCAACCGCATGACGCGCGAAGAAGACGAAAGCGCCGACGGGCTCGACGGGCCAGAGGCGCGGCGCGATCACGCCATTATCGTCGGCTTCGGGCGGATGGGGCAGATCATCTCCCAGGTGCTTGGCAACGCCGGCGTCGACATCATCGCCATCGACCGCAATCCCGGCCATATCCGCAACGCAGAACGCTTCGGCTTCAAGGTCTATTACGGCGATGGCGCGCGGCTCGACATACTGGAAGCGGCCGGCGCGGCCGAGGCAAAGGCGATCATCCTGTGCATGGACCATCCGGACTCGGTGAACCTCGCCGTCACCGTGCTGCGCGAGAAACTGCCGAACGTGAACATCCTCGCGGTTGCTCACGACCGGCTTCATGAAATCGAACTGAGAAAACTCGGGCCCGACGTGATCGTGCGCGAAACGCTGGAATCGAGCATTCTCATTGCGCGCGAGGCGCTTTTGAGCATGGGCCTCGATGCGAGCGAGGTTGAGGATTCCATTCAGGGTTTCAGAAAGCTCGACCGCGAGCGCCTGCTTGCGCAAGCCGACCACGGGCTCGATGCAGGCCGTCCGCTGTTGCGCCAGCTTTACACCCGCCGCGATACGACGGGAAAAACGCCCTAACCGGCGGCCTCGCGCACTGCGTTGCAGATGTAATCTGTCTGATCTGGCGTGAGGTAAGGATGCATCGGCAGGGAGAAAATCTCGGACGCGACTTTTTCCGTCGCCGGAAGGCCGTTCGCGGGCGCATAGTCGGCGAAGGCGGGCATGAGATGCAGCGGCGTCGTGTAATAGATCGCTGTCGGCACGCCCATGGCTTTCAGCTTTTTCACGACCTGGTCGCGGTTTTCGATGCACAGCGAATAATAGCCGTATCCCGACTGCGATCCGGCGATCTGCGCTTGCGGGCGTGCGATGTCGGAAAGCGCGCGATCATAGTCCAAGGCGATGCGTCGGCGTGCTTCACGCTCGTCGTCGAAGATTGCTAGCTTCTCAAGCAGGATCGCCGCCTGGAAAGTATCCATGCGGCCATTGAAGCCGACCCGAACGGATTCTTTACGCGCCTCGTCGGTGCCATGCCAGCGGATTGAGGCCCAGCGCTCGCGGTCGAGGCTGTTCATGGAGAAGATTGCGCCGGCGTCGCCATAGGCGCCGAGCGCCTTTCCGGGAAAGAAACTCGTCGCCGTCGCAGGGGCGAGGCCGCCCACTTCCTTGCCGTCAAGCTGGCCGCCGAAGCTTTGCGCGCCATCCGATAGAAGGAACATGTCTTCACGCGCGGCGATGGCGGAAATGGCGCGATAATCCGCAGGCGATCCGAAAAGATCGACCGGGATGACTGCGCGCGGCTGAAGTTTTCCTTCGGCGCGCACGGCGGCAATGCGATGCTCGAGATCGCCCGCATCGATGTTGAAGGTCGCTGGATCGATATCGACAAAAACCGGCGTCGCGCCTGCGAGAAGAACGGCATTGGCGGTGGCGTTATAGGTGAACGCGGGAATGAAGACCGCATCGCCTTCGCCGATGCCGCGGGCGAGGAGGGGAATGATCAGCGCCGCCGTGCCGCTGGCGCAGGTGATAACCGTCGATGCGCCGGTGCGCGCCGCGAGCGATTCTTCAAGCTCGTCGATTTCAGGCCCTGCGATATAGCGGCCGTGATCGAGCACCGCCTGCAGGCGTTTTTCAATTTTTCCGCGGATGCGTTTCTGCTGCGCCTTGAGATCGATAAAGGCGATGTCGCCGACGGCGGATTTGCCTGCGATCGAAAGATTCACCACGCTGTTCATGCTCGCCGCCTTTCCGGGGTCTTGTATTGCTGATCGTAGGCCGCGGCGATGCCCGCAGCCTCTTCAATGCGCAGCGCCCATTCAAGGGCTTCGCGTCCGTCCGCGCCAGTCACGAGGGGCGTCTTGCCTTCTGCGATGGCGGCGGCGAAGGCCGCCGCGCCATAGCCAAGGGGGTCGGTGAAAGCGAGCGGCGCAGCGCCGCTTTCAAAACACGCATGCAGCGGGGAAGGGGTTGTGTTCGCCGCCTTGCGGTTGATGAAATCGAACTCGATGACGCCGTCGTCATAGACAAGCGTCATGCGGCGCTCCGGCGCTCCGGCGCGCCGCGAGGCCGCCAGCAGCACGTTGGAACCGTTGTCCAGCGTCAGCTCGGCTTCGGCGGAATTGTTTGCGCCCTGGGCTGAAACCGTTTCGACGCCCGCGCCGGTAAGCTTCCGGATAAGGTCAATATCGTGAATCATCAGATCGAGAACGACCGACACGTCCTCGCAGCGGCCGGTGGCGGCCGTGTGACGGATGCAGTCGATTTTGACGGGGGATCGCTTTCGGTCGAAAAGACCGGCCGCCTCAGCGACGTATCGCTCCTGATGTCCGACCTGAAGGATGAGGCCGCGCGTTACGGAAAGCGCGATCAGCTCATCGGCTTCTTCAAGGGTGAGCACGAGCGGCTTTTCAACGAACACATGACGTCCGGCGCGCAACGCCTCGAGCGCGAGGTCATAATGCGCGATCGCCGGCGCGGCGATGACCACGGCGTCGGAGCGCTCAAGCAGCGCGGAGAAATCTTCTTCGGCAGGAGCGCCATGCTTGCGGGCCTGGGCCGCCGCTTTTTCGCTATCGATATCGTACACGCCGGAGAGTTCAGCGTTTTCAAGTCCGGCAACCTTCCCGCAGTGGTGCCCGCCAAACACCCCGGCGCCGGCGACGCCGATTTTGATACGCTTTGTCACAAGAATTCAGCTCCGCCAGTTGCGCCCCTGTTGACCGGCAGGACCAGCCCCCCTGAGAATGGCCGGGCCCCTTTCTATTGTCCCCATACTAGCCTGCATCGCGTCGCAGGAAAGCACCCCGAGAGTTTAGGGCGTTCACACTATATTTCCACCTGTTTCGCGGCTTATGTTAAGGGGAAATATTAGGTTGAGTTTAATTAGCCCGCAGTTCGTCTCGCCTTGAACCGGTCGGCGAGAATGAACGCAAGATCAAGGGATTGGCTTGCATTGAGGCGCGGGTCGCAATGCGTGTGGTAGCGTGAGTGAAGGTCCGCCTCCGAGATCTCCCGCGAGCCGCCGAGGCACTCCGTCACGTTCTGGCCGGTCATCTCGAAATGAACGCCGCCAGGCGTTGCGCCTTCTGCGTAGCAGACATCGAAGAACGACCCGACTTCAGAGAGGATCGCGTCCACATGGCGCGTCTTGTAGCCGGTGCCCGCCTTCACGGTGTTGCCGTGCATGGGATCGCAGGACCAGACGACATTGCGGCCTTCGCGCTGAACGGCCCGCACGAGCGGCGGAAGTCCGTCTTCGACCTTGCCCGCCCCGAAACGCGAGATCAGGACCATGCGGCCTTCCTCGTTTTTCGGGTTGAGAATGTCGAGCAGACGGATCAGTTCGTCCGGATCGAGGCTCGGACCGCATTTCATGCCGATGGGGTTTTCGACGCCGCGGCAGAACTCCACATGGGCCCCGTCGGGCTGGCGCGTGCGGTCGCCGATCCACAGCATGTGGGCGGAAGTGTCGTACCATTTGCCGGTGGTGGAATCGACGCGAGTCATCGCGCTTTCGAAGCCGAGCAGCAGAGCCTCGTGGCTGGTGTAGAAATCGACTTCGCGGATCGCCCGTACGGTCGACCCGTCAATGCCGCAGGCTTCCATGAAGGTGATGGCTTCGGAAATCTTGTCGGCGATGGCGCGGTAGCGATCTTCCTGCGGGTTGCCGGAAACGAATTCCAGATTCCATTTCTGCACGTTCCTGAGGTCGGCGTAACCGCCATAGGCAAAAGCGCGGATGAGGTTCAGCGTCGCCGCGGCCCGCCCGTAAGCCTGCAGCAGCCGATTGGGATCCGGCGTCCTCGCGGCTGCATTGAACTCCATCGCATTGATATTGTCGCCGCGATAGCTGGGCAGGGTTTCGCCCTCCAGCGTCTCGGTCGGCGAGGAGCGGGGTTTGGCATACTGGCCGGCGATGCGGCCCACCTTGATGACCGGCATGGCCGCGCCGAAAGTGAGGATCACGGCCATCTGCAACAGGACGCGGAACGTGTCGCGGATGTTGTTCGGGTGGAATTCCTTGAAGCTCTCGGCGCAGTCGCCGCCCTGCAGCAGAAACGCCTCGCCTTTTGCGACCTTCGCCAGGGACTGGCGCAGGGTCCGGGCCTCGCCCGCAAACACCAGCGGCGGATAGCCCGAAAGCTCTTTCTCCACGGCGCTCAAGGCGTCCGGGTCGGGATAGTCCGTCGGAATGTGCAGGGCGGTCTTGTCGCGCCAGCTTTGGGGCGTCCAGGTCATGTCGAAAACTCCTTACGGAGAGGGTCTTTAGCCTGTGCACGGTGGCGCCGCAACAGACCGGATTTTTGGCATAACCTTGCGCCCCCCGACAAGAAAAACGCGCCCGGTACAAGGGCGCGTCAGTCATCAGGGATTCTATTATTCAGGGTATTGCCTGCCCGGGCCGGGCAGGGTGGAAACAGGGACACCCGGCCCGGACAGGATCTCGTCAGCAGGTCTTCGGCGGGGCGGTTAGACCTTGATCGTCAGTTCTTTGACGTCGCCGCGCTTGACCTTGCATTCCGCTTTGATCGGCTCGCCTGAGGCCGGCACGAACTCCAGAGAGATGCGCTTCATGGAGCCGCCCGAGGCGGTCACGAATTTCGTATTATATTCACCAGCGGTCACGATGCCCTGAGCTTCGGCGGCGGCGGCGCAGGCGTCCAGATGGGCGTTCCAGTCTTCGGCTTGGGCAGGGGCCGCGAAAGCGGCGGCGGCGAAGGCCATTCCAGCTAAGATATTGATACGCATAGGGTCTCTCCATTTTTTCGTGCGCCCGGCGTAGCGCAATTTTTATTCACCGATTGAAAACAATATGCACTTTACTATATAAAAATGAAGTGTCAAATATATTCTGCGCGTAGCACACGATTTTGTTACAGGCACGACAAATTAATGACGCTTGTAGTAGGGTTAGAAAAAATGACAGGCCCGTTAGGGCCCGGGAGGACGCCGAATGGCGCGAACATATAATCAGGACTGCAGCCTGGCCCATGCGCTGGACCTGCTTGGTGAACGCTGGACGCTGTTGATCATCCGTGACCTGTTTCTGGGGCCGCAGCGTTTTGGCGATTTACAGGCGAATTTGCCCGGCATCGGCGCAAACCTTCTGTCGAAACGCCTGAAGGAGCTTGAAGAGGCCGGGCTTATCGAAACCGTGACGTCGGGCGAAGCGCGCGGGCGTTATCGCCTCACGCAAACGGGAGAAGGTCTGAGGCCATCCATCCGCACGCTGATGAAGTGGTCCATCATGTATTTTTACCAGCGCCCGGAGTCATCGCCGGCGAAAGAATGCATTTACACGGACAATCTTCAGCCGGATTCAGTGGCCCTCGCGGTCGAGATGTTCGCAGCCCATTGTCCGGAGCCTGACAATAATTACGTCGCGCACCTGCTGATCGATGATTTTCAGTACACCGTCTATAATATGAACGGTCAAATGACGGTGCGCCGCGGCGCCGATGGCCCTGCGGTGGCGACGATTGTCGCTGACGTTCCTACAATCATGCAGTCTTTCCGTATGGAGCTGTCTCTGAAACAGGCGAAAGAGCGCATGAAGCTCAACGGCGATCAAAAAGCGCTTGCCCATCTCCTGCGCTGCATCGTGCACAAGGAATGGCACGAGCACGAGCACGAGGAAACGGTTACGCCCATGGCGGCGTCGTTTTAGAGCGCGACCTCGAACTTCGCCTCTGTCGAGGCTTTCACCTCTTCGACGGTGACGTCCGGCGCAAGCTCCGTGAGCTTCATGCCATTCCCATCGATTTCGAAGACGCCGAGATTGGTGATCACCATGTCGACGACCTCCTTGCCGGTGAGCGGCAGGGAGCATTCATGAAGAAGCTTCGGATCGCCGTTTTTCGACGTGTGGTCCATGACGACGACGACCCGCTTCACGCCGGCGACGAGGTCCATGGCGCCGCCCATGCCTTTGACCATCTTGCCCGGAATCATCCAGTTGGCGAGATCGCCTTTTTCGGACACTTCCATGGCGCCGAGTATCGAGAGGTCGATATGTCCGCCGCGGATCATCGCGAAGCTGTCGGCCGACGAAAAATAAGACGTGCGCCGGAGTTCCGTAATCGTCTGTTTGCCTGCATTGATGAGGTCGGGGTCTACTTCATCTTCATAAGGGAAGGGGCCCATGCCGAGCATGCCGTTTTCCGACTGCAGCGTGACGTCGACGTCCTCGGCGATGTAATTGGCGACGAGCGTCGGAATGCCGATGCCGAGATTGACGTAAAAGCCGTCTTCAAGCTCTTTCGCCGCGCGTTCGGCCATCTGATTTCTATCCCACGCCATTATGCATTCTCCCGCTGACGCACCGTGCGCTGTTCCACGCGTTTTTCGTGCTCGCCCTTGATCAGGCGCTGCACATATACGCCCGGCGTGTGAATGCAATCCGGATCGAGACTGCCGAGCGGCACGATTTCCTCGACTTCGGCGACGGTGACCTTGCCGGCGGTCGCCATCATCGGGTTGAAGTTGCGCGCCGTCTTGCGGAAGACGAGATTGCCCTGTTCGTCGGCTTTCCAGGCTTTGACTATGGAAAGATCGGCGACAAGCCCCGTTTCCATGATGTAGGTCTCGCCGTTGAACTCCTTGTGCTCCTTGCCTTCCGCGATCAGCGTGCCGACGCCGGTCTTCGTATAGAAGGCGGGAATGCCGGCGCCCCCGGCGCGGCAGCGTTCGGCGAGCGTTCCTTGCGGATTGAATTCCAGCTCAAGCTCGCCTGAAAGATACTGCCGTTCGAATTCCTTGTTCTCGCCGACATAAGACGAAATCATCTTTTTGATCTGGCGCGTCTGGAGCAGAAGGCCGAGGCCGAAATCGTCGACGCCTGCATTGTTCGAGATCACGGTGATGTCTTTGACGCCGGAATCGCGCAGCGCAGCGATGAGGTTTTCGGGGATCCCGCAAAGGCCGAATCCGCCTGACATGACGGTCATGCCGTCAAAGGTCAGCCCGTCCAGCGCAGCCCGGGCGTCAGGATAGATTTTTTTCATGGGCAAGCTCCAAATGCGGTTTTTGCACTAGCGGAAAAGCCTTGTTAAGTCCACAAGAAGGGCGATGACGACTGCGACAAATGATGCCGCCGCTTTGGCGCGCGACCCGGCCTGGTTTCCGCACGCATTAGACGCGAACCGGCGGGTGATTGCGCTGGCGCGCATCGATCGCGCCGGTCTTTCGAGCGAGCCTTTCCTCGATCAGCGCATGCAGAATTCCGTCACCGGGTCCATGACGGTGCCGTTCGACGCGCTCGCCGCGGCGGCGCCGAAAGCGGCGGCGCCGTCCTTTATTTTTCATACGGCGTTTTGTTGTTCCACCTTGATGGCGAAAGCGCTTGACTCAAACGGCGCCGTTCTCGCGCTCAAAGAACCGAATATTCTCATGGATGCTGCGAATGTCTTGCGCATGGCCAGCGATGCGGACGTTGCGCGCCGGACCCTCGCCGGCGCCGTCAATCTGCTGGCGCGGCCGCACGCGCCCGGGGAGCGCATTCTGATCAAGCCCACAAATACGGCGAACAACATCGCGCCGGCGGTCGCCGCCTCGGGCGCCCCGGTGATTTTTCTCTATGGCGACCTGCGCGGCTTTTTGCTGTCGGTCCTGAAAAAAGGCGAAGCCTGCAAGGCGTTCACGCGGAAACAATACACGATCTTCGCCCTCGACAAGGAAGGCGTTGCGGCGATCCCCGAACGTCAGGCGTTGGGCTTTACGGATCTTCAGATCGCGGCGCTTGTCTGGCGTCATCAGATGGAGCTCTTTGCGCGCATTCTTTCCTCGGGCGCTGCGAATGTGCGCTCGCTTTATTTCCGCGATCTCCTGAAAGACCCGAAAGGGGTTTTGAAAGCCGCGGCAGCGCATCTCAATCTCGATCTTTCGGACGAGATGCTGGAAACCAATGTGGCCGCGGTGTTTTCGAAGAATTCCAAATTCGCCGATCAGGAATATACGCCCGAAGAACGCTCCCGCGACGAGCGTTCGCTGGAAGAACTCCACCGGCAGGAAATCGATATGATCGAAGGCTGGGCGCGCCAGTTGAAGCTGGCGGTCGATCTCGGCGACCGTTTGCCCAAACCGCTTCTCGGTTAACGGGACCGGCGGCTTGCCTGCTTTGCGGCGCTGACAGCGCGGAGCCGAGCCGGTATGGTCGTCTCTTGGGTCAAACGGGTTCAAACATGTCTTTGCGAAACGCTCTATTATTTGCAGTCGTTGCAATCGCTGCGGGTGGTCTTGTTTATTTCGGCGTCAAGGCCGACCGGATGGCGCGCATCGGCGCCGGCTACAAGGCGAAAGTCGCCTGCTCGGAAATCTTTGTCGCCGGGCGCGACAGGGACGCCGTCATTCCCGCCGAGTTCGCGGGCATGCCTGACGCCATGAAGCAGATTGCCGTCACCATCGACGAAGCCGCAAAAACCGTCCGCGCCAGAGGGCCGCTCGGTTTCGGCGGCGCGCGCGCGATCTTCCGCGAGGGCTATGGCTGCACGCTGGCGAATGCGGGGCGCATCGCGCCGTTGCCGTCTGCGCCTGCGGGCTTCGCCGCGCAGCCCTGGCCGGAAGCGCCGCCGGTTTCGGGAAAGGCGATCATGCGCGTTGATTATGGCGCGCTCGATTTCGCGCTGACGCGCGCTTTTGAAGACAACGCGCCGAACCATCGTTCATTTGTTGTCGCGGTGGACGGCAAGATCGTCGACGAGCGCTATGCGGACGGCTTTGACGTTGAGACGCCATTCCTCTCCTGGTCCATGGCGAAAAGCGTGACGGCGACGCTGGTCGGCGCCGCGGTGAAGCGCGGGCTTGTCGATGTGAACGATCCGGCGCCGGTTCCCGAATGGGCGGGCGATGCGGAGAAGTCAAAGATCACCTGGAACGATTTGTTGCAGATGCAGTCAGGACTTGGTTTTGGTGAACAATATGACGTCATCCGGTCCGACGTGAACCGCATGCTGTTTGAGCGCGCGGACGCCGGCGGCATGGCGGCGCGCAGCCCCGTCGACCATGCGCCGGGCGAAGTCTGGTACTATTCCAGCGGCACGACCAATCTTATCGCGCGCACTTTGCGGCAGGTGCTTGAGAAAGAAGGCGTGGATTTTCACGAATTCGCAAAGGAAGCGATTTTCGAGCCTATCGGCGCGGCAACATTCACGCTCGAGGTTGATGCGGCCGGGTCTGTCCTGGGCTCTTCTTTTGTTTATGCGATGGCGCGCGACTGGGCGCGGCTTGGCCAGCTTTATCTTCAGGACGGAGTCTGGAATGGCGAGCGGCTTCTGCCCGAAGGCTGGAAGGACTATGTGAAAACGCCTGCAGGCGCGTCCGATCATCAGTATGGGGCGCAATTCTGGCTGAACCGCGACGGCGAGAACGGACGGACGCGTTTCTTCCCCGGCGTGCCGGAGGAAATGTATTTTTTCGCCGGCCACGAAGGCCAATATGTCTTCATCATTCCCGATAAGCGCATGGTGGTTGTCCGCACCGGCATGACCCGCGGCCGCGCCGCCATGCCGGAGGTCGCGCCGGTGCTTAAGGAAATCTATGACGCGGTCGGTTTTCCCGAAGACAGCGGCGGAGAAGCCGCCCGGTGACGGAGCCCGATCTAGAAAGTTTCGACCGTCTCGTGCGCGACGCCTATGCGGGGCTGCCGGCGGCGTTTCGCGCGCTTTGCGGCAATGTGGTGATCCATGTGGCCGACGAAGCGGAGCGGGAGATCCTCGACGAGATGGGCATTGACGATCCCCTGGATTTGTCCGGTCTCTTTGAAGGCGTCGAATTCGCCGCCGCGGAGGACGCTCTGCCGAACCATGTGCACTTGTACCGCCGCTCCATCATCGCCGAATGGCGCGAGGACGGGGAGATCACGCTGGAAGACCTCGTCACCCACGTCCTCGTTCATGAAATCGGCCACCATTTCGGCCTTTCCGATGAGGACATGCACGCGATAGAGGAGGCCGCAGAATGAAGGCCTTCACATGTGCTCAAAAAGAGCATAAATGGGAAAGATGACCCAAAGCCTCGCCATCGCGCTCTGCCAGATCGCTCCCGTCGTCGGCGACATTGACGGCAATGTCGCGCGCATCCTGAAAGCGCGGCAAGAGGCGGCGGCGCAGGGCGCCGATCTCGCGGTGTTCTGCGAACTCGTCGTGTCCGGCTATCCGCCTGAAGACCTCGTGCAAAAGCCCGCCTATCAGCGCGCCTGCATGGAGGCGGTGGAGCGGCTGGCGAAGGAAACCGCCGACGGCGGCCCGGCGATGATCGTCGGCTCGCCCTGGCGCGAAGGCGACGCGCTTTACAATTCGGCGTTTCTTTTAAGCGACGGCAACATCGCCGCGCGGCGCGACAAGGTTCGGCTCCCCAATTACGGCGTCTTTGACGAACCGCGCCGGTTCACGCCGGGCGCGCATTATCCCGACGCGACGGAGTTTAAGGGCGTGAAGCTCGGTCTGATGATCTGCGAGGATATGTGGCTGCCGGGCGCCGGCGAACATCTTGCGGCGCAAGGCGCGGAGTTGTTCATCGTGCCGCATGGCTCGCCTTTCCGCAAAACCGCGCTTGAAGAACGCACCATGGCGGCGCGCGCGCGCGTCGCGGCGACGGACCGGCCGCTGATTTTCGTCAACCAGCTTGCGGGACAGGACGAGGTTCTGTTCGAGGGCGCCGGTTTCGTGATGGATAGCGCCGGCGTCGTGCAGTTCCGCGCGCCGCAATTTGCAGAAACCGTCGCGCTGACCCGCTGGCGGAAAGACGCGGCCGGGTGGGCCTGCATCGAAGGTCCTGAAGCGCAATGGGTCGGCGGCGAGGCGATGATCTATCGCGCCGTCACCATGGGCGTGCGCGATTACGTCACCAAGAACCGGTTCAAGGGCGTCGTCATCGGCCTCTCCGGCGGCGTCGATTCGGCGCTCACCGCCGCCATCGCGGTGGATGCGCTGGGCGCTGACGCGGTTCACTGCGTGATGATGCCTTCGCGCTACACGTCGAAAGAAAGCCTTGAGGATGCGGAAGCCTGCGCCAGGGCGCTCGGCGTTTCCTATCGCTCTATCGGGATCGAGCCGGGGGTCGAGGCGTTCGATAAAATGCTCAGCTCCGCCTTCGACAATCTTCCGAAAGATGTGACGGAAGAAAACATTCAATCCCGTCTGCGCGGCGTTCTCCTGATGGCGCTTTCCAACAAGTTCGGCGACATGGTGCTGACGACCGGCAACAAGTCGGAAATGTCCGTCGGTTACGCGACGCTCTATGGCGACATGAATGGCGGCTTCAATCCCTTAAAAGACCTCTACAAGATGGAGGTCTTCGCCCTCTGCCGCTGGCGCAACGCGCATCACGCGGCGGAGCTGAAAGGCCCCAAGGGCGAAGTCATCCCGGAACGGATCATTACGAAGCCGCCCTCGGCGGAATTGCGCGCCGATCAGAAGGACGAGGATTCTCTTCCGCCTTACGAGGTGCTCGACCCGATTTTGGAAATGCTCGTCGAAAAAGAAATGGCCGTCCGCGACATCGTCGCCAAGGGCTATGACGAGGCGACTGTGCGCCGCGTCGAACATCTTCTTTATGTGGCGGAATATAAACGCCGCCAGGCGCCGCCGGGCCCGAAAGTCGCAAGCGTCAATTTCGGAAGAGACCGGCGCTATCCGATTACGAATGGCTGGCGGGATCGTTGATTTTCAGATTTACTGTCTGGCCGAGGCGATATTTAAGGGAGGCCAGGATGCAAAAGAAGAATGTTCTGTTTGTTTCTCTTTCCACCATTGCGATTGCCGGATGCACCACGATGGAAAGCATTCAATCCGGCGACCCCAGTTATGTTGTTTCTTATACTGGTGCTGATCGCAATGACCTTCGTTCATGCGCACAAGCGAAGTTTGATGAGAAATCCGCGTATTCATTCTACGCGAAAGAAGTGGGGGAGTATTCTGTCATTGAGGCTTACGCTGAGGGGGCGTTGGCATTGCCAGGCGGTAGCGTAACGGAGACAGGCGTCCCTTATTTCGCCACGCGCTTTTACAGTGATCGCGTGGAAATTTATGGGCGCTACAGCATATCTGGAGACTACGGTAAGGGATTTGTTCCGTACATTAAAGAGTGTGTTGCAGAGCTTGGCGGCGAATATTCGGACGGCTAAAGACGCACTCACAATCAGTTCTAACGGCTAGGTTAGCCGCACATCACCTTCAACGCCTTCGCCAGCGCCATCACATCCTCCGGCGAATTGTAAAGCGACGGCGTGACGCGGACGCAGGCGCCCGCTGCGACGCCGACGCGGTGCACGGTGAAGATGTTGAATTCGTCGAACAGCCGTTTCGAGAGGGCAATGTTGTCCTCCGGCGTCGTCTTGCCCTCCATCCGGATCGAGGTGATCGCCGCGTGCAGGCGCGGATCGTCCGGCGTCAGGATTTGCAGGCCGGGGAGGCCCCGCGACGCCTCGACCCAGAGATTCCTGAGATAGGAAAACCGTGCGGCCTTCGCCGCCGGGTCCACATCGAGGTGAAACTTGAGCGCCTCGGGAAGCGTCAGCACCGCCGCGAAATCCACCGTGCCCGTATGGATGCGGCCCGAAACGCGACCCTGATCATACTCCGGCGCGCCGGGATCGAGGCTGATGTCATCGAGACGGCCTTTGCGGATATAGATCATGCCGGCCCCGATGGGCGCGCCGATCCATTTATGCAGATTGTAACCGACGAAATCCGCGCCGATGTCGTCCGCTGTAAAATCCATCTGGCCCCATGAATGGGCCGCATCGACGATGCAGTCGACGCCCTTTGCGCGCGCCATGGCGACGATCTCCTTCACGGGGATCGCGAGGCCGGTGCGGTTCGAGATATGGGTGAGCAGCAACAGCTTCACCGACGGATTGTCTTCCAGCGCCTTTTTATAGAAGGCGACGAGACCGTCATGAGTCGACGGCTCGGGGATCGAGAGTTTGACAACGTCGCAGCCGCTTTCACGCGCGCGCCAGTCCATCATCACGATCATCTCGGGATAATCGAGATCGGCATACATCACCGCTTGCCCGGGCTCTAACTTATTGTATCCGGCGATAAGGCCTTTCAGCGCTTCCGTCGCGCCGCGGGTGATGGCGATTTCGTCCTCACGCGCGCCAAGCGCCGCGGCGAGTTGCGCGACCGCCGCGCGGTAGTCCTCGCCCCAGGACCGGCGGGCGTAAAACGAGTTGTCGTGATTGACGCGTTTGACGTTTTCCAGATAGCGCTCGGCGACTGGGCGCGCCATGACGCCCCAATAGCCGTTTTCGAGATTGATGATGTCTTTCTTGACGTCATAGGCCTTTGCGACTTCGCGCCAATAGGCCTCGTCGTCCGCGCCGGCGGAGGGGCGGGAAGGGGCCGCGAGCGCGGCTCCGGCGAAAGAAGGCGCCGCCAATGCGGCGGCGCCTTTCAATAAGGTGCGTCGTGATGCTTTCATGCCGTAAAGGCTATCACAGTTTGACGTCGAACCGAACGTAGTAGAAGCCGCCGTCGGTGTCGTAAGGCGCGTTGCGCGAATAGATGAGGCCGCGATTGGCCTGGAACTCCGCTTCGTCCGGGTAAGTGTCGAGAATGTTCTCCGCCCCGGCGCGGATGGAGAACTGGTCCGTCAGGCGATAGGTTGCTGCGAGATCGAAGAACACTTCGCCGCCGAACTCCTGGAAGATGTCGCCCATGGCGTTGAAGGAAAAGTCCGTCCAAGAGCCATAATAACGCGCGCGCGCCATCAGATCGAACGCGCCAATGGAGTAGTTGGCGGACGCCGTCGCGGTGTGGTTCGGCAATTGCTCCTCGAAGCGGACGCGGCTTGTCTCGTCGAGAGAAAGATCGCCGCCGGTGACTTTCGTCGTGTTGTAGTTATAGGCGCCGGTGAGGGTGAGATCGCCCGGACCCGCCGCCATGGAATAAGTCGTGACGACATCGACGCCGCGAGTGCGCGTGTCGAAATCGTTCTGGAAGAAGTTGACGCGGGTGATGCCTTCGCCGCCCGGGACGCCGAGCGCCACGAACTCCGCCTGTTCTTCCGCTGTCGGAACATAGGTCTGCGACGTGCCGAAGCGGTCGGAGATGTTGATCTGGTAGAAGTCTACCGTCGTCGTAAGACCGCCCTGACGGAAGGTGAAGCCGGCGGTGTAGTTTTCAGATTCTTCGGCTTCGAGCGCGCGGATATCCGCATCGGCGCGCTGATTGATGACATCGGCTACCGGCCCTTGCGGGCTGAACCGGCCGGCGGTGAAGATGTTGAGCGTTACCGTGTCGAGGCCTTGCGAGGTGCGCTCTGAGAAGAGCTGGCCTGGCGTCGGCGCGCGGAAGCCGGTGGAGGCCGTGGCGCGGAACGCGAAGTTCGGCGTCACTTCAAGGCGTGTCGAGATCTTGCCGTCGAGACTGTCGCCATATTCACTGTAGTCTTCGTAACGGCCCGCAAGACCCACGGTCCAGAAATCGGTGAGCGGGATTTCAACGTCCACATAAGCGGCGTAGCTCGTCTGGTCGAATTCGCCGGCCTGCGCTTCGGAATAGCCAGGAAAGCCGTTGGAGCCGGAAGAAAGTCCCTCCGCTGCGCCCGGTCCGATGGCGTAGGAAGCGGGGTCGCCGGCGACGATCTCGTATGTTTCTTCGCGCCGCTCGCCGCCCCAGGCGATGTTGACGGGGCCCGCGAAAACGCCGGCGTCCCATTCGTAGCCGAAATCGATATTGACGTTGAATTCGCTCTGGATGAGCGAGCCCGGGTTGAACGAGGTTGGGCTGTCCGGTCCGAGCGAGGCGTTGATGGTGTTGTAGATGAAATACTCAATTTCGTTGCGGCCGTGGCTCGCGCTCACATCATAGCTGAACGCGCCCTCGCCATTGCTGCGAAGGCCGCCATTGATCGAATAGTCTTCGTCGTCCTGACCGAATTGCGGCGCGAAACCGGCGGGAAACACTTCACTGAAGTTAAAGCCCGGGAAAACGGTCGTGTCGCGGTAATCGCTGCTGCTCGCCGGATTGCGCCAGTTGAAATCGGAAACGCCCGTTCCCCATCCATAGGTTCCGAAGGCGTAGAGTTCAGTGAAGCCGGCATCGAACGCGCTGTTGACGGCAAAGCGGTAAGAGGTGCGCTCCGGCTGGCCCCAGTTCTGCACAGGGTTCGGCACGTCGATGTCGGGATTGGCCTCCTGAAAGGCGATAGCGTCGGGGCGCTGGCGCGTGCGCGAAGTGCGCGCCGAGTCGGAATATTCGAAGGTGGCGTTGACGAAGCCGAACTCGCCGGCGAGGCCGCCCTGGATGCCGGCGCGATACTGGTCGCCGTCATTTTCATAATACTGGCCGTACTGACCGAAAGCGCTGAGGCCCGGCTCATCGTCGAGGATGATGTTGATGACGCCGGCGATGGCGTCTGAGCCATATTGCGCCGAGGCGCCGTCCCGCAGGACTTCGATGCGCTTCACCGCAAAAGACGGGATCTGCGCAAGGTCCGGCGACTGCGCGCCGTTGGAGCCAAGGAGAGCGGAGCGGTGACGGCGCTTGCCGTTGACCAGCACCAGCGTGTGATCGGGCGACAAATTGCGCAACCGCGCCGGGCGCACGAAGATGAGACCGTCATTGAGCGGCAGGCGCTGCACGTTGAAAGACGGCGTCAGCTGCGCCAGCGAATCCATGATTTCATCGGACGCCGTAAGATCGAGCGCCTCGTCTGAGATGACGTCGACTGGCGCAAGGCTGTCGAACGCTGTGCGCCCTTCGACGCGGGTGCCGGTGACGATGACGGTGTCCGCTTCGGCGGCGGCTTCCGTTTGCGTTTGCGCATAGGCTTGCGGGCCTGCGCCGATGATGAGCGCAAGCGTGCTGACTGACAGTTTCTTAAACATACCCCAACTTTCCTTGAGAGAGATTCGATTCCCCGACGGCGATTAAGCAGATTGGGATGACGCTTTTGTTTTAGAATTGTGAGAGTTTGGTGATGGACGCGCGAAGGGCGGAAAAATGCGCGGACTAGCAATAAATGAATGGCGTCTTGCGGATTGGCGTTTGCACATTCCGGAGCTAGGTTAGGTTGCGCAACAAATGCGCGTGAAGAATTTTCTATGACCGATCTCACCATCAAAAACGGTTCTCTCGATCTCGCCGCGTCCGTTTACGGCGCCGAGGGCGCATCGCCTGTGTTGTGCCTGCACGGCATCGCGGGATCGCGCGACACCTGGGAGGAGACGGTCCGCCGGTATGAAGACCGTTATCAGGTGTGGACGCTGGATTTTCGCGGGCACGGGGATTCGGATCGTGCGGGGTCGTATCTTATTGAAGATTACGCCGCCGATGCGGCCGCAGCGCTTGATTTTATCCGCAGGCCCACGATCATTGTCAGCCACTCTCTTGGCGCGGTGACGGGGGCTTATCTAGCGCAGGGCCCGCATCCGTTTCTCAAGGCGCTCTTCATGGAAGACCCGCCTTATTATTTCGGCGAGGCGGCGGAGTTTGCGAAGTCCGGCAACGATAAACGCTTCGACGCCGTTCAGAAAATGCTGATCGCGATCAAGGCGAGAGGCGCGGGGCTTGGCGACTATATCGACGCGGCGGCGAATGCGCCGGCGCCCCAGGGCGGCGTGCAGGCGGATCATATGAACCCGCGCCACATCCTCAGCGCCGCCTCGGGACTGATGCGTCAGGACCCTGAATGCTGGACGCCGGCGAAAACGACGGTGGTTTTCGAAAGTTTCGACGGCGGCACGCTGCTCAAAGTTCCGTCAATGGTGTTGCAGGCGGACCCGGCGCTGGGCCCCGGCTTCATGCCGGAACATGCGAAGCGGTTTTTGGAGACAAATCCTGACGCGAAAGTGGAGCTCGTAGAAGGCGCACCCCATCGCATTCATGCGACGGCGAAATCCGAAGTTCGTTTTTTTGAATTGCTTGATGCGTTTATGACGAGCCGCGAAAAATAAAAAGGCCGGGCTTTGCCCGGCCTTTTCTTTCCCCCGGAAGCGCCCACTGGGCGCATCCTGCTTTTTCCCCCACGGAAAACTTTATGCGGTGCGGCGCTGTCTGCGGCTCGCAAAGCCGAAGCCTGCGAGGCCGGAAAGAAGAAGCGGCAAGGCGCCTGGGATGGGCACGCTCGACGTGATGAGATCCTGCGTGCCGCGAGCCGCGAAAACGTCGAATGACGACGAGGCGAAATCGCCGGAAATGATCAGCGCCCAGAGCGCGTTCGCCTCGGTGAGGACGGCGGCGGTAAACAATTTGAAATCGCCGGCGGCGAGATCGAAGGCGGAAGCGCCGTCTTCGGCGATCTCCCAGATCACCGCTTGCGCCGCGGCGGCGGTGGTGGCGTTCTTGAAGACGTAATCGGTCGTCATCAGCGACCCGTAGAGAACGCCGAGCGCGTTGCGGTCATCGGCGGATGCGAAATATTCCACGCCCGCGACCCGCTCGTGATCGCGCGGCAGGGACAGATATTCCGAAAGCTGGAGACAGAAGGTGTTGAAATCGACCCAGCCGTCGCCCTCGTTATATTGCAGGGAAAAGACCCCAGCCTGAACGGAGCGGTTGTTGCCCTCATACTGGATTGAAAACGAGCGGTTAAAGCCTGTGGCGAAGACCGACCCGCCATTGTCCGGATTGTCACGGATCGACACGGTGGCGGCCTGCGCGAGGCCAGGCGCGGCGATGCTGAGGGCGAGGGCGGCGAAAATTGTCTTAATGCGGGACACTTGAACTCTCCTGTCGGCCTCAAACTAGGGAAACGGGCCGGTTAGGCCCCTTACTTTCAAGTTCAGGGCCGCAGGTGTTAACCGGTGGGGGAGAGCGTTTGACCCGGCTGCGGCGAAGGGCTAAGGCGTCGCTTTTTCAGCCTTCAGGACCCCCATGAACGTCAAAGTCCGCTTCGCGCCGTCTCCTACAGGGAAAATCCATGTGGGCAATGTGCGCGCCGCCCTGTGGAACTGGCTCTTCGCCCGCAAATCCGGCGGGATTTTCGTGCTGCGAATCGACGATACCGATCTGGAGCGTTCCACGAAAGCGTTTGAAGACGGCATCCGCGCGGACCTCGCCTGGCTCGGTCTTAATTATGACGAGACTTTCAGCCAGTCGGCCCGCTTCGACCGGTATGACTGGGCGCGCGACAAGCTGACCGCCGACGGACTGCTCTATCCTTGCTACGAAACCGCCGAAGAGCTCGACCGCAAGCGCAAGATCCAGCGCGCCCGGGGCCTGCCCCCGGTCTATGACCGCGCCGCGCTGGCGCTCACCGATGCGCAGAAAGCGGAGTATGAAGCGGAAGGCCGCAAGCCGCACTGGCGGTTCAAGCTGTCGCAGACGCCGGTGAAGTGGAACGATCTTATTCGCGGCGAGACGACGGTGGAGACGGCGAGCGTGTCCGATCCGGTGCTGATCCGCGAAGACGGCATGTATCTTTACACCCTGCCGAGCTGCGTCGACGATATCGATGCGAAGATCACCCATGTGATGCGCGGCGAGGATCACGTCACCAATACCGGCGTGCAGATCGAGATCATCCGGGCGCTTGGCGGCGAACCGCCCGAATTTGCGCATCACTCGCTGCTGGTCGGCGCCGACGGGCAGGGGCTGTCGAAACGGCTTGGCTCGCTTTCCATCGAGGCGATGCGAGAGGACGGGCTCGAACCCGCTGCGATTACAAGCTTGCTGGCGAAACTCGGCACCGCTGATCCGGTGCTGCCGCAAACCGACTTGCAGGCGCTTGCCGAAAGCTTCGACTTCGAGCGCATCGGCCGCGCGCCGGCGCGGTTCGATATGGTCGAGCTTGAGGCGCTGAACGCTAAGATCCTGCACGAGACGCCTTATGCAAAAGTCGTCGACCGGCTGGCGCCGCTCGGCGTCGGCGAAGCCTTATGGGAAGCGGTAAAAGGCAACATCACCCGGCTGAAAGACGCCGCTGAGTGGGTCGAGGTTATCGACGGCGAAGTCGATCCGGTGATCGAGAACGCCGAGTTCGCTAGGGCCGCATCGGAACTGGTGCCTGATGCGCTCGACGGCGGTAGCTGGGAAGCGTTCACTAATGCGGTGAAGGAAAAGACCGGCGCAAAAGGCAAGAACCTCTTCATGCCGCTGCGTCTTGCGCTCACGGGCCGCCAGCGCGGGCCCGAAATGGCGGCGATCTTTCCCCTGATCGGCTCTGAAAAAGCAAGAGCTCGGTTACGCGGAGAACGCGCGTAAAAGGATTATGCCCGAGCGCGCAGCGACATGTTTTCCGCCGTTTCGAAAACGTCCTCGACGGTTTTCACGAATTTCAGATCGTTGACGAGATTCTTGTCGGCGAGACCTTTTTCGACGAAGTGACCGAGCAACTCCTTTAAAGGCGCCCAGAACCCGTTGATGTCGAGCACGAGGATCGGTTTGCGGTGTAGGCCGAGACGCGCCCAGGACACGACTTCGACGAGTTCTTCGAGCGTGCCTATGCCGCCGGGCAGCGTCAGAAAAGCGTCCGACTCCTCATACATCATCATTTTGCGTTCATGCATGTTGGTGACGATCTTGTGGTCGACGCCTTCAAGGACGCCCTCCATCTCCACCAGGAAATCCGGAATGACGCCGAACACCGCGCCGCCGGCGTCGCGCGCCGCGCCCGCCGTTGCGCCCATCAGGCCGAGCTTGCCGCCGCCGTAAACAATTCGGCAGCCGCGCCTGGCGGCTTCTCTTCCGACGGCGATGGCGGCTTCTTGAAAGGAAGGATCGTTACCGGGCCGCGACCCGCAATAAACACATAATGATTTCATGATCTTACACGTTTCTTGTTGTTGGGGTGGCATTGTACGCGGATTTACCTATGGGTAAAGTATCATCTAAGCTGGCGCCAAAACGTTAAGGAGCGGTCTGCCATGCGGGTCATCATCATCATCGTGTTACTGATCGTTCTGGGCTTCATCGGCTGGAAAGCGGCGGAGCGATTCAAGATCATTGAAGGCCCCAGCGAAGAGACCGTAGAGCCAGCGTCGCCCGATGCGCAAGAACCTGAAACCGAGACGCCCGCGGAGCCGGCGTTGCCGAGTTTCGATATCGTGCGCGTTGACCGCACAGGTTACGCCGTCATTGCGGGGCGCGCCAAGCCCGGCTCGGAAGTGACGATTTATGCAAACGAAGAAGAGCTCGCAAAAGTTCCTGCAGAGCCGGACGGCTCCTGGGTGATCGCGACGGACACGCCGCTCGATGCAGGGCCGGTTGAGTTAAGCCTTTCCATGCGCACTGAGGACGGCACGGTGGTCCGTTCGGAAGACACCATCGTCATTTATGTGCCGGAACGCGAGGGCGATCTGCCGCTGGTGCTGCGCACGACGCCGGGCGGCGCGACGGAAGTGTTGCAGGATCCGAGCGAACGGCCGGAAGGCCTCGGGCCCCTGTCCCTTGACGTCATCGACTATGACGACGCCGGCGCGGTGATCTTTTCCGGGCGCGCCACGCCGGGCCGGGTGGTGGAGCTTTACATCAACCGGCAATTGATCGGCCGCGTCGCCGCCAATGACGAGGGCCGCTGGACCATTGCGCCGGAAGCCCAGATCGCGCCGGGCGTTTACGACCTTCTGGTCATTCAGCTCGATGAATCGGGCCGTCCGGAATATGCGATCGAACTCCCCTTCGAGCGCGCCCGGATGGAGGACATCGATCTGCGCGACGGCCGCGTGATCGTGCAGCCGGGCAACAGCCTGTGGCGCATCGCCCGGCGCGCTTATGGCGAAGGCGCGCAGTACACGATCATTTATGCAGCGAATGCGGCGCAGATCCGCAATCCAGACCTCATCTATCCGGGCCAGATTTTTGACGTGCCCGATGTCGGGGAAACCGAAGACGAGGAAGACGGCGCGAATTAACCGCGTCTTTTACTCCGCCGCGTGCGGAACGTCGCGATCTGAGTCTTCCGCTGCGGCTGGTGCGGGAATCGACGACGGTTTTCCGGCGCCCAGCTTGTCCTTGACCCAGCCGAACCGGCTTTTGCACCAGCTTGCCGCCGCCGGCGCGCGGTTGCGCAGCACTGTCGGCGCCGCGAGCATCACCGGCGTCAAGACAAGCGTTAAGACGGTCGAGAAAGCAAGGCCGTAAACGACCGCGGACGAGAGCAGCACCCACCAGTCGGACGTCGAGGATCCGTGGGTGATTGTCCCCGCGGCGAAGTTCACGTTGATCTCGAAGACCATGGGCAGCAGCCCGAGGATTGTGGTTGCGGTGGTGAGCAGCACGGGACGGATGCGCTGCGCCGCGGTTCTGACGACCGCATCCTCGACGGAGAGGCCCTTGCGCCGCAGATACTGATAGGTGTCGATGAGGACGATGTTGTTGTTCACGACGATGCCGGCAAGCGCGACAATGCCGGTGCCCGTCATGATCACCGAGATATATTGTCCGGTGACGGCGATGGATAACAACACGCCAAAAACCGAAAGGATGACGGCGCTGAGCGTCAGTGCGGCGTGATAGAAGCTGTTGAATTCCAGGAGCAGGATCATGGCGATCATGAACAGCGCCGCCAGCATGGCGTTCTGGAAGAAGCTCGCCGCCGCGGCCGTTTCCTCGTCCGCGCCGCGCATCACCCAGGTGACGTCCGGACCGAGCGCGCCGGTTTCGAGCCAGTCTTTCAGATGGCTGATGGCGCGATCCTGACTCACTTCATGACCTTGAAAACGCGTATTGCCGTTCGCCTTGACTTCGATAATGCGCGCGCCGTCGCGGCGGATGATGCGGTCGACCTGGGGCTTGGGCACGCGCGAGACGAAATTGGAGAGCGGCACCGACCCTTGCGGCGTCTGTACGCGAACCTGATCGAGCGAGAAGATGTTGCGGTTTTCTTCCGGATAGCGCACACGGATGTCGACCTCGTCGTCAGCATCCTGCGGACGATATTTGTCCACGAGCAATCCATCGGTGACAAGCTGCAGGACGGCGCCGGCCTGCTGAACCGTTAGCCCATACCGCCCCGCAAGGGCGCGGTCGATTTCGATGGACCACTCAATCCCCGGCAGTGGCAGGGTGTCTTCCTGATCCATATAAGCGGGCACTTGCTGACCATCGACCACGATGGTCGATGTGTCGACGAAGGCGCGCGTCTTTTTCGCCGCGGCGACCATGGCGTCAAAATCGGGCGAGGAAATTTCAACCTGCGCATCCTTGCCGACCTGGGGGCCGGGCTCGCGTTGGCGCACTTCGACGTGAACGCCGGGCACGCCGCGCACACGCTCGCGCAATTGGTCGAGCACGACATAGGAATGTTCGCGCTCGGTGTAGTCGATCAAATTGACACCGATCTGGCCGATCGTCTCCACGGGCGTTTCCCGGCCGCGGGCGAGTTCCGGACCGGTCTGGATGTAAATATGCTTTATCGCCGGGTGATCTTCGACGCGCGCGGCGATGTCCTTGACGATGTCGATTTTCTGCTCTGAGGAGAGGTTGCCTCTTGCGAGCACGAGAATATTGGCTTGGTCTTCATCATTGCGGATGAAGAACTCCACTTCCGGCGCGGCAGCGATGAAAGACGAAATACAGATAAAAACGACGGCGATGGCGGCGACGCCAACAAGAAGCGGGCGTTGCACGAGTTCTTTCAATATTCGCGCATAAGTCGCGATAGGCCCATCCAGTTTCGTCGGGTCGATCTCGTCGACTTCGTATTTCTTTTCAGGACTTTCGGTTTTTCCTTTAAGATGGAGTTTCTTCTTCATCCACTCCGGAATGCCGAAAAGCGAGCCGATGACGGGGAGAAACACCAGCGCCACCAAAAGCGACGAGGTCAGAACGAAGATCATGGTCAGCGGCAGGAATTTCATGAATTCGCCCACCGTATCCTTCCAGAAGAGAAACGGCACAAAGGCGGCGAGGGTGGTCGCGGTGGAGGTGATCACCGGCCAGAACATGCGCTTTGACGCTTCGAGATAGGCTTCACGCCGAGGCGCGCCTTCCGCCATGCGCCGGTCGGCGTATTCGACGATGACGATCGCGCCGTCGACCAGCATGCCCACGGCGAGGAGCAGGCCGAACATGACCATCATGTTCAGCGTGTAGCCGAACGCAGCAAGCAGAAGAAATCCCATAAGGAATGTCGACGGGATGGCGATGCCCACCATCAAAGCCGAGCGCAGCCCCAGCGCGGCGACGATGACGATCATGACAAGGAGGATAGCAGTCAGAACGGAGGACGTCAGATTGCCCAGGCTGTCCTTGACGAAAACGGACTGGTCGCTCGTATATTCGTATTTGATCGTGGCGGGCCAGGTTTTCGATTCCTCTTCGATAACGCGCCGCGCTTCTTCGATCGTTTCGACGATATTGAAGCCGGAACGTTTCGAAATTTCGACGCCGATCGCGAGATTGCCGTTGAAAATGGCGTAGCCTTCGCGGTCTTTGAAGGTGCGCCGCACTGACGCGATGTCCCCGATGGTGACCACATTGTCACCGCTGACGCGCACCGGAGTCGAGGCGAGATCGGCGGCGTTGCGCACAAGGCCGGGCGCCTTCACGGTGAAACGGCCGTCGCCAAGATCGATGGAGCCTGCCGTCACAAGCTGGTTGTTCGCGGTCACAGCGTTAATGACTTCGAGTTCGGTGAGGCCGTAAGATTCGAGCGTTTCCGGATTGACGATGACTTCCAGCAACTCCTCGCGGGAGCCGGTGAGCTTGGCTTCAAGCACGCCGGATATGCTTTCGAGCTTGTCCTCTAGGCGCTGCGCAACCTGCAAGAGCGCTCGCTCCGGCGCATTGCCGTAGATAATCGTCGTCAGGATCGGGAATTGCGTCTGCGCGTTGAATTCCTGAACGACAGGCTCCTCGGCTTCGGCGGGAAATTCGGATTTCGCGCGGTCGATCGCCTCGCGCACATCGAGCACAGCCTGATCGATGTCCACGGTCGCTTGGAATTCAAGGATGAACTGCGCCGCGCTGTCATAAGCGAAGGCGTCAATCTGTTTTAAGCCCTCGACATTTTGAAGCTCCAGCTCCGCCGGCCGCACGAGGAGACGCTCTCCGTCCTCCGGCGAGATGCCGGGCAGGGGAATGGTGACGCCGACAATGGGCACCGGCACGTCGGGATCGGCTTCGCGCGGGATTGTGCGATAGGCGAGAAGGCCAAAAAAAACCATGACGGCGAGGGCTGTCATGACAACGCGCGTGCGAGAAAAGGCGGCGTCGATAAGCCCGGTCATGCGCCCGCCTTTTCAGCGGGAACGGCGCTGACCGTTTGTCCTGCCGTCACATATTCCTGGCCGCCGACAATCAGGCGCACATCGCCCGAAAGCCCCGCAACCCATACGCCGGACGGCGTTTCGCCGATAAGGCGCACGGACGTGAAGACGACGATGTTGTTATCATCGAGGCTGCGCACTCCGATTTCGCCTTCGTCATTCAAGACAAGAGAGGCGCGGGGAACGCGATGAGCGCTTCTTTCCTCGGCGAAGACCATGAATTCGGCGGTGACGCCGTCGCGCAGGAGACCGTCCTCATTCGGAACTTCAAGTTCGATGTCGAAAGTGCGCGTCGCAGGATCGGCGCTCGACGCGACGAAGCGCACCACGCCGTCTATGGCTTCGCCGGTGGCGAGGCGCGCGCGCCCGCGATCGCCCTGACGGACTTTCGAGACATCGCGCTCTGAGACGGCGCCCACGACGAGGAAAGGCGAGCGCTTAATGACGGTGGCGCACGGATCGCCTACTTTCAGCAAGGCGCCGACTTCGGCATGGCGTTCGTCATATACGCCGTCGAAGGGCGCCTTGATTTCGGTCTTGTCGAGTTCGACGCGCGCGCGTTCGAGCGCCGCCGCCGACTGATCGAGCACGGCCTTCGCCGATGCGACCGCCGTTTCGGAACGGAAGCCGCCTTCGCTCAGTTTCGCGGCGGCGTCGTAATCGAGCTGCGCCTTGGCTTGTGCGGCCCGCGCTTCGGCAAGTTGCGCCTGGCGCGCGTCGACATTGAGCCGGCAGAGAACATCGCCTTCGGACACGAGCGAACCGAGGGCCGCCGGGGTATCGGCGATGACGCCGCTCGTCTCGGCGCGGACGATCACCTTGCGCTCGGCCTTCGTGCGCCCGCGCACCACGACTTGGTCGCGCCACTCTTCGGGGCTGATGGTGTCCACCACGACCGTAAACTCCTCCGCCGCGGCCGCATCCGGCGCGGTTTCGGGCGCGCCGCCGAAGAGGCCGCGCACAAGAAAATAGAGGACAATCAGGGCGATGAAGACGCCGGCAAGCTTTACGGATTGAGACACATTCATGATGCCGGCTCTTGGCGAAGATGGATAACAGGGAGTTAAAGACCTATTCGATGAATAAATCCTTCACGGTTCACTATACTGGTTAGTTTACGGCTCCGCTTCAAGCGCGGTGCGCGGCAGGGAAGTGTTTTTTCCCGCCCGCGCGGAGGGCCGGCCCTGCCGGCAGTTGGGTCAGTAATACTGATTGGGCATGAAAGCGGCCGGGGCCTTGTTGAGGACTGAGCCGAGCATGTTGGATTTGCCGAGGATGCGCTTGGCTTCCTTCAGATCCTCGACCCTGGTGTCGCCGCTGGCCGCCACAAGAAGAACGCAGTCAACCTTGGGTAGAAAGGCGATGGTGTCGTCGCAACCGAGCAGGGGGGACATGTCGAAAATCACCACGCGGGAGCCAAAATCATGGATCGCCATATCCATGAGTTCGTCAACTTTGGAAGAGGTGAGATGCTCCGCGCCGCGGCGGGTCACACGTTCATTGGCGATCAGCACGACATCGGAAAGGCCCGGGCGCACGGCCACATCGTGGGCCGCGCATTTGCCCTCGAAGAAATCGAGAGAGGATGGCGCGTCCGTGATGCCGAGATAGCGGGCGACGCTCGGCCGGTAGAAATCGAGATCCACAAGCGTCGCGCGGGAGCCGGGCTTGGAGCTGATGGCGATGGCGAGATTGATGGCGGTGACGGTTTTGCCAGCCCCCGAGCCGGGCGAGACGACGGCGATGGTTTTCCATCCCTCCGCGTCCATTTTCTGAAGCGCGCGGGTTCGCAGCACGCGATAGGCGTTGAGGACCGGGTCCTGTTCGTTGGCGATGATCCGGTTACGGGCGAAATTGTCGAAATTGCATTGCACGGAAGGCAGGTTCAACGCATCGCCGCTTTGCGAGGCCGCGACAGGGGCATACGCCGGAGCAGGCGCCCGCATGGCGGCGGCCGGCGCGGCGGCGGCTTCGGGCCTCGCGCCTTCGCGCGTCTGCCGCGCTCTTGTGACTGCATTGCGAATTCGGTCCATGGGATCGCCTTACCTTGTAATTCTCTTCAACGGGTTCACAGCGCCGGCTCTGGGGCGATGTCAGGCGCGGCTGCGCCTTTTTTCCTGCCCTTTCGTTTGCCGCGACCGAGGGATGGCGGCCGGAACGCCGGGAAAGGCCCGCGTTTGTCGTTCTCGCTGTAGATATAGGGGATCACCGCGATCGGCTGGGCGGCCATCACCGATGTTAAGTGGTTGCGGCCGCGGACGCGCGCCTGCAGCAGTTCAAGACCGCCGGCGAAAAGGCTGCCGAGGCCAAGCGCGCCGAAGATCGCCATCACCAAGAGTTTCGGACGGTCAGGACTGGAGGGTTTGTCGGGCCGAAGCGCCGGCTCGAGTATGGAAAATTTCTCCGCCTGCTGATTTTCTTCGAGGTTTTCCGCAAGCTGGGCGTCCCCGCGTTTCGCGAGAACTTCCTGGTATTCCTGGAACATGTTCTCGTAATCGCGGGTGAGGGCGGCGATGCCGCGCTCCACTTCCGGCGTGCGGGCGACCCGCTGCTCCAGATCCGCAATCTGCGCAGCGGCAGCTTCCGCCTGTTTCGTCAGCATGCGGATGCGGTTTTCAATGACAGCGATCCGGCCTTCGATCTGAACGCCGGCGATATCCTGCGTGCCCTTGCGCGTCTCTTCGGCGATGCGGTCGGAAAGGGCGTTGCGCGCTACTTCGATATTCGCCGTCGCCGCCGCTATCGCTTCTTCGTCGGGCGTTTCGGCGCGCTCAAGCACGGTCAGTTCGTCTTCGGCCTTGCTGAGCTCGTTGCGCAGGCGGCTGATCTCTTCGCTCGGCGCCATACGGGCTTTGATCGACGCGATCTCTTCCCGCTTGGCGATCACTTCCGGATAATTGTCGCGATAGGTGGCGCGCAGGCGCGCAAGCTCCGCTTCGAGCCTTGCAAGCTCATTAGAAAGGCTCGAATCGCCGCTGGTGCCGCTGATGAGCTGGGTTTCAAGAAAACGGCGCTCCTCTTCAAGCTGCGTGATCGAGGCTTCGGCATTGCTGAGCGTGTTCCGGACGCGCTCCAGCATGTTGAGGTGCATATTGAGATGTTCGGGAAGCGCGTCGGCGTTGTTGGCTTTATACTCAGAGACGCGCTCTTCCATCTTCGCCACCGCCTCGCGGAGGCGCGTTGCTTCCCGCTCGAAAAACTCCGTCGTATTCGACGCGCCGGCGGTGCGCGTGCGCACGTCTTCGTCGAGGAAGAGGGTGATGAACTTGTTGGCGACGAGATAGGCCTTGTTCGGGTCACGATCGGTGTAGGAAATGGTGAAGGCGACGGTGTTGTCGCGGCCGGCGCTGCGGGCCTGGGCTGAAGTGGTGATGAGGTCGACGCGAAGCCGGTTGCGCATCAGGTTGACGCGCTCGCTTTCGGATAGGCCAAGCGACCGTGGGAAGAGATCGTATTCGTCTGCGACCTCGAGCAGCCGGTTGCGGGTCATGACGCGCTGGCGGATCGTCGAGATGCGCTCCTGCGCATAAGAGTTAATCGTGGACCGCACATATTCAGTCGGGATTTGCTGGGATTCGACCAGGATCGTTCCTTGAGCGGTGTATTTCGCGGGCAGGAGCATCACTGCGATAATACCGATAGGCGCCAGCACGATCACCGGCAGGACGAAGGCCAGAAACCTGCGTTTCAGAATGATTAAGATGTCTTCTAACGAAAATTCTTCGCCCATAAGGGGAGTCCTGCTCTTTTCCGGGAGGGCCGCGTCCCGTCCCCGTTCCCGCCTAATTTGCAAATATTGCGCCGTTTTCAAGGCGCTCGGCCGCATTGGGGCGGGGTTCCAACACGGCTGCCGCTTGCCCGGTTTCGCCGGAAAGCCGGATCGCGCCCGCACGGAAGCGTAGGTGGACTTTCTGAAGCGGAGTTTAGCAAGCGCAAAAAAAAGAAAAACCGAAAAAAAACCGCCCCTTGCAGGAAATCAGCGCAAAGGGCGGGATTATTCGGGCAAAACCGCCGCTTTAGTCGTTCGGATCGAATTCCCGGGTCGCCGGAGCCTCTGCGGTAGGGATATAGGGGTCCAGCATGGGGTCGAGCGTGCGCATGAACCCGTTCAGGCGCTCCTCAGCATCGCCGACGAGTTCTTCCCGGCCGATGGGCGTCATGATCCGGATCATCGCGCCGTCCGTGCGGCGCAGCTTCACCGCATCGAGGATCAAAAGCGACTTCATGACGAATTCGTTGGCGACTTTGCGCCCGCGCTGGTCGTACCAGTAGTAAACGAGCTGCCGCACGCCGCGGTTTTCGATAATGATCCGGTTGTAGCGGAAGGTCTCGCCGTTCTCGAGCGTTGCCGTGGCGTAGTCGTGCTCGGCGATCTGCCAGCCGCCGCCGGGAATGCACTGGCGCGGCGAGTGCCAGCTATGGCCGTGACGCTGCATGTTGAGATAGGCGATATAAAGGTTGAAGGCCTCGCCTTCGGGATTTTGCAGATTGGTGATGAGGAAGTCGTCGGCGCCCAGTACGTTAAGGGTGTCGGCGTCGACTTCCTGAACATCGCTTCTCCAACCGTCGAGTTCATAGGGAAGACCGGAAAGGTCTGACCGGTCCGGCACCCGCAGAATGTTCGACGTCCCGAAATGCACATAAGAACCGGCGGCGACGAGAATGACGAGCGCGATCAGCGCATGAATGGTGAACCGATCCTCGCTCCAGGCAGTCTCGGAAGGCTGCGCTTCGATATCCGGCATGCCCAGAAGGTCCCTTGCGGATTTGCGGCCGGAAAGCCGTGCGAGGAGGACGATGATGCCGAAAAGCAAGGCAAGGCAGAGGAGGAACACCACCCAGCCTTCGAACATGTGAATAAAGCCTTCAGCTTGTTCGGGGCCGAATTGCTGAACCAGGAGGCCAGTCACCGCGATCCGGAAAGAATTCATCACGATGGTGATTGGGATCGTCGACAGAAAGACGACGGCGCGCTGCCATAGAGGCGCTTGAAAGAAATAAGCGGCGAGGAATCCGAGGCTCAGAAAGGGAAAGAGATAACGCAGCCCGGAACAAGCCTCCGCGACCTGAAGCTTATAGTCGCCCAGATCGATAATGTTGCCGGAAAGGTAAACGGGAATGTCGAGAAGCTCGATCATAAAGACGCCGAGCTGTGACGACCAGAGCTGGAAATTCTGCGACAGGATCGTGATGAACCAATAGGGCGGAGGCACCATGAACAAGAGGAAGCCGATCGGCAGCAGCGTCAGCCAGAAAATCTTCCATCCGCCAAGCGCCAGCGCCAGCGATGAGAAGAGAAGGATCATCGCCAGATGCTGAAAGATCATCAGCGAGGTGACGGTGAGCTCAGACAGAATGAGGACGATTGCAGAAACAGCGACGCCGGCGAGGCCCAGCGCCACAGGCTTTCCGAGGCTGCCTTTCAGCGCGTCGCGGCGCGCCCAGATGATCCAGCCTGCGATCACCGGCAGGAAATAGCCGTGACTTAATTCCTGCTGCTCGCCCCAGCGCATGAACAGGTTCTCGATGCCGTTGAAAAAGGCGAACACGGTAGCGACCGAGAGGGCGCCAGCCAGGTAAAGCGGGGGAAGCGAAAAGCTTGCGCCTGTGGAGGATGGCTGCGCGGTGCTGGTGTCGGACATGGCGGGCGGATGTTTCCTAATTCTGCGAGGAGCGCCTCTCTGGCGGCCTCTTAATCATGGGCGTCGCGTTCTGGGCGCGGCTTTGCGGCTGAGGTGAGCAAGAACGGCGCCGGGATCATTTGCGGCGCCGGTCCGCAAAGTAAAGGCCCGTTCCGGGATAGTTGGCGGCGCGACTTAACGTTTTCCCGCGCCTGTTAAGCTTGATATATCCAAAAAACATTAAGCGTAACAATTCCTTACAATATAACAGGCGGATGGCGCCGACGGGAAGCTGCGCCGGAAACCCATGATTTTCACGGTATTGTGGGGTAAAAAAACTCTTAAAGACACGCAAGGGGTGAATTTGGCCTGCGGTTTGCTGACAGACCGTTACGCGCTTGAGCGTGGCTTGGTTTACGGCGCCCCAGTTTCGAACTGAAACGCCGTTAACGCGTTAACTGAAGATACGAATTTAAATGAGCATGAGTGATCCTCTTTTGAACCAGACCGCGGGACTTCCCGAGCCCGCCGGCGCTGTCGCGCCGCTGCGCCGGGACGACTTTGATCGCGATGTCTGGTGTCTCATGGGTCTCGCCGTCGACGCCGTCGACATCACCCGCGCGGTCGCCGCGATCGACGACGCGGTCAGAACCCGCCGCCAGCTCTCCTTCGTTACGCCGAATGTGAACTTCCTGGTGCGCGCCATGAAAGACGAAGGCGCGCGCCGCGATATTCTGAACGCCGATCTCAGCCTTGCGGACGGAGCGCCGCTGGTCGCCATGGCGAAAATGCTCGGCGTGCCGGTTCCCTCGCGGGTTGCGGGCTCCGATCTCTTCGAAGCGCTCCGCCGCCGTCCGGCCTTTGCCGGCCGCCGTCTCAAAGTCTTTTTCTTCGGCGGACGCCCCGGCGCCGCTGAGGCCGCATTCGAAGCGATCAATCGCGAAAAGGGCGGCGTCGAAGCGGTGGGCTGGCATAATCCCGGCTTCGGCGATGTGGAAAGCATGAGTTCCGACGAGGTGATCGCCAAGATCAATGCAACCGAGGCGGATTTCGTGATGGTGGCGCTGGGCGCCGCCAAGGGCCAGGCCTGGATCGAGCGCAATAAGGACCGGCTGACGGCTCCGGTGACGGCTCATCTCGGCGCGGTCGTCGACTTCACCGCAGGCGGGGTCGCCCGCGCGCCCGAATGGATGCGGCGCTCCGGTCTCGAATGGCTGTGGCGCATCAAGGAAGAGCCGTCTTTATGGCGGCGCTATTTCGATGACGGCGCCGCGCTGGCGGGCCTCGCGCTCCGGGGCCTTCTCCCTCAGGCGGGCAGGACGCGGGCAGCGCCGGGCGCAGCTGAGGCTGAGACCGTTCTGACGCCTTCCGAAACCCTTATCCGGCTTTCAGGCCAGCTTGGGTCCGGCGCGTTGAAGCCGGTGCGCGAGGCGTTCCGCGCCGCCGCCGCCCGCGGGCGGCCGGTCCGGCTTGATCTCTCGGGCGTAGAAACCGCGGATTGCGCCTTTCTGGGTCAGGTTCTGATGCTTGAGAAGCATCTCGCGCGCTCCAGCGCTACGATTTCTCTGGCTGGCGCGAACCGCCGCCTCGAATCGCTTTTCCGGGCGAACAGAATGAATTACGCCCGCGCGGCCGCAGGCGAGCGCGCCAATGACGAAGCGCCCGGCATGCGCCAGGCGGCGCTTTAGGACAGGCGTTGTAACCAAGTTCCAACAGTGGCAAACCCAAATGCTGAATAAGAAGGGTGAGATGATGACGGCGACAACAAAGAATAAACTGCAATCGGGCCGGAAAATGCGCTCCAGACTTTCACAGCTCCTCGCCGTATCGGCGCTGGCGCTCGCTGCCGCCTGCGCGTCGCCGGAGCAAAAAGTCGAGCGCTATTCCTCCGACGCGGCCGAATTCCTTGAAAAGGGTGATCTCAACAAGGCCTATATCCAGTATCAGAACGCGCTCAAGATCAATGAAGAGCATGTGCCGTCTCTGTTGGGCCTCGCTGAAATTGCGGAGCAGCGTCAGGACTTCCAGGCGATGTTCGGCCTCTTGCAGCGCGCTGTTCGCCTCAATCCCAATCTCGTCGAAGCGCATGTGAAGCTCGGCAAGTTGTATCTCATCGGCAGCGACGAAACGACGGCGCTTGAAGAGGCCGAGAAGGCGCTCGCGCTTGAGCCTGACAATGTCGGCGCGAAAAGCCTCAAGGCCGGCGTCCTCCTGAAGATCGGCGACAGCACTGGCGCGATTGCGCTCGCAGACGAAGTGATCGCGGTTGACCCGGCCAATCCGGAAGCGGTGACGGTGCGGGTGACGGATTATGCGTCGGGCGGCGACTGGGAAAAGGCCCTCGCCGAGCTGAACCGCGCGCTGGAGATCAATCCGCAAGTCGCCATGCTGCAATTGCTGCGCATTCACGCGCTCAAAACGCTGGGGCGCGCCGAAGAAGCGCGCGACGCCTATGCGGAGCTGATCGAGCTTTTCCCCGAGCAGTCCGCCTATCGCCGCGTATACGCCAACGAACTCATCACCGAAGGCGATTTCGCCGGCGCCCGCGAACAGCTTGAGGGCATCGTCGCCCTTGAGCCGGCCAATCTCAATGCGAAGATGGATGTCATTCGCGCCATTAACGCCAGCGAAGGCGCCGGCGCCGCGGAAGAAAAGCTGCGCGCTTATGCTGACGCAGAGCCGGACAACAAGGATCTGCAATTCGCGCTGGCGGATTTTTACACAGAGCTGGATCAGGATGAGAAAGCGCGCGCCATTCTCGACAAGCTGGCCGCGAGCGACGATCTCGACGTTTCCATGAAGGCGAAAAACAAGATCACGACGATCCTGTTTACGGAAGGCAAGAAGGATGAGGCCGCCGCGCTGGTCGATGAAATTCTCGCAGCCGATCAGTACAACACCGAGGCGCTGCTGCGCCGTGCTGCGTTTCAGGTCGAAGCGGAAGAATACGATCAGGCGATCAACAATCTTCGCGCCGTTCTCGATAACAATCCGGAAACCTATCGGGCTATGATCCTGATGGCGGCGGCGTTCGAGCGCCAGGACAATTTCAGCTTCGCGCAGGCTGAACTCGCCAAGGCGTTCGAGACCAGCAAGAAAGACGCAGATGTCGCGCAGCAGTTCGCGCGTTTCCTCCTGCGCCGGAAGAATCAGGACCGGGCGGAGGAAGTGCTCAAGGATTCGCTTGCGGTGCATCCGGGCGATGTTGACAACCTCCGGCTTCTGGCCTCGATCCGGCTTGCAAAGCAGGACTGGCGCGGCGCGGAAGAAGTCGGCGCCATGCTCGAGCGTGCGGATCGCGACAACGCGCTCGCATCGACCATCAAGTCCGCAGCTTATGTGGGGCTTCAGGACTATGGCAGCGTGATCGACACGCTCTCGGCGCAAAATGAAGATGCGCCGTTGAGCGGCGCGCCGCTCACCGCGCTCGTCGACGCCTATATCCGCGAAGAGCGCAGCGGCGAAGCCGAAGAGCTCCTGAACCGCATGCTCGAGGCTGATCCGGAAAATTACGGCGCCCAACTTCTCCTGGCGCGGATTTACCTCGCCGAGGGCGATAAGGATAAATATGAAAGCGCCTTGGTGAAAGCGACGGAGACCCACCCCGATCGCGCGCCGGCTTATGATTTCCTTTATCGCCATTATCTCGCCGAGGGCCGCCGCGATGCCGCCAACGAACTGATCGAACGCGGCCTTCGCGCCGCGCCGGACAGTGACGCGCTCAAAGTGTTCAAGGCTGACGTGCTGCTCAATGCAGGCGATCGCGAAGGGGCGCTGGCGCTCTACAGCGATCTCATCGAGAGGCGGCCCAATGACCGCATCATCGCCAATAATTATGTCAGCCTGTCGAGCGACATGCGCCAGGACGCGGCGAGCGTTGCGCGGGCGCTCGAGGTCGCAAAGACGCTCGAAAGCGTCGAGAACCCTTATTACCGCGACACCGTCGGCTGGGCTTATTATCGCGCCGGCGACTATGACAAGGCGATCGAATATCTGTCGCAGGCGGTTGAAGGCGCGGAGGAGAACGCCGAGATGCGGTACCATCTCGGAGCGGCGCAACTTGCAAACGGCGACGCGGGAGCCGCGCGGGAAAACCTGGAAAAGGCGCTGAGCCTCGGCGGCGACGGCTTCGCTTTCGCCGACGAAGTCGACGCGCTTCTCTCGCAATTATAAGAACCCTGTCGCAAGGCTGCAAAACCATCTGGCGGACGCAGTGAAAGCATCGACGTAATGTACGAACAGTTTTTCGGCCTTGCAGAAAAGCCGTTTTCCATCCAGCCGGATCCGTCTTTCCTGTACTGGGGACGGACCCACCGGCTCGCCTATGCGATGCTGGAATACGGCGTTCTCAATCATGCGGGGATTTCCGTCATCACCGGCGAAGTCGGTTGCGGCAAGACCACGCTGATCCACCGGCTGCTCGATCAGCTTTCGGACACGCATACGGTCGCGCTGTTGTCGAATGTGCAGGAAGGGCGCGGCGATCTTTTAAGCTGGCTTCTAATGGCGTTCGGCCAGCCTTTCGAGGGCGGCGGACATGTGGCGCGGTTCTCGCAGCTTCAGCAGTTCTTTATTAGCGAATATGCGCAAGGCCGCCGCATTGTTCTCATCATCGACGAGGCGCAAAACCTGTCGACGGATATGCTGGAAGAGCTGCGGCTTTTGTCCAACATCAACGCCGGAAAGGATCAGCTGTTGCAGCTTATCCTGGTGGGCCAGCCGCAATTGAAGGACGTGTTGAACCGGCCGGAACTGGTGCAGCTCACCCAGCGGGTCGGCTCGGATTTTCACCTGACGCCGCTGAGCCGGGAGGAAGTCCATTCCTATATCGAAACGCGCCTCTCGATCGCCGGCTGCCGCCGCCGCATTTTCACCGAACGCGCCATCGATCTCATTGCAGAGCAATCCCGCGGCGTGCCGCGCGTCATCAACGTCATCGCCGACACGGCGCTGGTCTATGCGTTCTCCGCCGAAGATCTTGTGGTCGGCGTTGAAATCATCCGCAACGTCATTCGCGACAAGAAAGCCTATGGCGTTTTCGGGATCGCCTCGCAGGAGCCGAGCGCGCCGCCGATCGCGGCTTCCGATGACGACGAAGATGAAGGGCCCGAAGCGTTTCAGAACAGCGCTCGTCATTCCGGCTATGTGTCCGGCCTGTCGGGGTCCGAAGAAACGGCGGACGACCGTGATGAACAGGAAGAAGATTATCCGCCGGAGATACCCGTAAAAACGCTGGCCGACATGCGCGCTGAAGTGACGACGCGCGCGGCGGCGCCGCTGGAAGAAACGTCTGTGAAGCTTGCCGAACGCCCGGCCCCGCAAGCCGCGCCGAAAGCCGAGCCTGAACCCGCTTCGCTATCCTCGCCGCAATTAGCGCCGGCGGCCGCAGCGCAAAAGGCGCGGATTGGCGTCGTGGTGATTGGATCGGATCCGCGGGTCTCGCCGGAGGCGGCGATCCGCTCTGCGCCCGATGATTGCGCCGTCGTTTTTGCGCCGCTGGCGCCCATGAACGACGCCGTCGCCGCCGCGCGCAAGGCCGGCGCTGAAATCGCCGAAGTGGGCAAGGGCCCGCAAACGGCGGGCCGCGCCAAGAATGCAGGCTATCGCCAGCTGAAAAAGATCATGCCGGATGTGCGTTATGTGCAGTTCATGGACGCTTCATGCGCGCTCGATCCCGACTGGTTCGCGAATGCTGAAAAATTCATGGAGCGTCGTCCCGAAGTCGCGGTGATCGAAGGCCGCACGCGCCGCCGAAATGGCCGTGAACTTTCTTTTCCGACGGTCGCCGAGCAGCGCAAATACGAAACCCCGGGCGAGATCGTTTCCGTCGCCGCGCAGGGCGCCTTCATGCGGGCGGAAGCGTTCGAAGCGGCGGGCGGTTTTCGCGGCGACTTGCTCTCCTGCGAAGACGACGATCTGTGCATTCGCCAGCGCCGCCGCGGAGCCCATGTCTGGCGGCTTGAGAGCGATATGATGATGCGCGAGCCGCGTAAGATCGGCTGGTGGAAACGAAGCGTCTTGCGCGGTTTCGACAACGCCTACGCCATGTCGCTTCATGGCGGCCCGCCGGAACGTCACGGCGTCGGTGAAACCGTGCGCGCCGTCGTGTGGGGATTTGTCGTTCCGTTCGCGATTGTCGCCGCCGCTGTGCTCGGGGGCGTCGCCGCCGCGATGTTCGCCCCGCTGACGCCGGCGCCGTTCGCCGCCGCCGGCATCCTCGCGCTCGGCGCTATGCTGTACGGGTTGAAGATTTTCGCGAGCATTCTTCGTCGCGGGCTCTTCCGTCCCGCTTCCTGGGGCGAGGGGTTCGGCGCGGTGTTCGGCCGTTTTGCCGAAGCGCTCGGCGTTTTCCGGTTCTGGTTCGGCGGCGACCGGCCGTCACGGGCGTGAAGCGCGTTCTGACGGTCGCATTCCGCCCATAGGGTCCATCGCGCCATGAGCTTTCTTTTTCTCGTCATCCTTTATGCGCTGGCGCTTGGCGGTTTCGCCTTGGCGCTTTTCCTTGCGCTTGAAGTCGCCGCGGCGATGGTCGGAGGCGATGAGACGTCCGGCGAGACAATCGAAGCGGGGCCAGTGACGGTGGTGGTTCCGGCGCATAATGAAGCGGCCTCCATTGCGCCGACGCTTGAGAATATCCGCGCGCAACTGCGCGCGAATGACAGGATGCTGGTGGTCGCCGACAATTGCAGCGACCGGACGGCGGAGGTTGCGCGCGCCCATGGCGCGGACGTCATCGAACGCAACGACCTCGCGCGCCGCGGCAAGGGCTATGCGCTGCAATTCGCGCTCGATCATTTGCGCGCTGCGCCGCCGGAGATTGTTGTCTTCACGGACGCCGACTGCGTCTTCACGCCGGGCGCATTGCAGAGGGTTGCAGGCGCGGCGGCGCGCGACGGCCGCCCGGCGCAGGCGCTGTATTTGATGAAGGCGCCGGAAGGGTCGGGGCCGCGCCTTCAGGTGGCGGAATTCGCCTGGGCCTTCATCAACAATGCGCGCATGCGGGGCCTCGCCCGGCTTTTCGACGTGACGCGCTTTACCGGCGCCGGGTTCGCTGCGCCATGGCGCGCGCTTGCGGGGCTCGATCTCGCCTCCGGCGAAATCGTCGAGGATCTGGCGCTGACCATGACGCTCATCCGGAAAGGCGCCGCGCCGCTTTTCGTTCCGGACGCATTGGTGACGAGCGAGTTTCCCACCGACGACGCTGCGCTGACGCGGCAGTCGGCGCGCTGGTCCATCGGCTCGCTCGCATATGGTCCGCGTGCGAGCGCCACCGCCCTTGTCGAGGGCGTGGCGAAAGGGCGTTTTACGCAAATCGGCGCCGCCATTGATCTGATGATCCCGCCGCTGACGGTTTTTGTCGCGCTGCTCTTGGGCGTCGCCGGTCTTTGCCTGATCGCATGGATGTTGACAGGCGTTTCCGGCGCCTTCGAGCTTGCTTTATGGGCGCTCATCTTCGCTGGCGGCGCCATTGTCGCCGCCTGGTTCCGCTTCGGACGGGACGCGCTGCCGCCATCGGCGCTCCGCGGCGTCATTGAATTTCTGGCTTCCAAGCTTTCAGTGTTCGGCGCACGCGGCCGCGAAAGCGCCAAGACATGGACGCCGACGCGCGGCGGATCAAATGAACAGAACGAGGGAGGCGAATGACCGGCGCGCCTTCCATCGGGTTCGTCGCCATCGGACGTAACGAGGGCGATCGCTTCAAACGCTGCCTCCTTTCCCTGAAGAAAGAAGGCGCGCGCATCGTCTATGTGGATTCCGGCTCTGCTGACGATAGCGTGGCTTTTGCAAAAGGAGAGGGCGCCGTCGTGGTCGAGCTTTCGACGGATCAGCCCTTCACCGCGGCCCGGGCGCGCAACGCCGGTTTCGATGCGCTGATGCGCGAATGGCCGGATACGGATTATGTGATGTTCATCGATGGCGACTGCGAACTGGCGCAGGGCTTTGCGGGAGACGCGGCTGAGGCGCTTGCCGCCGCCCCGGCGCTTGGCGCGGTGACCGGACGCTGCCGCGAGCTTCATCCCGATGCGACAAAATACAACCGCCTTTGCGACATTGAATGGAACGGGCCCACAGGCGAGATCGACGCCTGCGGCGGCATCTTCATGGTGAGGGCGGATGGGTTTCGCGCCGCCGGCGGGTTCAATCCGTTGGTGATCGCGGCGGAGGATGACGATTTCTGCATCCGGCTGCGCGGCACGGGGGTGAAAATCGTGCGGCTCGGGCGCGATATGTGTTTTCACGACGCCGACATTCATCATTTCGGGCAGTGGTGGCGGCGCATGAAGCGCGCAGGGTACGCCTTCGCGCAGGTCGGGGAGCTCCATCCCGGCTATTTCGCCGCAGAGCGCCGCCGCGCATGGATCTGGGGACTCATTATACCAGCCGCGGCCCTGCTGGCGGTGCCGTTCACCTATGGGCTCAGCCTGGCTTTGCTTCTTCTTTACCCGGTCTCGCTATGGAAAACCCGTCGCGGCCTGATTGCGAGAGGCGCGGCGCCGGACCATGCGACGCTCGCGGCGCAGTTTCTGACCCTGTCGAAATTTCCGGCGCTCATCGGAATGCTCGATTACAAACGCAAAAAACTCTTTGGCCGTCAAATCGGCATTGTTGAATATAAATGAGGCCCGGACGGCGCGATGACCATGACTGACAAGCCGATCAAAGTTGCGCTGCTCGGCGCTGGATATATCTCCAAATGGCATGCGGAAGCGTTGAAACGCACGCCCGGCGTCGAGCTCGCCGCCGTCTGCGATCTGTCGAAAGGCGCGGCGGAAGGGATCGCCAACGCCTATGGCGCCGCGCATGTCTTTACGTCGCTTGACAATCTTCTGGCGTCCGGGGTTGCAGACTGCGTCCATGTCCTGACGCCGCCGCATCTTCACGCCGAAGCCGCGACGAAAATTTTGGAAGCGGGCGTCGCCGCCTTCGTGGAAAAACCCTTCGCCTTGAACTCCGCCGACTGCCGCCGCCTCGACGCGCTGGCGAAAGAGAAAAACGTGGCGCTTGGCGTCAACCACAACTTCCTGATGCTGCCGTCCTATGACCGGCTGAAGGCGGATATTGAAAAGCGCGTCATCGGCCCCATCGACAGCTTCGAGGCGAACTGGCAATTCCCGCTGCCGCCCCTGCGTTCCGGTCCTTACAATCTCTGGATGCTGCGGAAACCGGAAAACATTCTGTTTGAAATCGGCCCGCATCTTTTTGCGTTTGTCGCCGATCTCTTCGGCGAGTTGAAAGACATCAGCGTCTCCATGCGCAATCCGGTGACGCTGCCGGGCGGCGTCGGCCATTATCAAAGCTGGCGCATTGCGGGCGAAGCGAAGGGCGCTTCCGTGGTGCTCAATCTGTCGCTGGTCGAAGGCGAGGACAATCGCAGCGTGCGCCTGCGCGGGCTCGGCGCCATTGCGAGTTACAATTTCGCGGAGGATTCCTATACGCGCGAACGCGCGTCCATGCAGGACATCGTTGTGGGGCCGTTCGCGCGCCAGCTTTCGCTTGCGGGACAGGCGACGCGCACGGGCGCTGCGAACGCATTCCGTCAGTTGAAGTCCCTCAACGGTCTTGCGCCCTATGGACTTTCAATCCAGCGCGCCGTCGACAGTTACTATGCGTCCATGCAAGCGGGCGGGCCCGTGGACCGGCGCCTCTCAGCCGGACTTGCCGCGAATGCGACCACGATGATCGAAAACACAGTTGAGGTTGCGCGTCCGAAATTCCTGCCCGCTACGCCGCCGCCGTCGCGCGGCGCGGCGGAAGCGAAGGGCGAAACGGTTCTCGTCATTGGCGGCACGGGCTTTATCGGCCGGGCGCTTTGTCATGCGCTCGCTGATAAGGGATATTCCGTTCGCGTCTTCTCGCGCGGGTCCGGCGCGGGTCTCGAGCGCGCGGATGGCCGCATCTCCATCTATACGGGCAGCCTCAAATCCGATGACGATCTGCACGCCGCGATGGACGGCGTCGGGGCGGTCTTCCATCTCGCGCGCGCGACGGAGACGAGCTGGGAAGGCTATCTTGAAAACGACGTCGCGGTGACGCGGCGCATCGGCGAGGCCGCGCTCGCTGCCGGAGTGAAGCGGCTAATTTACACCGGCACGATCGATTCTTACGACGCGTCGCAGTATGACCGCATCATCAGCGAGGCGACGCCGTTCGATCACGATCTGACGCGCCGCAATCTCTATGCGCGCTCCAAAGCGGCGTGCGAGGAAGAGCTGAAAAAACTCGAACGCGAGCGCGGCCTGCCGCTGGTGATCGCGCGTCCCGGCATCGTCATCGGCGAGGGCGGACCCTTGCAGCATTGGGGTATCGCCATGTGGCGCGGCGCGACGGCCTGCAAAATGTGGGGCGACGGCCGCAACGTCATGCCTTTCGTGCTGGTCGATGATGTCGCCGACGGGCTTGTGCTTGCCATGGAACATGAGAAGGCGCTGGGCGCTTCGTACAATCTGATCGGCGAGCCGATGCTTTCGTCGCGCGATTATTTCGCCGCAATTGAAGACGCTTACGGCGTCGCCATGCGTGCGAAACCGACCCCGCTCTGGACATATTATGTCGTCGATGTCGCGAAATACTGGCTGAAACGGCTTCTGGCCAAGAAAAAGGGGCTCACAAAGCCGAGCTTTCGCGATTGGAAATCCCGGGCGCAATTGTCGCCTTACGGCAATGACAAGGCGAAAACGGAGCTCGGCTGGACGCCCGAACAGGATAAGGCGCGGTTCGTGGCGCGGGGCATAGCTGACGCCAACCTCTTCGGCGTTAGGAAATCGTAAACCAAGTTTGCGAATTGCTTTGCGTCAATGCGAAGCACTCAATTGGGTCGAACAACCGCTTGTTAAGCGGGCGCTCCGCGGTTTCCAAAAAGTTCACGATTGGCGCGATTAACTCTGTGTAATTTGCGCCATACCCCGCATGAAACCGTGGGAATAGGAACAATTCTAACCATAGTTTCAATCTGTCTTTTCCGCGCCGCGGGCTAGCTTTCGATTCTCTCTCTCAGCCTGCTAATCAATGTGCGTGGACATAACATGAGTTTAGATTTCGCCGCTCGCGACAGCGCCGCCGGTTTCGATTTCACCGATCTTGTTGATGCCGCCAATAGCGGCGCCATGGCGCGAATTGGGGCGCCGGCGGGATATGCGGACCGCAAGACCCGAAAGCAGAGAGCGAAACAGCGTCTCACCCAGGCCAGCATGCTCGCGCCGCTTCTCGCGACGGAAGGCTGCTTCACTATTGGCGGCAATGAAGGCCCGATCAGGGGCGGCGGCAATGGCAATGGCGGGGGGACGAATGGCGGCGGTTCAAACGCCGGAGGAGGATCGAGCGGCGACGGAACGGTTTCGCCAACGCCGGTGATTCCCGGCGAGCCGTCCGCGCCCTCTGGCCTCGACGCGGTCGATGACGATCATTTCCATACCGAGACCGGCGAAAGCATGATGATCGCTGCGAACGATCTCCTCGCCAATGATATTGTGCCCGAGGGCGTGAGCGCGCAGCTCGTCCGCGTGTTCGGCGCAACCAACGGCACGGTCATGCTGCACGATGGGGTGATTCATTTCACGCCAACGGCCGGCTTTGAAGGCGACGCAAGCTTCGAATATGAAGTGCGCGACAGCAACGGCAATCTGAGCCGCGCAAAGGTCGATGTTCATGTGGGCCCACAGGACGGTCACGACGGTCATGACGGTGGCGGCATGGATGGCGGTCATGACGGCCACGATGACGGCGGCATGGACCACGGCGATGGCGATTCTGCGCATGTTCATCCGGATGATCCCGCAAAGGCCTCGGAACATATGGCGGTCCTGAATCTGGTGCCGGTGAGCGAAGCGACGCATGTCGCCGTCAACAACGGTTCATGGTTCGATCCCAATACATGGGCCGGCGGCGAAGTCCCGGGCGAAGGCGCGAAAGTCGTCATTCCCAACGGCGTCAAGGTCGAATATGACGGCGAAAGCCCGGCATCGCTCTTTACTGTGCGCGTCGATGGCGAACTCGATTTCGCGACCGACCGCGACACCTTTATGGAAGTCGACACTTTCGTTGTGTCGCCGAGCGGCAAGCTGACTATCGGAACGATAGATAATCCCGTCGCCGCGAATGTCGAAACCGTTATTCAGTTCGCCGACAACGGTCCTATCGATGTCTCATGGGACCCGCAGCTTCTTTCGCGCGGGCTTGTCAGCCATGGCGACATTCAGATTCACGGCGCTGAAAAAGAGACATTCCTGAAAGTCGCCGCCGATCCCATGGCGGGCGATACCTCGCTGACACTCGAAGCGCCGCCGGAAGGCTGGCAGGTCGGCGACAAGCTGGTGCTGACCGGCACGCATTTGACCACGACGTCATACGCGGAGCCGGGTGAGCCGCGCACCGGCGAAACGGAAGACGAAGAACTCATCATCACAAAGATTGTCGGCAACACTATCTATTTTGACAAGCCGCTCGAATTCGACCACGAAGCGCCGCGCGCTGATCTTAAAGCCTATGTCGCGAATTACTCGCGCAATGTGCGATTTGAAACGGAAAACGCCGACAGCGTGCCTGTGCACCAGCGCGGACACACCATGTTCATGCATTCCGATAATATCGATGTTCGCTATGCGGAATTTCACGAACTCGGCCGCACCGACAAATCGGAACGCGCTTTCGACGTCGCCGATCTCGACAATGTGGAAAGCGACAGCAACGTCAAGGCCCGCTATTCGCTTCACATTCACCGCGCCGGCGTGAGCGACATTGACGATCCGGCCATGATTGTCGGCAACTCGGTATGGGGCTCGCCCGGCTGGGGCTACGTCCATCACGATTCCAACGCGATCATGACGGACAACGCGGCCTACGACGTTTTCGGCGCGGCGTTCGTTGCGGAAACCGGCAATGAAATCGGCCGCTGGTCGCATAACATCGCCATCAAATCGATCGGCACCGCCGGCGGCGCAAAATTTCATGAAGACGTCGCTGCATTCGATCTCGGCCGCACCGGCGCAGGTTTCTGGTTCCAGGGCCGGCTGGTGGAGTCTGTGGACAATGTCGCAGCCGGCGTGCCCGGCGGTCACGGTTTCGTTTACATGTCGCGCGACGCGGGCGGCCCGATCCATGTGACGGTGGATACGGCGCATATGTCCGAGGCGTTGCGCTACATGGACAATGTTCCGATCCATTTGCCATCAATCAGTTCGTTTGAGGGAAACGAGGCGCTTGCCGTGGGCATCGGCCTCGAAGTCATCAAGCCGAATTCCGAACAGTATCATGACGTTCGTTCCGTGATTGACAACTTTACCGCCTGGGAGGTCGGCACGGGGATCCACCTTCAATATACGGCGCACTATACGTTGAAAGACGTCGATCTCATAGCGACCGACGGTTCGTCCGGCGGGCATGTGTGGCGCGGAATCGAATTTGGCCCGGCGACGGTCACTCAGGTGATCAACGGCGCCAATATCGAAGGCTTCCCGACAGGCATTCACCTGACGCGCGATACGGTGGGAATGAATTTTCCGTTCGATGGAAACTGGGGTTATGTCTTTATCGATGTAAACATCGAGGGCGCGACGACGGAAATTTACAATACCCTCCCGCAGGACAAGTTCATGACGCGGGACGAGCTCGTTGAAGGCCGCCTCGACTTTGACTCGGATCTCAACATTCCGAAAACGCCTATTCCGGAATTGTTTCAGTATCTCAACCTGACCGGCACGCGCACGGACTCGATCGGGACCGATAAGGTCTCGCCGACCTGGGACCCAATCCGTTTTGAATACTGGCAAGTCCATCAGGCCGTCGCCGAGGAAGGGTATTGGACCCTGCCGGACGGCCGCAAGGTGACAGTCATTGACCAGTATGTTTCCGACCGCGCCACGGGCGCCGTCGACAAGTTCGGCGTTGTTGTCGAATGGCAGCGCAATTTCAGCGATTTCGCCGAAACGCCGCGCTATAACGGCGTGCTCGACCTTGCCAATGGCGGGCCGACGGCGCGGACCGATTTCGCCACCGTAGGCGAAGGGCAGTCGATTGTTCTCGACGTTCTGGCCAACGACTTCGACTCGGACGGCGATTCGCTCGCTGTTGACGGCTACACCTACGCCAGCCACGGCTCAATCTACCAGAATGACGACGGCACGCTGACTTACCTGGCGGACCCGAATTATTCGGGAACGGACGAGTTCTGGTACTGGGTGGAAGACGAGAACGGCAATTTCGCCAAGGGTCATGTGCAGGTGACGGTGGAGATCTAGCCCGCCGTCCACTCGCTGCGCACGCTCTCATCGGTCTCTTTGGCGAGATAGTCGCTGCGTAGGGCGGCGGCTTTGTCCGGCGCCAGTTGCGCAAGCGCCCACACCGCCGCGCCGCGCACCAGCGGGCTTTCATCATTGAGAAGCGCTTCTGCTTTAGTTGAGAGCACTGCGTCGCCGGAATTGCCCGTGGCGATCAGCACATTTCTGATGAAACGGTTCCGGCCGGTGCGCTTCACAGGGGAGCCTGAAAAGAGTTTCCGGAACGCCGCATCGTCGAGCTCCGCGAGATCGCGCAGGGAAGGCGCGCGCAATTCCTCGCGCGCATGAAAGGCGCTCTCGCGCGATCTTTCCGCAAATTTATTCCAGGGACAAACCGCGAGGCAGTCGTCACAGCCGTAAATCCGGTTGCCCATGGCCTTGCGGAATTCGCGCGGGATCGGGCCGGGATGTTCAATCGTGAGATAGGAGATGCAGCGCCTGGCGTCGAGCTGATAAGGCGCAGGAAACGCATCGGTCGGGCAGATATCGAGACAGTTGCGGCAAGAGCCGCAGTGATCGTTTTCAGGCTTGTCGACGGCGAGGTCCAGCGTCGTGAAGATCGCGCTGAGAAAGAGCCATGACCCGAACTCGCGCGAGACGAGATTGGTGTGTTTTCCCTGCCAGCCTAAACCGGCGCGCGCCGCAAGCGGTTTTTCCATCACCGGCGCCGTGTCGACGAAAACTTTTACCTCTGCGCCGGTGTCTTCCGCGATAGCGCGGGCGACGCGCTTCAGGCGTTTCTTGACGACGTCATGATAGTCGCGGTTTTGCGCATAGACGGAGATGACGCCGTTTGTCTTGTCCTTCAGCGCCTCGAGCGGATCTTTGTCCGGACCGTAATTCATGCCCAGCATGATGACGCTTTTCGCATCGGCCCATAATGATTGCGGATGCGCGCGCTCCTCCGCACGGCTTTCCATCCATCCCATGCTGCCGTGACGGCCAAGCGCGAGGAAGCGCGCCAGTCTTTCGCGGATCGGTTCAGGAAGGCTCGCGGATGAAAACCCCACGGCGTCGAAACCGGCGCCCTTGGCCTGTTCGATGATGCGCGTTTTCAACGCGTCGGACATGAGGCTTAAAAATCCGGATTGTCGTAATGGGCCGGCGGCGGCAGGCCATCGATGCGGTCGCGCAGGATCGGCCGCATGGAAGGGCGCGATTTAAGGCGCGCATACCAGTCTTTGACCGCTGGAAATTTCTCCCATGGAACGCTGTCGATATAATCGAGGGCCGAAAGCTGACCCGCCATGGCGAGGTCGGCGATAGTCATGCGCTCGCCCGCAAGCCAATAGCGCTGCTCGAGCAGCCAGGAAGCGTAATCGAGATGCCATGAAAGCGCTTCGGCGCCGGCTTTCAACAATTCGTAGTCGGGCTGGCCGCGCCGCATCAGCCGCTTGTCGATGCGTTCGCGCAAGGTGAAGGCGGAGACTTCGACTTCGAATTTGTCGAGGAACCATGCGGCGAGGCGGCGCGCTTCCGCGCGTCCCGCAGAGGTCGCCGGCAATAGCGGCTCGCTCGAATAGGCTTCCTCGACATATTCGATAATGGCGCTCGCCGGCGCGATGGCGACCGCATCGCCCGTGGGCGCCTCGTCCAGGAGCACCGGGATTGTCAGCGCAGGATTGGCAGCGGCAAGCGCGCCGTCCGGATCATCCCATGGCCGTTTTTCCACGAACTGCGCCGGCAGTCCCTTTTCGGCGAGGGCGATCCGGATCATCCGCGAAGCGGGATCGAGGGGCATGTGAAAGAGGGTGCGCATGGCGCCTCGTTAACGCAGTCTCCCGGAACATAACAGGGGCCGCCCGATGACAAAGCGGCAAAGCCCCGTTTCCCGCGATTTTCCCGCTTAAGGCGAGCCTCCGGCAGGCGACTTGCAATGTCCACGGCAAGGGATCGCGGGCCTTTGCCCGCAAAGGGTTAACAGCAGGGGTTGTCCCAGATGAGCACGAAAAAAAGCGCTCGGGATATCGATCAACCGGAAGTCGGCTGGCGCGCCGCCGCGCCCCGGGCCCGCCGCGCCGCCATGGCGCTTTACTCTTGGCAGGAGCCCCATTGGGCGCTTTTGTGGTCGGTCGGTGCGGCGCTGATTTTCGTGGCGGCGGCGGCCCTCTCTCCGGCGCTCCTCAGCCTTTCGCCCACTGTCGACATGCTTGCCCCGGTTGCCGAGGCGCGCGCTGTCGCGGCGGGTCAGGCGGACCTCGCAGCCCAGGCCGCGCCGTTGCATCTTTTGTTGCTGATGGCAGCCGATCTTTTTGCGGATGCGCCGGGGCGGGTGCATCTCGTCGCCAAGGCGATCGGCGCGCTCATAGTGCTTTGTCCTTTCGCCTTTCTTGTCTCGACGCGTTTTCCGACCGCCTTCGGTGTTTTCGCGACGGCGGCGATGGCGGCGTTCACGGCGGCCCCGTTTTCCGGCGTCGCTGAACTTGGCCTCGGCTTGCTGCTCGTCTGCGGGCTTTCCTTCGTGTCCATATCAGCAGACGATTCAGCATCGCGCGCGCGGATTGAAGGCGTCATGGGTGGCGCGGTTTTGTTTTTGCTCTGGCTCCTTAATCCCGCTTTCGCGCTGATCGGGTTTCTTCTGTTATCGGCCTGTCCTTTTCTGACGGGACTTCATGGGCTTTGGCGGTATGGCGCGGTGTTTCTAACTTTTGCGCTGCTCGCCGCGCTTGTGGAGCTTCTGGCGCCGGGCATGAACGCCGCGCGCGCGCTCGCCGCGCCGGAAACGCTGACGCTGCAGAACGTTCTGAATGGCCGGGAGAGCGCCTTCGGTCTTGCGGCCGCCGCTTACGGCGCCGTCATCGTCATCATGATGAGCGCTGTCTTCGGCGGCCGGGCGCACTGGAAGAACTGGGCCGCCGCCGCAGGGCTTTTGCTTGCGGGCCTTATCGCCGCGCGTCTTTCCGGCGCCAATGCGCTCCCGGTCTTTGCGCTCGCCGCGGGGCTCGCCTGTTTCTCCGTATCGTCGCCCTTCTATGACGGTCTCTTCAGCGATCATGACCGGGCGAGCGTTGCAAGCGCCCTTTCCGCGGGCGCGCTGACCCTGTTCTGGACCGGCGTTATCGCCGTTCATGCGGCGGGACAGTTTTCACTGCAGCACAGGGCGGCGCAGACCGCGCCGGAGAATATCCGGTCGGAACTGGCGCTCGTCCAGCCGGGCGGGCCGACCATTGCGAAATGGGTGGAGGAGGGACGGTTCTCGACGCCCGAAGCGCGGGAGTTTTTTGCGCTGACGCCGGTCGATCAGTCGGCGATGCTGCTTGAGGCTGCGGCGCGCGCGCGGACCATGACGGCGGAGGGGCTTGATGTCGCGTTTTTGACGGGCGCCGATACGGCTTGCGTCCTCGCCGAAGATAGAAAATGCGAGGCGGACGGCCCCGCTGCTGCCCAGAAGGCAAAAGTCGTTTTCGTGCCGCGTCTTGAGATGGATCCGAAAACCGCTGAAGCGAAAGGCCGCGCCGAAGCGCTGCTTTACACTCAGTTCAAGATGGTCGAGCAGACTGCACTCTGGGAAATCTGGGTGCGCCGCGACGTTCCGGCGCCCGCCAAACTCTTTCCCCTCACGGAGCCGCTTTACCGCTGAGACCTTACTCGGCGCCGAAAGCGATAAAATGCGGATTGTCGAAGCCGCGCGCCTTTTTGCCATAGGCGAGGGGGACGTTGTCGGGATGCGCCATGACGCGCCCGCCCGCGGCCTCAAGCACCGCCTGACCGGCGCCTGTATCCCATTCCATGGTGCGTCCGAAACGCGGATAGATGTCCGCCGCGCCTTCGGCGATAAGGCAGAATTTCAGCGACGATCCTGCTGCGGTGAAATCCGCCACCTTGAGCGTCTCAAGATAGGCGTCCGTTTCCGGCGAACGGTGCGACCGGCTCGCGACGGCGACCAGCCCGTCCGCGGGCGCCGTCCGGACACGGATCGTCTCCCGGCCGCCGATTTCTCCGTTGGCGTTAACGACTGCTTTCCAGGCGCCGCTACGGCCCCCTGCGAAAAGCTTGTTGATCGCCGGCGCGTAGACGACGCCGAAGACAGGCTTGCCGTTCTCGACCAGGGCGATATTCACAGTGAACTCGCCGGTGCGGGTTATGAATTCCTTGGTGCCGTCGAGGGGGTCGACGAGGAAGAAGCGGTCGCCCAGCTCCGGAATTTTGCCCTCGCTGGCGCTTTCCTCGGCGAGGACCGGGACCTCCGGGGCGAAATCCGCCAGCCCCGCGAGAATGATCTCCTCTCCCCGGCGGTCGGCTTCAGTGACAGGGGAGGCGTCCGCCTTGGTCTCCGCGACAACGCCCCGCGCATAGATTTCCATGATCGCGGCGCCCGCCTTGATCGCGAGGGAACAAAGGGCATCGGAAAGGGTTTCGTCGGTGAAAGGTGCATCGGCCATGCGCCACCCTTGGCCGAGCGGGCGCGACTTGGCAAGCCGCGATTGGCCAAACCGTGATTTGACGTCAGCGGAAGGCGACGATGGTGAAGCCGGCGGTTTGGCGCGGGGTCAGGCCTGAGGAGGGGAGGATTTCCTGCACGATCCAGCCCTCGTCAGCGAGCTGATTGAGGCGCGCCTGGAGCGCGGCGGCGGCGGCCCGGCCATAATCGCGTTCGTCAGCCACGAGGCCGAGCGGGCGCACCTTGGCGTCCCGCCAGCTCACATGAAAGGCCGCAAACTGTTTCGACATGGCACAAGTAACCTTTTTGACGTAAATTAGCCTTAAACTTGTCCTGATTGACATTCAAACTTCGGGCCGGTTGATATCCGCGCTGGAAGGCGCGGCGGCGTAAGGCCGCCGCTTGGCAGACTGGCGGTCTCTCGTCGAAACCACGGATCGCCTGCGGCGCCGCTCCTGCAGGAGAAGCTTCCAAACGGAGCAGACTGGGGACGAAATCTCATAATGGCCGAACCGGGCGTTAAAGACACCAATATCGACAGTTTCTCTACGGACGGCGTGCGCCGCCGGGGGCCTGTGGCGCGCGCGCTGTTCGGCGACATCGTCCAGTTCATCGATTTCATCCTGGTCATCGTCATGTCCGTGGCGGTGGCCGAAATCTATCACGTCTTCTTCCTCGAGACGGCGATCGATCTTCAGAACTATACGGCGGCGGGGATCATGGGCGCGACCGGCCTGACGGCGCTCTTGCGCCGCGACGGCTATTACGAGTTCGACGAAATCGCCAAGGCGTCGAAAGCCGTGCGGGCGATCATCTCGCGCTGGGCGCTGGTGCTGCTCGGGCTTCTGGCTTTCGCCTTCGCGTTGAAGATTACCGAAAACTTCTCGCGCGTGTGGCTCACGGCCTGGTCGGCTGCGACGCTCGTTTCCGTCATTGGCGTGCGCTTCGGCGCAAGCGTCATGGCGCGGCGCATGAGCAAGGATGGCGGCGTTTTCGCGCGCCGCGTTGCGGTGGTGGGCGCCACCTCTCTCGGCGTCAAGTTCGCCGACTATGCAACAAAATCTCCTGCGGGCACTTTTATCGTCGGGATTTACGATGCGGGTCTCGTCAATAATGGCGACGCCCATCAAAGCGCGGCGAAAGGCGATCTCAACGATCTCGCCCATGCAGCCCGCAACGGCGAAATCGACGATATCGTCATCGCCGTGCCGCGCGCCTCGGGCGAGGATATGGCGCGGCTCGTGCGGCGTCTTTCGATTTTGCCGGTGTCGATCGCGATCTGCCCGAATATACACTGGCTCGACCATCTCGGCGGCGGCATCAGCGATGTGGGCGGCGTGCGCGTTCTTTCGCTTTACCGGCGCCCGCTCGAAGGCTGGGGCGGCGTCTTAAAAACGGTGGAGGATTACGTTTTCGGCTCCATCGCGCTGCTCGTATTTTCGCCGGTCATGTTGCTGGTCGCCATCGCCATCAAGCTTCAAGGCAAAGGTCCCATTCTCTTTGCGCAAAACCGGCACGGATTTAACAACGCTGTCTTCAAGGTCTATAAATTCCGCACCATGACGGTCGCAGAGGACGGCGATGTGGTGACGCAGGCGAAGAAGGGCGACGCGCGGATCACGCCGCTGGGCGCTGTTTTGCGCCGCTACAGCCTTGACGAGCTGCCGCAGCTTTTCAATGTGATACGGGGCGAGATGTCGCTTGTGGGACCGCGTCCCCATGCGCTTGCGCACAACCACCAATACGCCCAGATGATCGAAAACTATTCGGGCCGCCACAAGGTGAAGCCGGGGATCACCGGCTGGGCTCAGGTCAATGGCTATCGCGGCGAGACCTCGGAGACCGAACAGATGGCGGACCGCGTGCGTTACGATCTCGCCTATGTCGACAACTGGTCGCTCTGGTTCGATATAAAAATCCTGTTTTTAACGGTGAAAGCAGTGGTCTTTCCCCAAAACGCCGTTTAAGACCTCCGCCATATTCAAAGCTTTGCCGCCCGGCCCCGCGCCTTGATCCCGCGACGCCGTAGCAGCGGTTCTTGACGATGGGAATTCCGCCATGCGCGTCACCATGATTGGCACCGGCTATGTGGGCCTGGTTTCCGGCGCCTGTTTCGCCGATTTCGGCCATGACGTCGTCTGCGTCGACAAGGACGAGGCCAAAATCAGGAAGCTCGAAGAGGGCAAGATTCCGATTTACGAGCCGGGCCTTGAGGCGCTTGTCGCGGAAAACGTCAAAGCGGGGCGTCTTTCCTTCAGTCTCGATCTCGCGGCCTCGACGCCGAAATCCGACGCTGTTTTCATCGCCGTGGGGACGCCTTCGCGCCGCGGCGACGGCTTTGCGGATCTCTCCTATGTCTACAAGGCGGCTGAAGAGATTGCGGCGGTGATGGACGGTTATACGGTCATCGTCACCAAATCGACCGTGCCCGTGGGCACCGGGACCGAAGTTGAGGAGATCATCCGCCGCGTTCGGCCTGACGCCGATTTCTCGGTTGTCTCCAATCCGGAATTCCTGCGCGAAGGCGCAGCGATCATGGATTTCAAAAGGCCCGACCGCGTTGTGGTCGGCGCCGAGGACGAGCGCGCGCGAAAAGTCATGCGCGAGCTTTACCGGCCGCTTTATCTCAACGAAACGCCGATCGTCTTCACCAATCGCGCGACGTCGGAACTCATCAAATACGCGGCCAACGCCTTTCTCGCCACCAAGATCACCTTCATCAACGAGATGGCGGATATCTGCGAACAGGTCGGCGCCAATGTGCAGGAAGTGGCGAGAGGCATCGGTCTCGACGGGCGCATCGGGTCGAAATTCCTGCATGCCGGGCCGGGCTATGGCGGTTCGTGCTTTCCGAAGGATACGCTCGCGCTGGTTCGCACCGCCCAGGTCCATCATGCGCCGACCAAGATCGTCGAAGCGGTGGTGGAGATCAACGACGCCCGCAAAAAGAAAATGGCGGCGCGCGTGATCGACGCCTGCGGCGGCTCGCTGGAAGGCAAGACCATTGCGGTGCTCGGCCTCACTTTCAAACCGAACACGGACGATATGCGCGACGCGCCATCGCTTGACATCGTGCCGGCGCTGCAGGCGGCCGGCGCGCGGGTGCGCGCCTTCGATCCCGCGGGCATGCACGAGGCTGAGGGTCTTCTTAAAAACGTCGATTATGTGGAGGGGCCTTATCAGACGCTCGCCGGCGCCGACGCAGTCGTCATCATCACCGAATGGGACGAGTTCCGAGCGCTCGATCTTGACCGCGTGAAGTCGCTGATGAAGACGCCGATCATGATCGATCTGCGCAACATCTATCGCCCGACTGAAATGGCGGAGGCGGGGATCGCCTATCACTCCATCGGGCGGCCCCAGAAAGCGTAGAGCGCGGGGCTTTAAGCCCGCATCATCGTCCTTCGAGACGAAAAAATTCTTCATCCAGAGGGCGAGCGATAGCTCGCGTCTCGAAGGACGAAGGATTTTTCTCCTCAGGATGAAGCGATGATGCGGGTTCAACGCTCTACGCGGCGCGGAGTTTCTTCAGCACCGCGTTCTTGCGCGAGGTTTGTCCGCGGGCCGGCGCCGCGATGTCGAGGCGCGCGCGGCTTAAGATGTCAGCCGTCACCATGGGCGCCTCGCTGCGGAACACGGTCTTGCCGGTTTCGTCCACATAGATGATGAAGAACCCGTCCTCGGCGCCCAGCGCATGGCGCAAGAGTGCAGGGTCGAGCCAGTCCATGGGATCGCCATTCTGGCGCGGGGTCGTATCTCCGTAGACTTCCATCACCGAAACATCCGAGCGGATCAGCGCGGCGATCGCCGGCTTCAACAGGCGCCGCTGCATCCGGCAGGCGGGATGATTGGCGCCAGGCCCGATGATGAAGAGCGTGTTCTTCGGCGAGAATTTCTTCACCGTTTCGGCATTGCGCAGGCTCGTGCCGATCTCGGGAATGAGATTGGGCCGGAACGAGGCGAGCGCGGCGATGAAGCCGAACAGAAGGCACGTCGCAATGATGACGAAAGTCAGTTCCATACCGTGTGGAAAATACCCTTTCGTCCTTGCTTTCCCGTTAACCGGCTGTTTGCAATGCTGCGGCGGATGGTTACCGGAAGGTGAATAACACGGGGGGAAGCCCCGCAAAAGTTAAAGCGGCGCGAGGGCGGAAAATGCTCGCTCTAGTGCGGAACCGGCTGCGTTTTCCCCGTCAGCATCTCGTCATAAAGGCCCGGCGCGAGGATTTTGCGGCGATATATCATCACGCCGGCGACGAGGAGCATGACGACCCCGGCGGCGACGAAGGCGAGCCGCGGGTCGGCCCCGGTGCGCGTGATCGCCAGCACCGAGAGCGAGCCCGGAATGGCGAAGGCGGCGTAGGCGAAGGCGCCGGCGGCCATGATCCGCGCGCGGGTTTCGCGCGGCGCGCGCCGCTGCATCGCCGCCTGCAGGGGGGAGATGTAAACGCCGGACAAGGCGGCGTTGAGGATGAGCGCGCCGATCAAAAACCGTCCGCCCGCTGATGAAAAAAGCGCGCCAAGCGTCAGCGGCGCCTCCGGCGTTCCGGCGGCGAGGGGCGTCAGGAAATAAATGGCAATGCTGGTGAGGCCCGCAAAACCAATGGCGGCGGTCGATGCGCCGAGGCCCGAGCTTTTCTTCGAAAGGCTCGCGGCGCCGACAGCGCCGAGCCCGGCGCCAATGGCGAAGAACCCATTGAGCGCAGCCCAGACGATCGGCGTCGCATAAAGCGCATCGCGTCCGTAAAGCGGAATGGCGACGGTGAGGGCCGTCGACAGGAAATAGAACAACGCGGAACCGAACAGCGGCGGCGCGACGCCGCGCGCCGCGAACACATGCCGGAACATCATCAAGGTCTGGTGAAAGCCGTTGAAACTGAGTTTCAGGTCCGGGGCGTTGGCCTCGGCTTGGGGCGCAAAAAGCGCTGCGACAAGACCGACGGTCGAAGCTGTAACCAACACGGCGGCGACCATAGTCCCGCCCCCCGGCAGGACGATCAGCGTGCCGCCCACAAGATAGCCGATGAGAATGAAGGAAAAGAGCCCGGCATTGCAGAGCCCGTTGCCGCGCACGAGTTCATTCGCGGCGAGATATTTAGGCATGGCCGAGACGCGCACGGGAGAGAAGAACGCCGATTGCGCCCCCATCGCGAACAGCATGGCGATGGCGAGCCCGCCCCAGCCAAACGCAAACGCCGCGCCGGCGACAAGCATCAGGATGAGCTCCATCGCCTTCGTGCGCCGGAACATCATCGAGGTTTCGTATTTGTCGGCGAGCTGTCCGGAGACGGAGGAAAAGATCAGGATCGCCGCGGGCAGGAGCGTGCCGATCACCGGAACGGAGTCATCGGGTCTTGAAAAAAGCGGCACGGGGATGACGCCTGCCGGAATGCCGATCAGCAAAGCCTGACGCAGCGTGTTGTCGGCGAAGGTGCCGAAGGAAAGCGCCGTCCACATGGGAAGGAAGCGCCGCTGAAAGAAGAGGGGGAGTTTCGCGGCGCGGTCGGGGGCTCTCACGTTTCTCAACTCCGCGGATCGGGCAGAAGGCCCCCGAGTTCGATGTCTTTCGGCGCTTCGTCGCCGAGGAGTTCAATAGATCGCGTTTCGATGGCGCGCTCAAGCCGCAGCATGAACGTCTCCTTATCGAGACCGGGTTCGATCGGGTCGAGATATTCGATCACCGCTTCGCCTGGCGTCAGGCGCCAGCTTTGTTGCGGCCAGCGCAGGCCGAGATTGGTCGCAGCGGGCACGACCGGCTGACCATAGGCTTCATACATGTGGAAGACGCCTTTGCGGTAACGATAATGTTGGCCCACCGGCGCGAGATTGCCTTCCGGATAAATCAGGATGCGGCGGTTTTCGGCCTGCGCCTTCTTCAGCTCCTCATCGACAAGGCGCGCGCGGGCGTGGGCGCCGCCGCAATTGTCGACGACGATGGCGCCCATCTTCCGCAAAAGCCCGCCGACCAGGGGAAAATTCTCCAGATGATCGCCGGTGACGAAGGCGAGATCCTCGAACTGCGAAAAAGTGAGAAAGCCGTCGCCCCAGCTCTGGTGCTTCGCGGCGATGATGAAGGGCCCGTCCGGAACCTTCTCCTTGCCGCGCACGACGATTTTGACGCCGGCGACCCAGCGCATCCAGAAACACATGACGCTTGTGTAGCCTTGAATCCAGCGCATCAGCGGTTTGCGCCCGGGCAGCATAAGAAGGGGAACGGCGCCGAGCACATAAAAGATCGACGTGATCCAGTAGAGCGCCTGAAAAACGATGGAGCGGAGGGTCGTAATCATGGCGGACCTCTTACGATTTCAACACGGCGATGACGGCGCGGGCGAGGGCGTCTTCGTGACTTTTGAGATCGCCCCCGACGCGGCCATAGATTTTATGCAGCGCCGCTTGCAACACGACGCCGAGCGCGGAAGCCGCTTTCAGCTTCGCGTCGCCAGGCGGAATTTCCTTCGCGGCGATCGCCTCGGCGATGACGTCCTCGACCGTGGCGACCGGGTTCGGCCCGCGCGCGGATTTGTCCGCATAGGGAAGAAACCGGTGCGTCGTCAGCAGGTGATAGGAAAACAGCGTCCAGTCCTCGTCGGCGATACTGACATAAGCGGCGGTGATGGCGCGCGCTTTCGCCTCGATTCCCTTGGCGCCCGCCGCCGCGTTCGCCACTTCCCGGGCAAGGCGGGCGTGGATCGCGAAGAACATGGTTTCGGCGAGCGACTCTTTGCTGGGGTAATGACGGTAGAGCGCCCCTTCGGAAACGCCGCTCGCCGCCGCCATCTCCCGCGTCGTCACGGCGTCGACCCCGCGCGCGCAGAACAGCGCCAGCGCCGCCCGCTCGATCCGGGCCTTCGCCCCTGCCGCGCCTTCGGTGACGCTCTGGGGGAGGGATTTCGCGGATTTGGTCTCAGGCTTGGCGGCCACGGTTTTTCTCCCTGCCGGCGGGGGCGAAATGGGTGTGAGCGTTCACTCACAGGCGGAGATATAGGCGACGGCCGGGCGGCTGTCAAGTGAGCGCTCACTCACAACTGGATATAAGTCTAAAGTACAGAACGGGAAAAGAGGGTCAGCAACCTCCTGAAAGCTGAGTTGAAACGGAAAGGCGTCACCTATGCCGGGCTCGTGGAAAAGCTGGCGGAAATAGGCGTTGAAGAAAAGGAAGCAAACATCAAGAATAAGCTCTCTAGGGGCAAATTCTCAGCGGTGTTTCTTCTGCAATGTCTGAACGCAATAGACACTACGACACTGCGGTTAGATTAGCATTAATTGCCGTTTTTAGCGTTGTAGTGCTCGGGCTATATAGTCTCACTGGCCCAGTAAATCGCGGCGGCGAAAGTAATTACGAAGCCGCAGAGGAGCAGACCCCAGCCGGTCAAACGCCGCCTCAAATCGAACCCAGGTTTTACGGTCAAAACAAGTCCGTAACCTGCGAGGCGATAGCCAACATACATTATCGCGAAGGCGGCTACGGTGAGGATGATATAGCGCGCTGCGATCTGCGCGCGCAGCGTCAAATGGCTCTGTTTACGGTAGTTATCGCCGGGCTCACGTTTATTGGTCTCGTCGTCCTTTGGCAGACCTTGCGCGCTACGCAGGCCACTTTGACAGAGGCTGAAAACGCTACGAAAGCAGCAATTGAAACGACGGCCGTCACTCGGCGCATCGGAGAAGCGCAGGTCCGCGCTTACCTTGCGATAATTGACGGCTGGTGGGAGATGGATTCCGAAGGCCAATTCGAGGTGACCGCCGTAATTAAGAACGTAGGGCAATCGCCAGCCAATTTCGTAAAAATGCGATTTGAGGCCATTTTCTACGCCAAATCGGGCGCCGTCGCCCAAAAACTCAAAAGCCGTCACAAAGAGTGGCGAGGTGAGATCGTGCAGCCTATCCCCGCCTCTCAATTTCAAGAAGGAACAGCAAAAGCCCCTCTCAATAGAGAGGCCGTTGACGCCTTCGCGAACGGCGGGCAAGTAGCGCTTGAGATCGACATCAGCTACGGCGACGTCTTTAAGACCAAGCCCTATCCCTCGGTGAAGTTCTCCATAAAAACGAGGCAAACGGGGGAACTCACCGGCAGCTTCGTGCTCGCCCAGCCCCGAAATTAATATCAATAATAGATATAGCTTCAGCATGCCCGCAGCCTAGCGGGCGCGGTGGTTGGTGCGGATGCTACATAAGGCCGACGGGGAGGGCGAGGCAGCCTGGCGGTGCTGTGGCCGGTTTCCACTCCGACCACCCCGGCGAAAGCCGGGGCCCAGCAAAAGAACAATCCCGGGCGGAGCCCGCCTTTTTGCATGAAACTGGATCCCGGCCGAAGCCTGTCCTCGGGCTGGCCGTTGGCTAGCCCGGGGCCGGGATAATCGGGGGGAAAAACGCAAGGGACGGAGCAGGCTCTGACGAACGCGCGTTGCCGCCTCGTTCCGCCCACTGCAATAACGCGAAAAGCACCTCGAAAATGTTGAATCTTCACGGCCGCAACTGTCACGTCAAACGTTACATTTTCGGATTGAGCGGCCTCTGCGTCGTGTCCTGATCCCGCAGAAATAAAGGCGTTGCGGGCGATCTCCCGTGAAACGGGGCCCCAATCCCGATCCACTGGCGCGTACTTATCCACCGCTTCCGCCGCGGCCTTATCATCGTCTTCGTAGAAATTGAAACGCCTGCCTTTGCGACTCGCCACGGCTTGCTTGTCCCGGGCCCGATCCGGGAACCGTGGCGTCCATCTCCTGAACGATCCTCACGCGCTGTATTGGCGGCGAGGGCGGGAGTTGGTCCCTACGCTTGAAGCGTGGCGGGGCGAGTGCATGCGGCGGCAAGGAAAGGACGAGACAGAAAATGCCAAATGGCGCCACATCGGCCGGAACGCCAATGAATCTGCGGCTCGAAAAAGGCGGCTGTTATTCCGCGGCGCGGGCGGCGGACGGCGCGGCGGCGCGGACGGCTTCCATCACCGGGGCCGCCACATGCTCGGGCAGCGTGACAGCGCCGCCATCGGTCTGCGGCGCCCAGAAAAAGCCGGAGGGATTGTGATCGCCGGTGCGGCGCGCTGGCGTCAGCTCGATTTCTCCGTAGACGTCGGAAACAATCCTGCGGAAGTCTCTTGGCGCGGTCGCGCGGTCCCATTCAATAAAGAGATCGGGCAGCTCTTCGACATGCGGCCCCTTAAAAACCCGGCGCACTGGAACCACGCGTTTGACGATCGGTTTGCCCGTATCGGCGTTCATGAACGTCATGACGGCCTGCGTGATCTCTCCGACAACCGCATCGTAGTCTGCGCCGGGCGCGACGATCCCGTGTTTTTCCCGGCCTTTGACATTGATGCGCACGGCCCCGGCATTGTCATTATGCGGCACGGCGAAGAAGCGGCGGCGCGCGAAATCGCTGACGGCGACCTTGCGGCGCAGCGCGCGCACCAGCGGCGCGAACCGCCGGCGCAGATTGAGCGGGACAAGCGAATGAAAGCTTTTCTTCGCGGTTTCCGCGACGGTCGGCGGCGCTTCGACGCCCCAGTCGATGCGGCGCATCATCTCGTCCATCGCGGAATTGGCGCTGACGAGGCGCCCCATGCCTGGCCCGCCAAGAACGAAAACCCTGGCGTCGGGCCCCGCCGCCTCGAGAATCTTCGCCGCCGCCGCGTCGAGGCGGCGGTAACAGTCCGTCAGCGGCTTGGTGATGATCCGCGCGGTGTCCGGGTCGTGCCGGTCATGGGTTTCGTCCTCGAGATGATAAAAATGATGGCCCACATCATGAGCGTCGGAAAAGCAGGCGATGAAAAGGTCCCAGTCGCCCCCGCGAAGCTGGTCGGCGCAGAAGGCGGCCTTCGCGTCGATGCGGTTGAAAAGGTCGCGAAGATAGTCCGCCTGATCTTCCGCGGCCGGGCGCGGCCTGAATTCGAAGCCGCCGCCGATCCCGTCGCCGCGAAAATATTTTTTGCCGTCCTCGGCGAGCGATGCGGGATGCCAGATCGTTTCGGTCAGGGGATCATGACCGAGCCAGTTGTCGACGAGCAGGCCGTTGGCGAGGGGCTTGGGCATCATGCGGTGCCAGTCGGCAATGGCGACGCGATAACCTTCCGCATCAAGACGGTTCCAGAACGGCGTGATGTCCGGCAGGGAGGATTCGTGATTGGGAACGATGTCGTAAGTCTCGGGCTTGAACTGCATGAAGAAATAATGCCCGTGATGGGCGGGCCCCGCGCCGATGGCGGCGCTGTTCCAGAATTGCGCCGCGCCCTGACCGGCGTCGTTTTCGATGGCGTGGACGGCGGCGCGGTCGCGAAGGCGTTTCAACGCGGGCAGTTCGCCGGCTTCGATCAGCGCATCCATGAAAGCCGGATCCGCCCCGTCGAAACCGAACATCAGCACTTTCGCCGCCATCGTTTGTCCGCCTCGTCTGTCGCTTGCTGTGCAAACTCCGAAAGGAGCAAGAACCCTGCCACGGATATCAGCGTTAACAAAGGGCGGCCGGAATATCAGGATCTCGGCGGCGCTTTCCGGACGCAGGCGAGAATCGGCGCCGTGACGTCTTCAGGTTTCGCCACGGATGCGGAGGCGAAAGCGGGCGGCGCCCAGAAAAAACCGAATGGCGTGTGGTCGCCCGTGCGCGTCTTCGGCGGCACGACGACCTCGCCGAATTTTTCCGAAACGACTTTGCCGAAATCCCCATGCGTATCCATGCGGTCCCATTCGATGAAGATATCGGGCAGGAGATCACGGTTCGGCCCGTCTATGTCTTGCGCCGTTTCGACAACACGCCTGACGATGGAGCGTCCGGTCGCCGGATTGATGAAGCTTGTGACGCCCTCGCGGATTTCCTCGATAACCGAGCGGTATTCATTGCCCTGCGCCACGACGCCGTATTTCTCGCGGCCCTTGAGATTGATGCGGATCGCGCCGGAATTGTCATTGTGCGGAACGGCGAAGAACCGCCGCCCGTGATAAGCGTTTTTGGCGAGGCGCCGGCGGAAGAGGCGCGCAATCGGCGCGAGACGATTGCGCAGGCCCTTCGGAATGAGGGAATGATAGGTGCGCCTGGCCGTCTCCGAACTTGAAAGCGGCGCGCCGACGCCGGCATCGACGCGGCGCACGATCTCGTCGAAGGCGGCATTGGCGCTGACGAGCGGCTCCATGCCGGGCCCGCCCAGAACGAAAACCGACGCGTCGGGGCCGGCCGCCGCGATCAGGTCGCCGACGGCCTTGTCGAGGCGGCGATAGCACTCTTTCAACGGATTGGGAATTGCGGCCGCCGTCTCCGCATCGTAGAGCGCATTCTTTTCATCTTCATACTGAATATAATAATGACCCACATTGTGAGCTTCGGAAAAGCAGGCGACGTAAAGATCGAAATCGCCGTCGCGAAGCTGATCCGCAAAGAAAGAGGCCTTGATGCCGATGCGCCCGAGAATCCGGTCGTAAAATTCCTTCAGCGCCGCCGCGCCTTCGCGCGGCCTGCTGCCGAAACCTTCGGCGATGGGATCCTCTGCAGCATATTTCGCCGCGACGTCCGCCATTTCAGGTGGATGGAAAACGGAGGGCGTGTAAGGGTCCTGGGCGAACCAGCGATGCATGATGATCCCGTTCTTCAACGGAGCATGCGGCATGCCGTACCAGTCGACGACGCCCGTGCGGTAGCCTTCATCGTCAAGGCGCCGCCAGAAGGGCGTGACTTGCGGCAGCCCGGAATTGTAATCGAGCAGGATATCGTAATTTTCCGGATTGAAGACGAGGTAGAAATAGCGGCCATGATGTCCAGGGCCCACACCGGCGGCGGCAGAGGTCCAGAACTGAACATTGCCTTGGCCAGGGTCGTTTTCGACCTCAAACGTCGCCGAGCGGTCGCGCAGGCGCTTGAAATGGGGCAGCTCTCCGGCGGCGATCATCCGGTCGATGAACCGGCGATCCGCCCCATCGAGGCCGATTATGAGGGTTTTTGTTCCCAAAAGTTGGGCTCTCCGCAGGCTTTATCCGGTTTTTGATCAATCCGCCGCCCATGACCAGCAAATCCGGCGCCGCCCTTGTGTCCCGGCAGGCGAGTTTGGGGCCTCGGCGCGGCAAAAGGGGGAAGGGCGCATTGCAACCGGACCTTGGATCGCTATATATCCCGCGGACCTTGCCGGGCCCGGGGCTTAAAAAAAGAAACTGTCCGGCCTGCCGTTCCTGAGATTCCCGAGGGAGTACCCTGCTGATGTTCTTTTCGCCCGCTTATGCGCAGGCCGCTGAAGGCGCCGCGCCGAATCCGCTGCTGAACCTGGCGTTTCCGGTGCTGATTTTCGTGATTTTCTGGTTCCTCCTGATCCGTCCCCAGATGACGGCGCGCAAGAAGCATCAGGAAATGGTCAATAATGTGCGCCGCGGCGATGTGGTCGTCACCGCTGGCGGCATCGTCGGCAAGGTGACGAAAGTCCTCGAAGGCGAAGAGATCATGGTGGAGCTTGCCGACAATGTGACGGTGAAGGTGGTGAAGTCGACCTTGAGCGACGTGCGCACCAAGCCGCAGCCCCCGGCGAATGACTAAGCTGCGCCGCAACCAACAATAAGGCGCGCCAAAGCGCCGAAAACGGGCCCAGATTCATGCTCCAGTTTTCGAAAATCCAAACCGCCGGCCTTGCGCTGATTATTTTCCTCGGCGCGCTTTTCGCGCTTCCGAACCTTCTATCCGAGGACGCGCGCGGCAGCCTGCCGGGCTTCTTCCCGAAGGGAACGATCAATCTCGGTCTCGACCTTCAGGGCGGGTCCCATCTCCTCCTCGGCGTCGACACGGAAAAAGTCATCGACGACCGCATGAAAGCGCTCACCGGCGACGTTCGCCGGGAATTGCGGCCCAATCGGGCAGCCAATCGCGAGCGGATTTCGGTGGAAAGTCTTTCCTATAACGAAGAAGAGAACACCATCTCGCTTCTCATCGCCGATCCGGCTGATGCTGACGAGGCCGAAGAGCGGCTGCGCGAACTGACGCGCGGCGGCGTCGGCGGCGCGCTGGGACTTGGCATTCGCGCCTATACGCTGACCGCAGACGGCCAGCGTTTTGAAATCGCCATGACGCCGGAAGCGGAGCGTTACTGGTCCGACGAGGCCGTGCGCGATTCTATCGAAGTCGTGCGCCGCCGCATCGACCCCGCCGGTAACAAGGAAGTGCTGATCGCGCCCCAGGGCGTCGGCCGCATCGTCGTGCAGGTGCCGGGCGACAACGATCCGGAAGCCCTGCAGCAGCTCATCAACCGCACCGGCCAGCTCAGCTTTCATCGCCAGGACCCGACCGTCAGTTTTGCGGACGCGCAGGCGGGTCTCCTGCCGCCGGGCCGCATGTATGTTCCGTTCGCGGAGCTCGAAGGATCGGGCCAGCCGGGTCTCGTTCTTTATGAAGACGCTGAAGTCACGGGGGACATGGTGGTCAATGCGACCTCGCAACCGGACCCCGATGGCGGCTTCCAGATCAACTTCGATTTCGACAATCGCGGCGCGCGGCGTTTCGCCGATTATACGCGCAATAATATCGGCGCTATCTTCGCGATCGTCCTCGATAACGAAATCATCTCGGCGCCGCGCATTCAATCTGCAATCACGCAAGGTTCCGGCCGCATCACCGGCAACTTCACGGCGCAGGAAGCTTATGACACGGCGCTCCTCATTCGGTCCGGCGCGCTTCCCGCTGAACTTCAGACGCTGGAACAGCGCACGGTCGGCGCGCAGCTCGGCCAGGATTCGGTCGAGGCCGGCGCCAAGGCGCTGGTTATCGGTTTTATCGCCGTCATCATCTACATGATCGTCAGCTACGGCCGATTCGGCGTTTACGCAGATATCGCGCTGATCGCCAACGTGATCCTCATCGCGGGCGTCCTGTCGCTGCTCGGCTCGACGCTGACCTTGCCCGGCATCGCGGGTATTGTCTTGACCATCGGCATGGCCGTTGACGCCAATGTGCTCATCTTCGAGCGCATCCGCGAGGAGATTATCGCCGGCAAGACGCCCATCAAGGCGGCGGAAACCGGCTATGACAAGGCGCGCTCGGCGATCATTGACGCCAACATCACGACCTTTCTCGCCGCGCTCATCATGTTCCAGCTCGGTGCTGGCCCCGTGCGCGGCTTTGCGATCACGCTGGCGGTGGGCGTGGTGACTTCTGTCTTCACCGCCTATGTGCTGACGCGGCTGTTCGCAGGAGGCTATCTCCTTTCGAAACGGCCGAAAGAAATCAGACTTTAAAGGGGCCGATCGCCATGTTGCTGAAGCTGATCCCCGACAACACCACCATCGGCTTTACGCGGATGCGCTTCATCGCGCTCATTTTTTCCGCGCTTCTGGTTGTGGGTTCGCTGATCGCGATCTTCACGCTTGGCTTTAACTTCGGCGTCGACTTCAAGGGCGGCGTCACCATCGAAGTCGCCGACGACCAGCCCATCGATATCGGCGAAGTGCGCAGCATTGTCTCCGATCTCAATCTCGGCAGCGTCGACGTTCAGAGGATTCAGGATTTCGCCGGAGCCGACGAGGCAGTGCTGATCCGCATCTCGCAACAGGAAGCGGAAGGCGAAGACGAATCCGCCGGTGAAACGGCGCAGCAGCAAGCCTCGCTCGCGGTGCAGGATGCGTTGCGCGAACTTCTGGGCGATGGCGTCGATTTCCGCAAAGTCGACGTGGTTGGCCCGACGGTTTCAGGCGAACTCGTGCAGAAAGGCGCGCTCGCCGTGGCGCTCGCCATCGGCATGATGCTGATCTATATCTGGCTGCGCTTCGAGTGGCAGTTCTCGCTGGGCGCCATTGTCGCGCTGATTCACGACGTCATCATCACACTCGGCATGTTCGCCGTGACGCGGCTTGAGTTCAATCTCGCGATTATCGCCGCGATCCTGACGATTGTCGGCTATTCCATGAACGACACGGTGGTCGTCTATGACCGGGTGCGCGAGAATTTGCGCAAATTCAAGCAAAAGCCGCTAGCCGAACTTCTCGATGTTTCCATCAATGACACGCTGACGCGCACCATCATGACTTCCGGCACGACGATGCTGGCGCTCATTGCTCTGGTCATTTTCGGGGGAGAGGTGCTGCGCGGCTTCACGCTGGCGATGATCTGGGGGATCGTGATCGGCACTTATTCATCGATCTTCGTCGCGTCGCCCTTCCTCTTGGCGACAGGCGTCAAGCGAGACTGGTCGAAAGCCGTTCCGGTCGGAGCCTGAAACGGCTTTCGCCAGAATTTGACCTACGCTTTGCGCAGATTGTCGGCGGCGAAATCCCAGTTCACGAGTTTGTCCAGAAACGTCGAGATGTAATCGGGCCGCTTGTTCTGATAATCGAGATAATAGGCGTGCTCCCACACATCCATGGTCAGGAGCGGGGTGACGCCCGCTTCGGTCAGAGGCGTTTCAGCATTGAGCGTCTTTCTGACTTCAAGCTTGCCGTCTTTGATGACGAGCCAAGCCCAGCCCGAACCGAATTGCGTCGCGCCGGCGTCTGCGAAAGCCTCCTTGAAACCGTCATATCCGCCGAAAGCGGCGTCGATCAGTTCCGCGATCTGGCCTTTGGGCGCGCCGCCGCCATTGGGGCTCATGGAGTTCCAGTAAAATGTGTGGTTCCAGGATTGCGCGGCGTTGTTGAAAAGGCCCTGATCGCCTTTTTCCTTCGCCGCCTGCACGATCTCTTCGAGAGATGCGTTTTCAAGATCGGTGCCTTTGATCGCCTTGTTGGTTTTGTCCACATAAGCGGCGTGGTGTTTGCCGTGATGAAATTCCAGCGTTTCTTTCGAAACATGGGGCGCGAGCGCGCCTTTGTCATAGGGAAGGTCGGGTAATTCAATCGCCATGTTCGCCTCTCATCTTACTATGCGGGTTATCTATGCAGACGAGCCGCAGCGTGCAAGCGCGCAACCGCCGCATGCGGGGTGGGATTGTGAGTAACAAAGTTTTGACCGGGCGTTGCGCGCGTCATCGAAATTTCATTCTCTTTACAGCGTCATCAAGCTGTCATTGATTGCCCGCATGTCAGAGACATCAACACAGAGCCTCGCGCATTGTTCCAGTCTTGTCCGCAGCCAAGATGAAGATCGCTGGCTTGCAGCACATTATGCGGCCGGCCCGCTTCAAGATGCTCTGCTGGCCCTGGCGGCGCTTAGGATTGAACTCCGGCGCATTCCGTCGCAGGTGAGCGAGCCGCCGCTTGGCGAAATCCGCCTGCAATGGTGGCGCGAGGGCCTTGAAGCCATTCAGGAAGGCCGCCCTCCGCGGGCGCATCCCGTGCTTGAAGCGGCTGCGTCAACAATGCTGGGTGAGAAACGATGGGCGGGCGAACTCGATTCTGTCATCGACGCCTGCAGCCGCCCGCTCTATGGCGAAGGATTCTCCTCTGCCGAAGACCTCTCAGCTTGGTTCGTGGAAACCGACGGCCGCCTTGATGCGCTGGGCGCGGCGATGGGCGGCGGCGATGATGCGCTCGCCGGCGCCGCCGCTAAAGCCGGGGCCGCTTTCGCCATGGCGCGGGAGGGAAGAATCCTGGCGCCGAGACTGGCGGAGGAGATTAACGCGCATGCTTTGCGCATATATAAGGAGGCGGCGCCGGTTGTCGCGAATGCGGCAGGGGACGCGGCCCCAACGCTTTTGCATTTGTCGCTGACGCCGCTCTATCTGAGGAAGGGCGATGCGCGCGCGCCGCTTCGCAAGCGGCTGACGCTCTTTGCCGCCATGGCGTTCGGACGATTTTAGATTCTTTCGTGCGCGTTTTGAGACGGAGTTGATGGATGGGAACCGTCAACCGGTAACCACTTTTCCTTCAAAACGCTCTGGGTCAGGTATGATGCTCGATATTTTCTTCGATCAGCGCTTTATTATAGGCGGCGAGCGCTTTCACCCGGGATAGATAGCCGACCACCTGCTCCTTGTCCGCGGGGTCCACGACAGGCAGGCCGTGTTCTTCGGCTTCATTGAGCTTCGCCAGCGCTTCGCCGAGAGACTGCCCGGCTTCTAAGCGGTCGGCGTCAGAGGGCAGCGGCGCGCCCGGCGGCATTTTCTCCATCACTTCGCGCACGCGCGTGGTTTTCAGGATAATGCCTTGCGGGCCTTCGGAAAGATCGTAGCCGCGCCGAGATAATTGCCAATGAAAGAACGACTTGCCGCATGTCCATTGCGTAATCAGCGTCGCGATGGCGACCGCAACCATCAGCGACACGGTGATGCCGTATTCGCCGGTAAGTTCGAAAACGATCAGCGTCGTTGAAATCGGCGCGCCGAGAATGGCGCCCGAAACCGCGCCCATGCCGATCATGGCGTAATAAACCGGGCTTGCGGTCGCTTCCGGGAAAAGCTCGCCCAGCGCGGCGCCGAAGGCCGCCCCCATAAAGGCGCCGATGACAAGCCCCGGCGAGAACACGCCGCCGCCGAACCGGCAGGAGAGGGTGACGGCCGTCGCCGCGCTTTTCATCAGCACAAGGATGACAAGGAGATGCAGCGCATAATCGCCGTTGAGGGCCTTCGTCACCGCTTCATATCCAACGCCGAAAACCTCCGGATAGAAAATCCCGATAAAGCCGACAATGACGCCCCCGATGGGCGGCAGGAGGAGATAGGAGATGTTCCGCTTCTGCGCGAACTCGCGCACGCTGACGGTCATCCGCCTAACAGCCTGCAAGAAGCCAGAAGCGACGAGGCCGCAGAAGACGCCGAGGAGCGCCGCAAGCGGCACGTCGATGGTGCCCACCGCGCCGTATTCAGGGGGCGCGAAGGCGGGAAAGTCGCCGAGATGAATGCGGGTGATGATCGCCGCCGCGACGCTCGCCGCCGCGATGGGCCCGAAGACAGAGAGCGCGTAATTGCCGAGGATGACTTCGAGGGCGAAAAGAACGCCGGCGACGGGCGCATTGAAGCTCGCCGAGACCGCCGCCGCTGCGCCGCACCCTAAAAGCGCGCGCCGGTGTTTCGCGGTAAAGCCGAGCTTGCGGTTCAAGATGGAGGCGATGGTGGCGCCGAGATGGACGGCCGGGCCTTCACGGCCGGCGCTGCCCCCGGCGCCGAGAGAGACGGCGGAGACCGTCGCAGCGGCGAGCCCCGCGCGCAGCGAAATATATCCGCCCGAAACCGCCCGCGCCTCGATCACTTCCGCGACCGCCTGGCCGCGCCCGCCCGGAAGCCACTGAAATCGGTCGGCGAGGAAAAGGAGGCCTGAGACCGCGAAGCCTCCGATCACGGGCGCCGTCCAGGCGCGCCAGGGGGTGAGGGAGGCGGCGCCGCTGACGACCCCGCCTTCCGTTTCGCCAAAGGCGAGCGTTGAGACGGCGTCGATGGCGTAGCGGAAGGCGATCACGCCATAGGCCGCCGCGACGCCGATCACCACCGCCAAAATCCATACACGGAGCACATCCACGCCCTGCAGCCTGCGGCGAAGTTTCCTGAGGGCGATAAGGATGCGTGCGATCTTCCGCGGCATGACGATATTTATAGTTAACGGATTTTGTTCATATCAGCATTCAGAGCGAAGTCTAAATGTCATGAATTGTTTAACGGCGAATTCACCCTGCTTTGCCATCATCCGCGCCCTATCCGACTAATATATCGACGGGGAAGAGTATGGCGGCGCCGACGACGCAATCAGCACGCAGCATGGCCGACAAAATCGATCCGGCGCGCGCGCCAGCGGCGCTGGAGCGCTGGCGGCGGGCGGTCGCCGAAGCCATGGGCGGCGATCCCGGCGCGCCCCTCGACCGGCCGGACCGCCGGCTGCTCATGTTGCGGGTTTTCGGCGCGACAAGGCGTCTCGCCGAACTCTGCATGACCCATCCCGATGCGGCGGCGACGGCGCTGATCGACGGCGCTTCGCCGGTGCTCGCCGAAGCGGCGCGCGATCTGACCGCGCTCGACCGCGGCGTCGGCGGCCCCGATGCGCTGCACGCCGCGCTGGCGCCGCTGAAAAACCGCGTCGATGTCGCCATCGCCATCGCTGAAATGAGCGGCGAGTGGAGCGTCGCCAACGCCACCGCCGCGCGCGTCGATTTCGCCGAGCGCATGGTGGAGACGGGACTTCGCTGGCTGGTGCGCGCCGCGGTGAAACGCGGCGAACTGACGGTCGACGATCCGGAGAATTTCCTCAAAGGCGTCTTCGTCGTCGCAGGCAGCGATTTCGCTCATGAAGACCTTTCGCCCTTCGGCCCCCTCGACATGATCGTTCTCTATGACGAGAAGGCGTTCGCCGCGCCCGTGGCGCGCGGCGCGGACCGCATCTTCGTGCGCATCGGCGCCGAATTGCGCGAAGCCTTTGAAGGAAAGCCCGGCGAATATCCGCTTTACGGCCTCAGAACGCCGCTTGGCTCCGGCGTCGGCGGCGCCGGATTCGCAGACTCTATCGCCCGCGTGAAAGCGACGGCCTCAGGACCGCAGGCCGACGCGCTTAAAATGTGGCTTGGGGCGGCGCGCATCATCGCCGGCGACCGCACGGCGGGCGGCGCCTTCCTTGAAGACATCGAACAGATCGTCTGGTCCGACAATCCCATCGCCATGGAAGCGTTGCGGACGTTCGTTGCGCAGAAAGATAACGATCCGCGCGGCCCGTTCCGCCGCGTTGCCGGGCTCTGCCGTCTTGCTATCGGGGGGGTGCGCCCTGTGTTCCGCACGGCCTCGGCGCGGGAAATCTTCGACAACGCCTCGCGCTCGCGCACGCTCACGTCCGATGCCGCCCGCCGTCTCGTCGCCGGAGAAGAACTGGCGCATATCGCCGTCTCGCGTCTGCAGATGATGAAAGGCGCCGCCGTCACCGGCGTCGAACGCGAAGACGAACAGCGCGCCCTGGCGCTCCTTTGCGGCTACAGCGACTACAAGGATCTCGAAGTGGCGCTCAATGGCGCGCGCACGGACGCCATGAACACGCTGCGCCGTCTCGCCGCCGGCCCGCAGGAAGAAATCTCGCTCTATCGCAGCGGCGCCGAAAAGGAAGGCGACGCAGACAAGCTTGAAGATCTCGGCTTCCTCAATGGACAGAGCCTTTCCGAAGCAGTGGACAATTGGGCGCGCCGCGCCGAAGCGCGCCTTGGCGGCAAGCGCTTCTCCTCCCATGCGCCGGGTCTCCTGACAGCGTTCGGCGAAACCCAGCACCCGAATGACGCGGTGCGTCTCTTCGACCAGCTTCTGGCGAACGCCAGCGAAAAATATGATGTGTTCTCGCTGGTGTCTGACGGCGGCGAACGCCGCGACGGTCTCGTCGACGCCTTCGGGTCTTTCGGCGCCGTGGTGGAGCCGTTGACATCATCTCAAGCGCTCGCGGAAACTTTCTTTGAATCGACCGGCGCGGAAACGCCGCAATCGGGCAAGGAATGGCTGAGCCGGTTCACGCCGCCGGCGGCGAAAGGCAAGACGGCGCTCGCCGATCTCGCCGAATGGCGCCGCGAATTGCTGGCGCGGGTCGCCTATAATGCCGCGACGGGCGCAACGACTTTCGACGCCGCCGTGGAAGCCTTTGAAGAGGTGCATCTGCGCACCCTGACGAATGTCTTCGAGATTGTGCGCGATCAGGCGCCGGCTGCGGAACAGAAAGCGGGCGGCAATATCGCGCTCCACGTCTTCGAATCGGACGGTCCGCATTTGCCCTTCGCCGCGAGCCATCTTGGTTTCATCGCAAGCGAGGATACGGGCGAGGCGGGCGAAGCGTTTGCGAAACGCTATCTGCAAAGCCTCAGCGAGACGGGCGAGGGCGTCTTCGCCGTCACGCCCGATGCGACGCACCGTCCCGGCGGCGTCGCCGGCCCCGTGGTCTCCGAAGTCAAAGCTTTCAAATCATATGTCCAGTCTGAAGCGGTCGCCCATGAACAGATCATGCTGGCGCGCGGCCGCGTCATCGCCGCGGGCGACGACAAAATTGAAGACAGCGCGCGCGACGCGCTTCGGAGCGCCATCGCCGGCGCGCGCCGCGCCGATATTCTCTTCCGCGATCTCGACCGCGCCCGCGCCCAGCGCATGCGCCGGGAGCGTCCGGCCTCCGAATGGGACATCGACCGTCTCGAAGGCGGCCGGTCGGATGTGGAGCTCGTCATCTCGACCCTGATCTACAAACACGCTTCGGCCCATCCCTTCGTTCAGGATGTGGGCCCCGCCGAAGCGCTCGACGCCATGGCGCGCTCGGGGCTGATCTCCGAAGAGGTCGCGCAGACGCTTTCGTCTGCGCGCGCTTTCTGGGCGCGGCTGCAGCTTGTGCGCTCGCTCGCCGGCTGGACCGATCCCCTGAAAGCGCCGGTGCGCCGCCGCTTCGGCGGGCTCATCGCGCGCGCCGCAGGCGTCCAGAAATTCGAGCAGGTGCGCCCGATGATGCGCGGCTACGCCGAAGAAGTGACGCGCAGCTACTCGCAGATCGTCCTCGGCCGTCCCTCGCTCAATGTGGCGACTCCCGCGGCGGGTTAGGACCAAGACATCTACAAGACGCCTAGAAGATCTCTCCAGTCATCTCGGTGAAAGCCGGGGACCTAGTAATCTTGTAACGTGCAACTCATTTTTCTTATTTGGACTAGCTTTCTGCAGCCGCGCGGTGGCTGGCGTTTTTAGCTATATTGAAATGGTTTGCGCCCTGCATTGTACTCCAATTTGATGCATTCTATGTTCCTTCCGAGGAATTAGGAATGGGAGGTTTGGGGTGAGACGGAGATGGGGGCTATCAATTGCTGCTTTTTTTTCTCTTCTAGCGGCCGCCTATGCAGTCTTATGGGTCAATACATTTACGCTTGGTCCAAGTGTAGCGCAGATTTCTGATGATTTGGTTGAGTACTGTAAGCGTGTCCTCAGTGAGGAGGCCCATAATCATATTCCAGACGTAGAGGGCTTCACAGGTTATCTTGGTGAAGGGTGCCCGGCATGGTGCCAAGTTCAGCTGTTAGACGGCAACTATTCATTCATTGAGGGCCAAAAAGGAGACAGGTTGCCGCGTGCGGATGTTCCACCGGTCAATTTAGTGAGAGAAAAGGGCTGGTATCGATTTACTCTTGAGCAAGCAAATCACGCAAACTGCGACGCATATTACGAGCAATTGGAGTTCCGCGAATGGGGACGAACGCCACCAGCAGATGTAGAGCGCATTCGTGCAGAAAGGTCGGCGCCTTGTATTGGCGCATACAAGATTAGTGGTCCCGCGGGCGAAGTGTTGGTTCGTGATGTCGAATGGCGCTACGAAGTCTTCGACTTAAGAAGAAAATTACGCATCTCTGGTGTGGAGTTTTTGAAAGCTGATACTGAAGAAGTTATTGCGCAATTCTTAGAAATGCGCGTCTTTCCACGGAATATTTTTCATAAGGGCGGTGAGATTGGTCGACGCGTATGCCCAGAGGATAGCGGGTACGAACGTGCGTTAAACGCAATCAATTCGGTTTTTGTCCCAATAAAGTACCGACAAGATGGCTGAGACCAATATTTCCACGCAGGATGATCGGGCGAGGGATGTGTAGGGGCGTTGATCTAAGTCGCCTTGGATGTCAGCCTTTTCAACACATAAACTCTAATCGCCGACGCCAATCCCGGCCGCGGGGTCTGTTTCAACCGGTTTCTGTCGATGGAATCGATCAGCGCGGGCAGGCTGCGTCTGTCGGTTTCGACAATCGCATCGAGCGCGTCCCAGAATTCGGGCTCCAGCGCGATTGAGGTGCGGTGGCCTTTCAGGGTGATCGATCTTTTGCGCATGGCCTAAATACAGCGAAACCGGCGTGCTCTCTCATGAGAAGACGCCGGTTCGCCGCCTTAGTGCAAGCAGTGACTTTTGAAACTTAGCTTTTGGCCCAATTGTCCAGGCCATGGGCGCGGATTTTCGACGTGGCGAGCGTGACGCCATCGATGATGCCCGCCATGTGCGAGACCGCTTCGGAATCGGCGCTGGAGAGATCGGCGCCGAGGGCGTTGTAAAGCGTCTCGATGTCCACATCATGCGCGAACAGAAATTGCGCGAGGAGGAGCCGGAGCTGGCTGTCGGAAGGTTTGTCGGCCATGTCTTGTCGTCCTTGTCCCAAAATGCGTCACGCGCCGGGCGCGTTCGTGGAAGATAAGGCAAGAACCGGTCCAACGCCGCCGGAAAACGGGCGCCGGGGAAAAATGACGACTAATCCCCGGAAATCCGGGCCTATTTCGGGCCGATCATTTTTTCCGGCCGGACGATGCGGTCGTAATCGGCGGCGCTGACGAAGCCCAGTTTCACCGCTTCTTCCTTGAGGGTTGTGCCATTCTTGTGCGCCGTCTTGGCGATCTTGGTGGCGTTGTCATAGCCGATTTCCGGGGCGAGCGCCGTCACCAGCATCAGCGACTGCTCCATCAGCGACTTGATGCGCTTTTCGTTGGCTTCGATGCCGACGACGCATTTGTCGGTGAAGGCGCGCGACGCATCGGCGAGAAGGCGGATCGATTGCAGCGTGTTGTAGGCGATCACCGGCTTGAAGACGTTGAGTTCGAAATGGCCCTGACTGCCGGCGAAGCTCACCGTCGTGTTGTTGCCCATCACCTGTGCGCAGACCATGGTCATCGCCTCGCACTGGGTCGGGTTCACCTTGCCCGGCATTATCGACGAGCCGGGCTCGTTTTCCGGCAACGAGATTTCGCCGAGACCGGAACGCGGGCCGGAGCCGAGGAGGCGAATGTCATTGGCGATTTTAAAGAGGCTCACCGCGATTTCGTTGAGCGCGCCATGGGCTTCGACCATGCCGTCTTGGGTCGCCAGCGCCTCGAATTTGTTTGGCGCGGTGACGAAGGGAAGCTTCGTATAGGTCGCGACTTCGGCGGCGAACATTTTCGCGAATTCTTTTTTCGAATTGACGCCGGTGCCGACGGCGGTGCCGCCCTGCGCCAGCGCGTAAACCGCCGGGAGGACGCCCTTGGCCCGCTTGATGCCGTTCTTCACCATCGCCGTATAGCCGGAAAATTCCTGACCCAGCGTCACCGGCGTCGCATCCTGTAGGTGCGTGCGGCCGATCTTTATGATTTTCGCGAAGGCTTTCTGTTTTGCGGCGAGCGCTTCATGCAAATGCTCCAGCGCGGGGATCAGTTCGTGGACGATCTGCTCCGCCGCGGCGATATGCATGGCGGTCGGGAACGTGTCGTTCGACGACTGGCTCATATTCACATGATCGTTCGGATGCACCGGATCTTTCGAGCCGATGACGCCGCCGAGAAGTTCGATGGCGCGGTTGGCGATCACTTCATTGGTGTTCATGTTCGACTGCGTGCCGGAGCCTGTCTGCCAGACTGAGAGGGGGAAGTGATCGTTGAGCTTGCCTTCGGCGACCTCGATCGCGGCTTTCTCAATCGCCTTGCCGGTTTTCGCCGGCATGGATTTCAGCGCCATGTTGGTGCGCACCGCAGACAGCTTGACGATACCCAGCGCGCGGACCAGCGGCGCCGGCATTTTCTCCTCGCCGATGGGAAAGTTGATCAGCGAGCGCGCCGATTGCGCGCCGTAATATTTGTCGGCGGGGACCTTGAGTTCGCCAAAGCTGTCGGATTCGGTGCGGGTCTTGGTCATGAGATGCTCTTTCGGCGGCATGATGGGACGTAAAAGGAAGGAATTCGCGGGCCGGGTTTACGGCAGCGCGCGGCTTATGTGCAAGCGGCGCCTCGCCGCGGCGTTACTTCTTCCGGAAGGAATCGAGGCTGACGATGTCGGCGCCGTCGCCCTTTGCGGACTCTTTTTCCGACGTCTTGTCGGTCGACGGTTCCGCAGGCGCTTTCGCGGCCTTTGCGCCGTCGTCATTTTCGGGCGCCGTCACGTCGAAATTGACGCCAAACTGGGCGCTCGGATCGGCAAACTGGGTGACCGCGTCGAAGGGAATTTCGAGCCGCGCCTCCTTGCCCTTGAACCACAGCGTGACCCCCATCCCGTCATCGGTGACGTCGAGGTTTTCGAACTGGTGCTGGAGGACGATGGTCATCCGCTCGGGATATTGCTCTTTGAGGTGATCGGGCAGGGAGACGCCTGGCGCGCCGGTGAGGAACTCGATGAAGAAATGATGCTCCCCTGGCGCGTCCCCGAGCTCGGCCACCAGCTTCAGGACGTCGCGCATGAGAAAGCGATAGGCGCGCTTCTGGGCTTCCTGAATAAGATCGTTGTAGTCGAGCTCGATATCTTCCTTCACGCGCGGGCCTTTCGGGTCTTTGAATTTTCGGAAATGTTTTAGCGGGCTTGCGGGCGAGAGGCCAGCAGAACCGGGGCGAAGCGCATGTAGGAAAACAAAGTCCCCGGCTTCTGGCGCTCCGCGGGCGAAAGCCCGCAAGTTATAATTTGCCGCCATTCGGCGGCGGGGCGCCGGTCCATTGAGCGAAGCTCAAAACGGATAGCCCGGGAGCACCTAGTTTTTGTGGAAATAAAGTGGGAGCTTCTGTTGCCAGGTGCTCCCGCGGGCGCACGCCCGCATTTCTAAAGAATCCCCGGCGCCTGAACGCCGTGTTTCTTGATATGTCTCGGAAAATAAAGTCCCCGGGTTCTGTTGCCAGGCCCCGGGGTAGCCCCGCCTGACGCTTGGATAGGCGTCAGGGCTTTAATTAAGCGAACTGCTCAGCCGCGTTACGCAGCGAGAGCGAGTTCATCCGAGTAGTTGTCGTTGGCAACTATTCAGGTTTAGCCAAATAACGGAGGCAAACCGGGCGAAAACATCGTCTTTAGACGCTCGTCGATCCTAGTTCGGCCCCGCCGAAACCTCCCCAAATCTGCGGCGGATAGGGGTTTTGGTGGAGCCGCCGGGTACCGCCCCCGGGTCCGATACGGTTATTGCACGGGTCATTTATCGCCATAGTCCGCTTGCGCGGACCCGCCAGATATAGGCCGCGGGGGTAAAGAATTAAAGACCCGTGACCCAAAGGCCGCGAAAAAGCGCTGGAATGTCAAGATTCTGTAATATCCATGCATTATGTGCGCATGAGCGTCAGGGGGCGTTTTCGGGCTGGAGCCGGCGGCGATGGAATCGAGCGACTTCAAGAAATGGCGGAAATCGCTGGGCCTGTCCCAGAAAGACGCAGCGCATCTTCTGGGGCTCAAGCGCCGCATGATCCAGTATTACGAAAAAGGCGAACGGGATGGGGAAAAAGTGAAAATCCCGCGTTCTGTGCGGCTCGCCTGTTACGCCATAGCCCAAGGGGTCGAGGACTATAATGGCCCCAATCGCAAAATTCACATGATTGAAAAAGCCGACAAGCCGCTGAAGGTCGTCGAGACCGTCTAGCCGTATTGATTTTCTGTACCGTTATCCGTTCTGGGGCTGCGCGTCCGGATCGTCCGGTCCCGTATCCGCATCGGGCGGATTGAAGGGCAGGGTTTCCGGCGTTTCGGATCCTGCCGCGGCGCTTTCGCCAGGCTCCTTCGCCTCAGGTATTGCGGGCGGATATTGATAATACCAGTAAGTGTCCGCATTGCGGGCGCGCGCGACGCCCTCGCGAATGGCCGCGGCCTCCGGGTGGTTGTCGAGCGCCAGCAATTTGTCGAGCGCCTTCTCCCCATAGGCGCCGAGCTTAAAACGCAGATAGCCGAAATCGAAATCAGCCGCCGCGACGCGGCCATTGGCGAGAACCGCATACTGGCTTTTCGCGCTGATCGCCCAAGGATTGAGGAGAGGGCTTGCGAGCAGGATCAGAACGGCCACCCAGAGCGCCGCCATCGCTGTGTTCAACGGGCCGACGAGCGGCATCCATTTTCGCCCGCGCCAGTTCGCTTCAGTGACGAGGCCCGCGATGCAGACAATCGAGTAAGCCGCAATCAGGGCGTTGATCGCATAAGCTGCGATCCGGTTCGGGGTCAGACCATATGCGTCAATGCGCAAATGCAGGGCGTAGAAGGCGAGGCCAGCGTAAATCGGAAACCCGATCAGCGTGATGATGGTCGGAATGCGCAGCCATAGCGGCGGCGCGCCGCCTTCGCCGTTCTGATAGACGCCGTTGAAAATCAGCATGCCGGTGAGCGCGAGGCCCATCATGATTCCGCCGGGCGACAGGGTGAGGTCGAAAACGACGCTCGGTCCTTTGATTACGAGTACCAACAGTCCCGTAATCGTGAACAACGCGGTAATGATCATCAAAATCCGCGCCAGCAGGAGAAGGACGAAACGCAATGCGCCGAGCAGCGATTGCAATCCGCGCATCAACGCAATGGAGAGCCCGCCAATGCCGCCGAGAAACGGCAGGATGAACCACGGCTCCTGAAACAGCTTGTTGAAGAAATTGACGTCGAGTTCTTTCAACAGCCGCGCCCAAGCGAAGAGCAGCACCAGCGCCAGCGCGGCGAACAGCTTCGCGCCGCCGGCGATGAGCGGGATAGTGACGCCGTGAAAGAACACTGGCGAATAGGCGGGGGGAACGCCGCTCTCCTGTGCGGCTTTGACCAGCGTCGCCATGAGGTAAGCAGCGAGCCCGCGCGTCGCCATCCAGAAGACGGCGGGAAAGGGCGTCAGATTGGCCTCCTCGCCGCTGAGCGTCGCGAAGATAAAATAATCGGGCGCGGCGATGGCCGCCGCGATGAGCAACGCGCCGATGGCGGACCGGAGGAACTGGCCGGCTTCTGCGAGAAGGAGGTAGGCCGCCGCCACGGTGACGGTGAAGAAAAGGACCGTCAGCGCCAATGGGGAGTCATCATTCCCGTCGATCCAGTATTCGACGATGGCGTAGACCGCGAGGCCCGTCAGGAGTCCGATGAGAAGGCCGGGGAGAGTGAGGCCCTTACCGCCGTTTTCGGGCGCAAACGCCTGATCTTTTTCGGTCATTTCACCCCTCGCTGTGGCGCCCCTCCGCGCGGGAGGACATTATCACCCCATGCATCGGGGAAAAAGCGCCATTGGACATAGAGCCTGAGGCGCTATGCTGCGCGGCAAAGAGGAGATTCGCAGCGTATATGCGACAGTATCTTGATCTTCTGGCCCGGGTTCTCGAAGCGGGCGACGCGCGGCTCGACCGCACCGGGGTCGGCACCCGCGCCGTTTTCGGCCATCAGATGCGGTTCGACCTCGCCGAAGGCTTTCCGCTGCTGACGACGAAGAAGCTGCACACGAAATCGATCGTTCATGAAATCCTCTGGTTCCTCTCCGGCGACACCAACATTCGGTATCTGAAGGAACACAACGTCTCGATCTGGGATGAGTGGGCTGACGAGAACGGCGACCTCGGTCCCGTTTACGGCCGGCAGTGGCGCTCATGGGCGGCGCCGGACGGGCGCGCCATCGACCAGATCGAGTGGGTGGTGAACGAGATCAAAACCAACCCCGCGTCGCGCCGTCTTGTGGTGTCGGCATGGAATCCGGCTGATCTCGACCGCATGGCGCTCGCGCCTTGTCACTGCCTCTTCCAGTTTTTTGTCGCGGACGGAAAATTGTCCTGCCAGCTCTATCAGCGCTCGGGCGATGTTTTTCTCGGCGTGCCGTTCAACATTGCGTCTTATGCGTTGCTGACCGCGATGGTCGCGCAGGTCTGCGATCTCGAACAGGGCGAGTTCATCCACACGCTCGGGGATGCGCATCTTTATTCGAACCATGTGGAGCAGGCGCGGGAGCAACTGACCAGAAAGCCCGGCAAGCTGCCAAAACTCGTGCTAAATCCCGACGTGAAAAACATCTTCGATTTCACCTTCGAGGACATCGCTATCGAAGACTATGAGGCGCAGGCGCATATCAAGGCCCCGGTGGCGGTATGAATCTGACAATTCGCCCTGCGGTTCCAGGAGATGAAAGCCTGATCCTCGGCTTCATCCGCGAACTTGCGGCGTATGAGAAGCTTTCTCACGAAGTCGTCGCCACGGACGAACATCTTAGCCGCACGCTTTTTTCCGAGACGCCGAAAGTCTTCGCCCTGATCGCCGAGGATGAAGGCGAGGCGATCGGTTTCGCGCTTTATTTCTTCAACTACTCGACCTTTCTCGGAAAACACGGGCTCTATCTCGAAGACCTTTATGTGCGTGAAAGCGCGCGGGGGGCGGGCGCGGGCAAGGCGCTTCTGTCGGCGCTGGCGCGCGTCGCCCTTGAGAACGATTGCGGCCGTATGGAATGGTCCGTGCTCGACTGGAACGCGCCGGCGATCGCATTCTATAAATCGCTCGGCGCCGCGCCCATGGATGAGTGGACGGTTTACCGCCTGACTGGCGCCTCACTGGAACATCTTGCGAAAGGCGCCGAGTGAGCGCGCGTCTCGTTCAGGTGGTCGCCGTGGCGCGCAACGGGGTCATTGGCGCGCATAACGACCTTCCGTGGAAGATTTCCGACGACTTGAAGTTGTTCAAAAAGCTGACCATGGGCAAGCCGATGATCCTGGGGCGGAAGAATTTCGACGCCATCGGCCGGCCGCTCCCTGGGCGAGACAGCATTGTCGTCACCCGTTCGCCAGATTTCATGGCGGAAGGGGTTTTCATCGCCCGCACCATTGAAGGCGCAATCATCCTCGCCAAGGCGCTGGCGGAGGAGCGGGGCGCCGATGAAATCTCCATCGTGGGGGGCGCTGAAATCTACGCCCAGACGCTGGCGCGCACGCAGCGGATCTATCTCACCCGGGTCGAGGCGGATGTGGAAGGCGATGTTCATTTTCCCCAGCTTGATTCGCGGGACTGGACCGAAAATCTTGTGGGCGAGTGCGAGAAGACAGACCGGAACGAGCATGCTTGCAAATTTTTCATCCTCGACCGCAAACCTCGAAACCCGTCCAAACAGCCCTAATTTTTAAGCATTTTGGCGACCCGGCGTTCACCGGTCGCGCGCTAAGATGCGCCGTCCCGGTCTTTGGGCTCCAACCCGCCAGCCATATGTCCTAGAGTTCGGGCATTGAGGCTCTTCGGCGGTTTGTCCGAAGTTTGAAGGCAGACGGAGGAGGGGACATGAAACATGCGGCGACAGCATCAGCGCTGATTGCGGCGCTGGCCGCATCGGGCGCTTTTCAAAACGCTGACGCGAAGACGACCTGTACGCGCGGGTCGGATGCACGCGTGATCGAAGTCATTTCGCCGGGCTCCGTCGGGCAAAGCTGCGACGTTCGCTATACGCGCGGTGGCGGCGCCAATATTTCGGTTCCCTATCACGCCGATAATTCCGACAGTTTCTGCAACCAGAAAGCCAGCGAGATGGCGAAGCGTCTCGCGCTTTCCGGCTTTGTGTGCGTGCAGTCGGCGCCCGCCTTGCGGGCCGATGCGTCTCCGTCGGCATCGGACTATGTGGTCGAAGCGAAGCGCCCGTCTCCTTCACCAGCGCCTGCGTCCGAACCTGTCGCCGTGGCGCAAGCGCCGCAGGAAACGCCCGTTGAAGCGCCGGCTTCTGTCGCCGAAGCACAGCCAGCGCCTTCTGAAACAGTTACCGTCCCGGCGCCGGCAAGCCAGGTCGCCCCAAGTGAGATTGCAACGGTGGACGATGCTGCGCTTGAAGACGAAATGAACAAGATCCTCGCACAGCCGGCTGTGGCGCCGGTGGCGGGCGAGCCCGCGCAATTGGTGGCGCAGCATGCCGAGACGCCGTCGCGTCCGCAGCCGACGCCGGTCGGACGTCTTGTTGGCGCCGAACCGGAAGCGCCGCGTCCGGCGGCGCCGGTGACGCAGGCCAGCGTGCAGATACCTGTTCCGTCCCTTGAGACAGATCCAGCGCCGGCCGAAGCCCCTTCAGCGCCCGAGCTGCATAAAGCGGCCCCCGCAGCGCAACCGGCACCGGCGGCCCCGAAGGCCGCGACGCCTTCCAAATTGCGCGAACCCGCCGATGTCATCCGCGCCACGCTGATGGCGCAGGCGGCTGCCTGGAACGAGGGCGACCTCGATGGCTTTATGGAGTCCTATTGGAAAAGCGACGAACTGAAATTCGTTTCCGGCGGTACTGTCACCAAAGGTTGGAACGCGACGATGAAACGGTATCGCGACCGCTATGCGGGCGGCGAGGGGCTGGGCCAGCTCGCTTTCGACAAGCTTGAGGTGAAGCTCGTCACCGAAGACGTCGCCACCGTTACGGGCCGGTTCAATCTCGCGCGCGGAGGTAACACATCGGCCGGCTCGTTTTCACTGGTGATGCGCCGCGATGCGGGCGCCTGGAAAATCGTGCACGATCATACGACTGCCGATCAGGCGCAGTAGTCCGCTCAGCCAAGCTTTGCGAATTTCGCGATGTCTTCCGCAAGGCGGTCGAAGACTTTTGCTGCGGGATGTTCCGTCGCCGCGACGGGCTGTCCGTCATCGGATGCTTGCCGCAGATCCGGATAAAGCGGCACAGGACCCAGAAATGGAACGCCGAGGTCTTTCGCAGCCCTTTCGGCGCCGCCTTCGCCGAAGAGAAACTGTTTCGATCCGTCAGGCCCCTCGAGCCACGCCATGTTCTCGATAACGCCGATCACCGGGGTTTCAGTCTGGCGGAAGAGCTGAACGCCGCGGCGCACGTCGGCGAGCGCCATTTCCTGCGGAGTCGAGACGATGACCGCGCCGGAAAGTTTCTTCGACTGGATCAGCGATATATGCGCGTCCCCGGTGCCCGGCGGCGTATCCACGAGAAGAATGTCGAGATCGCCCCAATCCACATCGCTCATCAATTGCCGGAGCGCGCCCATGACCATAGGCCCGCGCCAGGCGACGGCCTGATCTGGATCGAGCAGAAAACCGATGGACATGAGTTTGACGCCGAACGCTTCGAACGGAACGATCTTGCCGTCGCGCATTTCCGGCTTCTGATCGATGCCGAAAAGCGTCGGCAGGGACGGTCCGTAAATATCCGCATCGAGAAGGCCGGCCTTCAGTCCCCGGGCGGAAAGGGAAACGGCGAGATTCGCCGCGACCGTCGACTTGCCGACGCCGCCCTTGCCCGAAGCGATCGCGATCATCGCCTTTACGCCGGAAAGCGCTTCCCCCGCGGTTTCGATCCGTGGCTTCTGTTTCAGCCCGAAGGGATTGTCGTGCCCGCCGCGGGGCGGCTCTTGAGGCTTTGCGCCCTTGCTGTGGGCGGTGGCGACGGCGGAAACGCTTGTCACGCCCGGCACGGCCTTGGCGGCGTCCTCAGCGGCCTTGAGGAGCGATTCGGCGGCGCGCCTGTCCCCATCCGGGACATCGAGGGTGAAGCGGACTTTTCCATCCTCACCCGCCGAAAGCCCGCCCACGGCCCCGGCCGCGACGATATTGCGCCCGGACCGGGGGTCCTTGATGGCGGAAAGGGCGGCGCGCACGCGCAAGATCAAGCTGCCAGACACTAAGGGATAGCCTTTGAAATCCTTCAAAAAAGCGCACCGGGCGCGTTGCGCCCGGCGGATAGGGTAACATATATACGGCGCAAATCTGGTTCTTCCACCGGCGCCCGCCCCACAAAGCTGCGATGGCGCAAAATCTTCACGAGAGAGAGGCTTGAATGCCCTGGCAAGATAATTCCGGCAATCGCGGCGGCGGCCGCGGACCCTGGGGCCAGCCGCCCCGAGATCCCGGCGGCTCCGGCAACAATAATAATGGCGGCGGCGGCCGTGGCGAGCCGCCCGATCTTGAGGATCTTCTTCAGGCGTCCCGGCAGCGTTTGAAACGCGCCTTTCCCCGTGGCGGACGCGGCGGCGGCGGAGGCGGAGGCGGCCAGGGCGGCGGCATGCCGCCCCTCAATAAAGGCGTCATCGGATTGATCGCTGCGGGCCTTGTCGGCCTGTGGCTTTTCAGCGGCGTCTATCAGGTGGCGTCCGACGAACTCGCCGTCGTCACCACCTTCGGCGATTATGAGAATGTGAACGGTCCGGGGCTTCACTGGCATATTCCGGCGCCGATCCAGAGCGTGCGCAAGCAACAGGTGTTGTCAGTCCGTGATATGCCTGTGCCGGCGGCGAACCGTCGCGGCGGGCAATTGTCGCCTGGCTTGATGCTCACCGGCGACAAAAACATTGTCGACGTCGCCTTCATCGTGCAGTGGCGGATCAAGTCCGATCTTGTGGCGCCGCAGGGCGAAGAGATGCCGGGCGTCGCGCAATACACCTTCAATATCGACGATCCGGAAGGCCTCGTCAGAATGACGGCGGAAGCCGCCATGCGCGAAGTTGTCGGCCGCAACACGCTCGACTTCGTGCAGACCGAAGGCCGGACCGACGTCGCCTCGCAGACCCGCGATCTGATGCAGACGGCGTTGGACGCCTATGACGCAGGGATCCAGATCGAGCGCGTCAACCTGACCCTCGCCGAACCGCCCACCAATGAAGTGAACGAAGCCTTCCGCGACGTTCAGGCGGCGGAACAAAATCAGGCGACCGTCATTCAGCAGGCTCGTCAGTATACGAACCGGATTGTCCCGGAGGCGCGCGGCGAAGCCCAGCGCATTCTCGAAGAGGCTGGCGCTTACGCCGCCGAACGGACCGCGGACGCCCGCGGTCAGGCGGCGCGGTTCAACGATATTTACGAGGAATATGCGCGCGCGCCCGAAGTGACGCGTCAGCGCATGTATCTCGAAACCGTCGAGAAGGTTCTCGGCGATGTCGACAAGATCATTATCGACGAGGATGCGGGCTCAGGGGTGGTGCCCTATCTGCCTCTGGATCAAGTCCGCCGTCAGCAACAGCAAGGAGCGAACTAAGATGAACAGGCTTCCTTTGCCCTTAGTCGGTTTCCTCGTTTTCATTGTTTTGTTCGTAATCGTCAATTCGGCGTTCATCGTGCCAGAAACGCACTCTGCGCTCGTCTTCCGTTTCGGCGAACCGAAAAGCCAGTACGAAGAAGCAGGCCTTAAATTCAAAGTTCCCTTTGCGGAAAGCGTCGACTTCATCGACCGTCGCAACCGCCATCTGGAGCAGGAGCAGACAGAGATTATCGCCCGCAATCAGGAGCGCCTGATTGTCGATGCCTTCGCGCGCTACCGGATTGTCGATCCGCTGCTTTTCTATCAATCGGTGCGCACCGAAGAGCGCGGCGAGGAGCGCCTCAGCAGCCAGCTCAACGACTCGCTGCGCGCCGTTCTCGGCTCTGTCACGGTGGACGAAATCATATCCGAACGCCGCAGCGAGCTGATGACCCGCATTCAGGAGCAGTTAAGCCGTTCCGCGCGTCCCCTCGGCGTTGACATTGTCGATGTGAAAATCCGCCGGGCCGATCTTCCGCAAACCAACTCCGAAGCGGTGTTCCAGCGGATGATCGCCGAGCGCAATCAGCTCGCCCAGCAATACCGCTCGGAAGGCAACGAGCGGGCGAACCAGATCCGCGCCCAGGCCGACCGTCAGGCGATCGAAATCAAGGCGCAGGCCGAAGAAGAGGCGCAGAAGATTCGCGGCGCCGCCGACGCCGAACGCAACGCGATTTTCGCCGCCGCCTATGGCAAGGATCCAGAGTTTTTCGCTTTTTACCGTTCGCTCATCGCCTATGAAGAAGCGATGCAAAAGGGCGACACCACGATCCTTTTGTCTCCGGAAAGCGAATTCTTCCGCTATTTCAATAGCTTGCAGGGGCGTCGGCAGTAGAGCGGCGTCACCGCAGTTTGATGGGAAATTAGCTCGCCCGCCCGCGCAAGACATTTGCGGGCGGGCGTCTTTGCGTTAACCTGACGGTTCTAAGGTCTGGTTCCGGGGAAAGAAGAGGCGGTTATGGCTCGGTTGGGCGGCGTTTGGGGCGGTTTGATTGGAATTGTGGCGTCTGCGGCCTTCCTGCTAGCGCCGGCCATGGCGGCGCCGCGCGGCGCGCCTGACAGTTTTGCAGATCTCGCTGAAAGGCTGACGCCGGCGGTGGTCAATATTTCCACCGCCCAACGGTCACGCAGCGGCCGGGCGAGCGGCGAGCTTGCGCCGCTTCAGCGCAAATTCGATCAGCCGGCGGTGTCGCTCGGCTCCGGCTTCATCATTGATGCGTCGGGCATCGTCGTCACCAACAACCATGTTATCGACAACGCCGAAAACATCACCGTAACGCTGCATGACGGGCGCGAATTCACTGCAGTCCTGAAAGGCCGCGACCGTGAAACCGACTTGGCCGTTCTGCAGCTCGAAGGCGGCGGCAAGTTTCCTTTCGTGGAGTTCGGCGACAGCGACAGCGCGCGCGTCGGCGATTGGGTGATCGCCATTGGCAACCCGTTCGGTCTTGGCGGCACGGTGACGGTGGGCATCGTTTCGGCGCGCAACCGCGACATCAACTCCGGCCAGTATGACGACTTCATTCAGACTGACGCCGCGATTAACCGCGGCAATTCCGGCGGGCCGCTGTTCGACATGAACGGCCAGGTCGTCGGCGTGAACACCGCAATCTATTCGCAGACCGGCGGCTCGGTTGGCGTCGGCTTCGCAGTGCCGGCCGATCTTGCGGATTCGGTCGTGACGCAACTTTTAAGCTTTGGCGAAACCCGGCGCGGCTGGCTTGGCGTTTCCATTGACGACCTGACGCCGGAGCTTGCTTCATCCATGAATTTGCGCGCGCCCAAGGGCGCCATCGTGACCGTGGTGCGTCCGAACAGCCCGGCCGCTGACGCTGGGCTCGAGCCCAATGACGTCATCCTCCAGTTCAACCGCCGGCAGATCGAAAGCGTGCGGGACCTGACGCGGGCTGTCGCCGATACGCCGATCGGCACGACCGTGCCCATGGAAGTCCTGCGGGACGGGCGCCGCCTCACCGTGCAGGTGCGGGTCGACCGCCGTGAAACCCGCATGCTTGCATCGAACAGCTCCAGCATTCTTCCCGCCAATGCGGCGCGCGGCTCCGGCCTAACCCTGCAGGAAGCGACGGACGATGTGCGTCAGACTTTCGGTCTGCCAGCGACGGTGCAGGGCGTTGTCGTCACGGCGGTCGATCCGGAAAGCGCGGCCGCGATCGTGCTTCAGCCCGGCGACGTCATTCTTGAGATCGGCTGGGAGCGGGTGACGCGCCCATCGGCTGCGGTGGACAAGCTCGGCAAGCTGCGCAATCTCAACAGCGGTCCGGTGCAGATTTATGTGCAGCGCGGCGATCTTCTCTTCTACGAGTCGCTGCGCCCGTAACGTTTCAGCGAATGAATTCCGATTTTGGAATGCCCTGCAGATAGAGCAGGGCGGTGAGATCGCCATGATGGATGCGCGCTTCCGCCGATTGCGCCACCGCGGGCTTTGCGTGAAACGCAACCCCAAGCCCTGATCGCCCCAGCATCGCGAGATCGTTGGCGCCGTCCCCAACGGCCATGGTTTCGGCCATCGGCACATTGTGTTTTGCGGAGAGGGCTTCAAGCGCGTCGAGCTTCGCCGCCTGACCGAGGATCGGCAGTTTGACTTTCCCGCTGAGGCGGCCCTCCTCGATCAGCAATTCATTCGCTTGCTGATGAACAAAGCCGACGCGCTTTGCGATGCGCGACGTGAAAAAGGTGAAGCCGCCGGAGACGAGCGCCGTGACGCCGCCCCGTTCGTTCATGGTTTTGACAAGCGTCTCCGCGCCCGGCGTCAGGGTGATGCGCTTTGCAAAAGTCTCTTCCAGCACGCTTTCGGAAAGCCCTTTTAGCATGGCGACGCGCTCGGTGAGGGCGCCTTCGAAATCGAGTTCGCCGCGCATCGCCTTTGCGGTGATCTCCGATATCTCCTTACGCTTGCCGGCGAACTCCGCCAGCTCGTCGATGCATTCCTGTTCGATGATTGTTGAATCCATGTCGGCGATCAGCAGCTTTTTCCGGCGGTTCGCGGCGGGGACGACATTGGCGTCGACGCGCGCGTGAACGGCGATCTCGGCGATGCGGGGCAGGAAATCCGGCCTTGGATGTTCGACAAGCGCTATGTCATAAGCCTCGCCCGGCGACAGTTCCTCAACGGCGTGGCCGGCTTCCAGATACGGTTCGAGAACCGCCAGAAACCGCTCCAGCAGCTCAGGCCCGATCGTTTCTTTCGTCGGGTTCGTGATAAGCGAAACAACAAACTTCATACGGATTGATTCTTGAAAAAGCCGGGTCTCATCTTCATCGCAGGACCGACCGCCAGTGGCAAATCGGCGGCCGCGCTGGCGCTCGCCCGGACCCTTGGCGGCGAAGTCATCAACGCTGACGCCATGCAAGTCTATGGCGATTTGAATGTTATAACAGCCCGACCAACTGCGGATGACGAGGTCAAAGCGCCGCACCGGCTTTATGGCGTATTGCAAGGGGTTGAGCGGTGTTCCGCCGGGCGCTGGGCGCGTTTGGCCAAAGATGTGTTATATCAGTGTCAGCAGCAGGGGAAGGTTGCAGTGGTCTGCGGCGGGACCGGGCTCTATTTCCGCGCGCTCGAAGAGGGGCTGTCGCCCATACCGGAAACCCCGGGGGCGACAAGAGCGGAGGCTGAGGCGCGGCGCCGGGAGTTGGGACCGGAAGCGTTTCGCGAGGAAGTGGTGGCGCATGATCCGGATATGGCGCGGCTGCCCGCCGGCGACAGCCAGCGCCTGATCCGCGCCTGGGAGGTTTTTCGGGCGACGGGCAAGCCCCTGTCCTGGCATCAGGCGCAGCAGCGCGAACCGCTGATCGACAAGGTGGATGCGCGCATCGTTATCGAACCGCCGCGAGATGTTCTTTATGCGCGCTGCGATGCGCGGGCGGTGGAGATGATGCGGCAAGGCGGCGTTGAAGAGGTAAGGGCGCTTCTCGAACGCAATCTCGATCCCGCCCTCCCGGTGATGAAAGCGCTCGGCGTTCCCGAAATCGCCGCCATGTTGCGCGGCGATATGGACGAAACAGAGGCGCTCCAGATGCTGCAGCAGAACACGCGGCGTTTTGCAAAGCGCCAGCTCACATGGTTTCGCAATCAGGCCGCGGACTGGCCGCGCGCGGCAACTGCGGAAGACGCTGAAGCGTGTATTTTGGAACAGCTCGGTTCACTGTAACGTGACGCGGCGTTTCGCCGTTTTGCCGCTAGTTTTGCGTCAGCGGCAGGAGGAGAATGCCCCATGGATAAGATGAAAAATTTAGTGGCCGGGGCGGCGTTCGCCGTTGCGGCGATAATCTCAGTTGCCCATGCAGACCCTGTTGAGGAGATGCTTGATGCGGACAGCGCCTTTGCGGCGATGGCGCAAGAAGATGGCGTTCCCACAGCCTTCGCCGCCTACGCCGCCGAAGATGTGCGCATGTTCCCTGAAGGAAGCGCGTCCTATACCGGCCGTGCTGCGCTGATCGAGCGCTTTGCGACCTGGCCAGAGGGCGCGACGCTTGAGTGGACGCCGATGACCGGCGCCGCAGCCTCAAGCGGCGATTTCGGCTACACTTGGGGAACCTATGTCTTCACGGCGCCAGGCGAGGACGGTGATACGTCCTCATACGGAAAATATGTCTCCATCTGGCGCAAGGATGGCGGCGAGTGGAAATTCATCGCCGATATCGGCAATCAGGGGCCTGCGCCTGAACCCGCAGATTAAGCGGGAGTGAGGAAAAGCGCGCGCTCTTTTTCGCGGCGCTCCGTCAGATGCGCAATGACTTGCCCGCCGCCTCTGTTGTGATTGCGGAAATTGTCGGCGGCTTGGGCGTAGTCGCCTTGATTGAGCGCGGCGAGAACGGTGCTGCGCGAAAATCCGCCCGATCCCATATTGTAGGCGAGGGAGACGAGGGCGGAGAACTGGTTTTCATTAAGCGGCACAAGGACCATTTTTTTCACCGCGTCTTCCGATGCGCGCACATCCTCGCGCAGCAACTTTTCGGCTTGCGCTTCCGTTATCGTCATGCCGGCTTGCGCGGTGCGGCTGTGGCCGTAGCCGATCAGCCATTGGCCGCCGGCGCTGTAGGCGTCGAGGCGCAGGCTTTCGCTGTCCTTGATGATCTGAAGACCTGCGTCGTTCATGTGCAGACCGGCATTGGCGGCGTTGCCGAGATCGCCGGAAGCCGGAGTCGCCGGCGGCGTAATTGTCTCGACAGGGCCTGTGGTTTCCGCCGCTTCATCAGCAATGGGGGCGTCGCTTTCCGGGATCGGCTCGCCGAGCCGTCCGAACCATCCCTCAACGCTGGAAAAGGCCCCGTCGGCCGCGGACCGCGCCCAGCCCGGAAGGCCGTAGCGGTCGCCCACAAAGAGACCCAGCACGAACAATAACAGCCAGACAACGAGCCGGAAACGCATCAGATTGCACCCCTCTTTGCCCCGGCCCGGCCGATGCCGCGCCTTTTCCCCAGCTCATGCTGACGGCTGCGAACGCAAAGATCAAATCAACAAGGAGCGAAAGGTTAATGCGCGATTGCATTCGTTGTGAGGTGGCGTTATTTAATCACACCAATTAACGGGCCGTCCGGGGATGGAGAAGGCGGGCCCATCGGGTAAACTGGCGCAAAGGTCGTGGATTCGGCCGGGCGCGCCAAAACCGTGGGACCAGGCGAATTCGCGTGGCGGGGTGCGTGACGGCCGGTTCAGCGTAAAGCGGGACCCTTGAGGGTATGGTCGAGTTTCTGCGCCGTCTCGGGCGCTTTCTGACATCTATGGACGCCAAGGCGATCACCTCCCTGGCGGTGTCTGTCCTTCTTCTGGCGTTTGTCGTCTTGATGCTCGCTTACGGCCAGCAATGGCTCAATCTCGAGCGCGACGGCGAGTTGAGCCGGATGCTGATGAAGGCGGCGGAATCGAGATGGGCGATCCTCGGCGTGATTTCGATTTTCGCCTTTCTGGCGCTCACCGGTTTTCCTCAAATTCTCCTGATCACGGCGACGGTTGTGGTGTTCGGGCCGCGCGACGGCGCGATCTATTCCTGGATCGCCACCATGGCGAGCGCGACGCTGACTTTCGGATTAGGCCATTTCCTCGGCGGGCGCTGGGTCCGGCGTTTCGGCGGCGAGCGTGTGCAGCGCACGATCGATTTCATCGGCCGTCACGGGATCATCGCCAGCGGCCTCGTCCGCGTGGTGCCCTCGGCGCCCTTTATCGTCGTCAATGCGGCGGCGGGCGCGGCGCACATCCCCATGTGGAAATTCTGGACGGGCACAGGCGTCGGCATTATTCCGAAAATTCTGGTAGTGGCCTTCCTCGCAGCCTTCACGCCGGACGCGAACGCCCTCAAAGACGGGGTCGCCGGGGTGGTCGATTTCTTCACCACAAGGGATCCCGCGCATCTTTCCATCGTGGCGCTGATCGTTGTCGGCTGGCTCGGCTTCCTGATCCTCGTCCGCTGGCTCTACAGACGCCTTCGCAAGCGGGAAAATGTTTATTAAGGAAATCTGCGCGGGTTAAAGAATCTTGTTAGACCGTAAATGACATAGAGCCGAAACTCCCTGCGAAAAGCCTCGCGTTTTGGCTTTTGTTGACGATTTAGGAACGCATTAAGGATAAGACCGTCCGTGACTTTCAGTACCTGCGAATAGGACCAGCCCAATGCTTTCCACTCTGTTCGGCATGCTTTCAGCGGACATGGCCATCGACCTCGGCACGGCCAACACCCTCGTTTACGTCAAAGGTCGCGGCATCGTTCTCAACGAGCCTTCCGTCGTCGCCATCGAGACCCGTCAAGGCCGCAAGATCGTCCGCGCCGTAGGCAATGAAGCGAAAGAAATGCTGGGCCGCACGCCGGGCGAGATCGAAGCGATCCGCCCCATGCGCGACGGCGTCATCGCCGACTTCGAAGTCGCCGAGGCGATGATCAAGCACTTCATCCGCAAGGTTCACAACCGCCGTTCTTTCGCGTCGCCGCGGATCGTCGTCTGCGTGCCGTCCGGCGCGACGGCGGTTGAGCGCCGCGCGATTCAAGAGTCGGCGCTGTCCGCCGGCGCGCGCAAAGTCGAACTCATCGAAGAACCCATGGCCGCCGCCATCGGCGCCGGTCTTCCCGTCACCGAGCCCACCGGCTCCATGGTCGTTGACATCGGCGGCGGCACCACGGAAGTCGCGGTCCTCTCGCTCGGCGGCATTGTTTATTCGCGCTCCGTGCGCGTCGGCGGCGACAAGATGGACGATGCGGTCGTCGGCTATATCCGCCGCATGTACAACCTTCTGATCGGCGAAGCCTCGGCGGAGCGGATCAAGAAGGAAGTCGGCAGCGCCATGATCCCCACCGAAGGCTCGGGCGTCACCATCCAGATCAAAGGCCGCGACCTGATGCATGGCGTGCCCAAGGAAGTCCGCATCGGCGAGGCGCAGGTCGCCGAAGCCCTCGCGGAACCGGTCAGCGCCATCATCGAAGCGGTCAAGGTCGCCCTCGAAGCGACGCCGCCGGAACTCGCCGCCGATATCGTCGACACGGGAATCATGTTGACTGGGGGCGGGGCGCTCCTCAAGAATCTCGATCAGGTGCTGCGTGATGAAACCGGCCTGCCGGTTTCTGTCGCCGACGACCCGCTCTCCTGCGTGGCGCTCGGCACCGGCGCGGCGCTGGAAAACACGAAAGCAATGCGCGGCGTTCTCTCTTCCGCAATCTAGGGCGCGTCCCCTGATGCAAGCGAGCGAGAACGGCGCAACCAAACGGAATACGTTCGCTAAGCATGGAATATCTCGGGCAGGACCGCAGGGAGGGGCTGGGACGGAAAGCGCATTCCCGCTTCGTCCTGATTTTGCTCATCCTCGTCTCAGTGCTTTTGCTGTTGTCGAGCCTTTACTCGGCGCAGGCGTCGGTTTTCAAAAAAGCCCGCGAAGGCGTGATGGACGCAGCCTCGCCCGTGCTTACGCTGTTTTCCGGACCCATCGCCTATGTAAACGGCGTCTTCGGCTCCATCGGCGACTATTTCAGCGTGATGGAGCAGAACGAGGCGCTGCGGCAGGAAAACGCCGAACTGCGCCAGTGGATGAACGAGGCGCTCGAACTGCGGGAAACCGTTGCATCCTACGAAGCGTTGAAAGGCTATTTGGCGCCGCCGGAAGCGCAGCCGATCAGCGCCTTCGTCATCGGCGAATCCAATGACGCCTTCGCCCGCTCCATGATTGTCAACGCCGGCCGCGCCAATAACGTCGAGGTCGGCCAGGCGGTGGTGGACGAGAACGGCCTTGTGGGCCGCATTGTCGAGGCGGGCGGCGACGCCTCGCGCGTGCTCCTTCTCACCGACATTCAAAGCCGCATTCCGGTCTATGTGGAAGGGACGGATGTGGAAGGCATCCTGGTGGGCAACACGCGCGCGCGTCCTGTCATCAGTTTCAGCGCGAGCGCCGAAGACGCCGAGGCCGAACCGGGAGAGCGGGTGCTGACTTCCGGCGCCGGCGGCGCGCTTCCGCGCGGCCTGCCGGTTGGCGTCGTCACCGGCGAAAGCCGCGGCGACATCACGGTCGATCTTTACGCCAATTACGCTCGCACACGCATGGTGCGCGTCATCAATTATGCGTTCCCTGCGGTGGAGCCGGTTCCCGCTGAAGAAGAGGCGCTTGAAGAAGAAGCGCAAGCGGATGCGGAAGCCGGGGCGCAGACTGAAACCGACGCCGCTGAAGGCGGCGAGGCTACGCAAATTCCGGCGGAGGGTTAGGCCCCATGGGCTATCGCGCGGAAAATCTTTTCCGGCTGATGAAAGCGGCGGCGCCGACCGTTCTAGGACTTCTTGGCGTCCTCATGCTCGCAACGCCGGTCCGGCTCTTCGAGGGCTTTGCGCCGACGCCGATCATTCCGCTGGTCATCGTTTTTTTCTGGTCGGTTTACGGGCCGGACTATCTGCCGCCCCTCAGCGTCTTTTTCATTGGGCTTTTACAGGATCTGTTAACCGGCGGGCCTTTGGGGCTCTGGCCGGCGGTTTACCTTGTCACGCAATTCATCGTGATGTCCCAGCGCGCCTATTTCCTGGGCCGCGAACAAAAGGTCGTCTGGATCGGTTTCGCCTTTGCAGCGCTCGGCGCCGGGCTTATTCTATGGCTCGTGATGAGTCTTATGTCCGGCGTGTTATTGCCTGTGCGTTTCCTTCTGTTGCAACTGGCGGCGACGGTCGCCATCTATCCGCTGTTCGGCGCGGTCTTCGGCGAACTGCACCGCCGCGTGCTGGTGGAGGCGTAAATGGCCGGCGTGAACGCACATGATCCGGAACGTCAGGAAACGGTTTCCCGCCGCACCATGCTCCTGGGCGGCGGCGTCACCCTTTTGTTCGGCGGGATCGCGGCGCGGCTCTATCAGCTTCAGGTCGCTGATCATCAGAAATATCTGGACCTCGCGCAGGAGAACCAGTTCAACCGCCGGGTCCTGACGCCCCTGCGCGGCGAAATCGTCGACCGCTTCGGCGCGCCTCTAGCCTCGAACCGCAAGAACTTCCGCGTGCTCCTCGTGCCGGAGCAGGCGAGGGACGTCGATGCGATCCTCGACAAGATCAACAAGATCACGCCCGTCAGCGAGGAAAAGCGCGCGCGCATCATGCGTGAAATCCGCCGCCGCGGGGCGTTCACGCCGGTGCAGATCGCCGACAATCTCTCCTGGGAGAATTTTTCGAAACTCAATTTCGAGCTGCCGCATCTCTCCGGCGTGCTGCCCGATGTGGGAGAGACGCGCGATTATCCTTACGGCGCCGATGCGGCGTTCGTGATCGGCTATGTGGGCGCGGTCACCGAACGCGATCTCGCCGCGCAGGAGAGCGACGAAGATCGCCTGCTGCTCCGCCAACCCGGGTTCAAAGTCGGGCGCGAAGGACTTGAGCGCACCTACGAGGAAGAGCTCCGCGGCGAAGCCGGCGCCATGAACGTCAAGATCAACGCCCATGGCCGCGTCATTGAGGAAATGACCGACAGCGCCGTCCCCCCGGTGCAGGGACGCACATTGACGCTGACCATCGATTCCGAATTGCAGGCGCACGCCATGGAGGTGTTGTCCGTACCTGCAGAGCGCATGCCGGACGAGCCGCAGAGCGCCGCCGCCGTGGTGATCGATGTCGTCACCGGCGACATTCTCGTTCTTGCGTCAACGCCTGCGTTCAATCCGAACGATTTCAATGTGGGCATCGATCCTGAGCTCTGGAAAGAGCTCAACGAAAGCCCCTACAAGCCGCTTTTGAACAAACCGCTCTCCGGCGTTTACCCGCCGGGTTCGACCTTCAAGCTGATCTCCACCATCGCCGCCCAGCGCGCCGGGGTGAAACCCGGCCACAGCGTTCATTGCAGCGGGCGCGTCTGGTACGGCAACCGCTATTTCCATTGCTGGAAGCGCGGCGGCCACGGAACCGTCAACATGAAGGACGCGCTCAAGCATTCCTGCGACACGTTCTTCTATGACGTTGCGAAAACGCTGGAGATCGATGTTCTCGCGGAAACGGCGCGCCAGTTCGGTCTCGGCCAGACCTACGAGCTCGGCATCCCCGGTCAGCAGCGGGGCGTCATTCCCGACCGCGCCTGGAAGCGCGAATACTTCGCCGGCAATCCGGCGCAACAGCCATGGTTTCAGGGCGAAACGCTCTCCTGCATCATCGGGCAGGGTTATGTGACATCGACGCCGTTGCAGCTTGCGGTGATGACGGCGCGCCTAGCCACTGGCAGGGCGGTGCGCCCGCGCCTCGTGCGCGCGGTCGGCGATCTCATTCTCCCCCCGCCCGAAGCGCCGTTGATCGATGTGGATCAGGATCATCTTGCGGTCGTGCGCGCCGGCATGAACGCGGTCACCAACGAATACGGCACCGCCGCGCGCTCGCGACTCGATGATCCCGAATGGCAGCTCGCCGGCAAGACCGGCACCAGTCAGGTTTATGCGATCACCGCGGAGGACCGGGCCCGCGGTCTTGCCGAGCCCGAGGATTTGCCCTGGGCGCGGCGCGACCACGCCCTGTTCGTTTGCTATATGCCTTACGACAATCCGCGCTATGCGTGTTCCGTCGTCGTCGAACACGGCATCGGCGGCAGCCGTGCGGCCGGACCGAAGGCGCGCGACATCATGAAGGCGGTGGCTGAAAAGGATCCTGCATCCCGCACGCCGCTCGATCCGCGCTCGCTGGTTCGCATTTCCGGCGCAAGGGAGAGTTAGGCGATGTCGTCGATCATTCTTCCCGGCCGCCGCCGCGGTGTTCGCGACAAGTTATCCCGCCTGCATTGGCCACTGATTATTTTGCTCTCGATCATTGCGGGCGCTGGCGTCGTCACGCTTTACTCGGTCGCCGAAGGCAACTGGCAGCCCTGGGCGATGAAGCACGGCCTCAGATATCTCGCTGCGCTCGGCGTTCTGATCGGCATTGCCATGGTGCCGATCCGTTACTGGATGGCGCTTGCCTATCCCGCTTATTTCGCCGCGCTCCTTGCCCTCGTCGCGGTGCCGTTCATCGGCGAAGTCAATATGGGCGCGCGGCGCTGGATCGAATTCGGCGGCTTGCAGTTCCAGCCGTCGGAAGCGATGAAGATCGGCCTCGTGCTCGGGCTTGCGCGCTATTATCACGGACTCCGCGCCGAGCAGGTTTCGCACATACTCTATCTCATCCCGCCCGCCCTGATGGTCGGCGCGCCGGTCGGTCTCATTTTCATCCAGCCCGACCTCGGCACGGCGCTGCTGCTCGCGGCGACAGGCGCGATTATGATTTTCGTTGCTGGGCTTTCCTGGCGCATCGGCTTCCTCGGCGTTCTCGGCGGCCTCGCCGCCGGCTATGCGGCTTACCGTTTCGACGTGCTGAAAGAATATCAGCTCAAGCGGATTACAACCTTCCTCGATCCCGAGCGAGATCCGTTGGGGCAGGGCTATCACCTGTTGCAGTCGAAGACCGGCATCGGCTCAGGCGGGCTTACGGGCAAGGGCTTTATGGAGGGCACGCAGGCGCAGCTGAAATTCCTGCCGGAAATGCAGACCGACTTCATCTTCACCGTTTTCGGCGAAGAGTTCGGCTTCGTCGGGGCGGTCAGTCTTTTGCTGCTTTATCTCGCCGTAATCTACGCCGGGCTTTCCATCGCCATGCAGTCGAAACTGCATTTCGCGCGCATGATGACCATCGGCGTCGTCGGAACCTTTACGCTGTACGTACTGATCAACACAGGCATGGTCATGGGACTCGCGCCGGTTGTCGGCGTGCCTTTGCCGCTGGTCTCCAATGGCGGCACCGTGATGCTAACGATCATGGCGGCGTTCGGCCTGGTCATGAGCGCTTATGTCCATCGCGATCAGGACATGTACCGGTCGGGAGATCTTTAGAGTTCAGTATTGCGCGAGATGCGCTTCGAAATGCACGCAGAAGAGGTCGAAACGCGACTGCGCCTCGCCGAGCATTTCCGCTGCGCTTGCCGCATCGCCGGCCTTGCAGGCTTTTTCAATGGCTGCCGCCGTTTCCGCGAGCATTTGCGCGCCAACATTGGCGGCCGAGCCTTTGACGGCGTGGGCCGTGCGATAGGCGTCCTCGAGGGCGCCGCCGCGCACGCCGTCCGCCAGCATGCTCAGGAGGTCTGTTGTAGAGCGCTGAAAGGCATCGAGAATCGCTCTCGTGCCATCCACACCGGCGGCCGCGATCAGGCTGTCGATCTGGTCCATTTCGATGGTCGCCGTGCTTTTTGCCTGCGCTTCAGTCACCCTTTTCGTCCCCGTAATCGGCGTTTCGGCGCTTATTCCGCGCCTTTACAGCCTCCCTGTCGGCCCCTGCCACCGTTTTACGGGTGGGCAATTGAGCAATATTTGCTAACAAACGTAAAAATTTGTCTAAAATCGCAGAATACGCCAATTTGGCGTCTAAGGTCTTAAGGGGAAATTATCTATGCAAGGCAGTGCGGGCGAAGGCGCCCATTGGTCCTCAAGGGCCGCCTTTATCATGGCCGCCATCGGCTCCTCGGTGGGGCTCGGCAATCTTTGGCGTTTTCCATATGTGGCGGGCGAAAACGGGGGCGGGGCCTTCGTTCTGTTTTACGTCCTCTGCGTCATTCTGATCGGCCTGCCGGTGCTCGTCGCCGAGCTCTTCATCGGCCGCCGGGGCGGCATGTCGGCGGTCGGGAGCGTGGTTAAAATCGCCAAGGCCGAGGGGCGCTCTCCGCTATGGTCGCTGCAATCCTGGATCGGGATGCTCGGCGCCTTCATTATCTTAACCTTTTATTCCGTCATCGCCGGCTGGGTGATCGCCTATGTGGTGATGATCGGGGGCGGCCTCTTCACTTCCATCGGCGCGAACGGGCTGGCGGGGCTCTGGGCCCCGGCTTTCGAAAGCCTCACCGACGAACAGGTCAGCGCCAAACTCGGCGAGCTTCTGAACGATCCTTCCCGGATGATCCTCTATCATGCGATTTTCATGGTGCTGACGGTCATTATCGTCATGCGCGGCATCAAGGGCGGCATCGAGGCGGCGGTCACCTGGCTGATGCCGGCCTTTTTCATCCTCCTTGTCATCTTGTTCTTCTATGCGCTCGCCACCGGCGACAGGGCGCAGGGGCTCGACTTCCTGCTTGGCGTGCGTATCGGCGACACGGAGCTTGCCGACGGCACGATCCGGCGCGGGCTCCTTCACGGCATTCAGGACGGGTCGGTGATTTCCGCGGCGCTGGGACAGGCCTTTTTCTCCATCGGCCTTGGCTCGGCGCTGATGGCCACTTACGGCGCCTATATGCGCGAGGATCAGGACTTGCCGCGTTCGGCGCGTCTCGTGGCGCTCGCCGATACGGGCGTCGGCATTGTCGCCGGCCTCGCGATCTTCCCGATCGTTTTCGCCATGGGTCTTGCAGCGGGCTCCGGCCCGACTCTGATGTTCCAGACCCTGCCGCTCGCCTTCCACGGGATGCCTTTCGGAGGGCTTTTCGGTCTGGCGTTTTTCCTGCTCGCCTTCTTTGCGGCGATCACGTCGTCCATCGCTCTTCTGGAAACCTCGACAAAATGGGTCGATGAGCAGACGAAGAGCGATCAGCGTATTTTCTCCGCTGGCGGCATCGGTCTCGTCGTTTTTATCATCGGCGTGGGCAATGCGCTGAGCCAGGTGCCTGCGACGGGTCCCAATGGCGAAGATCAGTCGACTTTCTGGAACACTTGGCATCCGCTGGGCGACATCGTTCTTTTCAGAAACATGGAGCTGTTGAGTTTCCTCAGCGCCACGACGGACATCATCTTGCCGATCGCCGGTTTCATCACAGCAGTCTTCGCCGGATGGATCGTTTCCACCTCGACGGCGCGAGAGGCGATCGGATTTAAATCGGAAGCGTGGTTCAAACGCTGGCGCTTCCTGATCCGCTGGGTATGCCCCCTCGGCATCTTCATCGTGATTTTCTATTCGGTGCTCTGGCTTCCCTATATCGCGCCGATGATCGGTGTTGGAACATCATAAAGAGAACTGAGCAGCGCTTGCATAAAAAGCCCGGCTGGCAAGCCGGGCTTTTTCGTCTGTGCACGGTATAACTTCGATTTTCAGGCGCTGCCCCGCGCCGCAACGTATTCCGAAAAAATGCGCCCTGCGTTAACCTTTCGCCCCTTGCCATGAGGCGCGGCGCGGTTCATTCTTTCCCCAGCTTTCAATCAACGAGAGGAGGTGATCCGATGTCGAGTGATTTCTTGAAGCCTGTGAGGTCTTTGCGGAAAGAACGCGCTTCGGAGCAGCCTTCGAACGCCGTTTGACCGCCGGATTGACGAGATCTTGAGGCTTTTGGGCTGAAGAAATCGCGGGAGCCCCGTAAGAGGGCTTTTAAGGGCCGTCCTTTCGGGCGGCCCTTTTCATTTGAAGCAGGCCGGCGCCATGGCGCTGGAGGAGCCATGCTCAGATCAGGGCAGGCTGCGTTCTAGAATCTGCTGGAAATAGTGAAGCGCGCGTTGACTGGTTCGCCGGTCGAGATGTTGTCATTGCTGTGCGCATCCGGAAAGTAATCCTCGTTCAGCAGGTTTTCCAGATTGACCTGTAAGCGAATGCGATCGTTCACATCATAATAAAGCGCCGCGTCGACGCGCACGAAGCTCGGAACCTCGACAGCGTTGTCTTCGTTTACGAAAAAACTCTCCTGGTAGGTTGCGCCAAGGCCGAAGCCAAGCGCATCCGTGACTTGAACATTGTTCCAGATCGAAAACATATGTTCCGGGGTCTGGCGGGTCCTGTTGCCATCCGCGCCGCCGCCATCGACGATGTCCACTTCGCCGTCGAGATAGCTGTAGCCGGAGGAGATTAGCCAGCGATCAGTCAAGCGGCCAGTCAGTGCGAGCTCGAAGCCCTTTGTTTCGGAACCGTTGATTATAATCAGTTGCGCCGGATCTTCAGGATCGACGGAGGTAAAGCTCTCGCGGTTGAGTTCGAACAGCGCCGCTGTGAAGCTCAACTCCGGTTTGATGTCCCATTTGGCGCCGATCTCCTTGTTCTTAAAGAACTGCGGACGCGTGCTCTCGGCGTCGAGGTCGAGCGTCAGAAACTGATCGCCTGACCGCGGCAGGAATGTTTCGCTGTAGCTTGCGTAGAAGGAAACATTGTCAGCAGGCTTGAAGATTGCGCCGAGCCGCGGCGTGACTTCTTCATCCGTGCGACTGAAGGCGGCGCCGGCGGCAATGTCGTTCGCGTCGATTTCAAAACGGTCATACCTTCCGCCTAGGATAACGATGAAGTTGTCGGTGATGTCGATCTGATCCTGAATGTAAACCGACGTGAAGGCGACCTCGGATGCAGTGTTCCGCGCGGGATCGGAAAAGGCGAATGCAGGGATCACCAGCGGATCGGTGAAAAGAATGGTGATCTGGTCGTCATCATTGACCGCGAACGCATTGTCGTTGCGCGAATTGGTCGTGTCCTGATCGCCATATTCAGCGCCAAGGAGAACGGTGTGGCTGAAAGGGCCGGTCTGGAATTCGCTGACAAGATTGGCCTGAACGATCAGATTGCGCCTGTCGGTGAAGTCCTGATAGCCGTCAAGGGTCACCATGCTGTTTGCTGCGTCGAAGCCTGCGGCGTAAATGTTCTGATAGAACTTGTCGTAGTCGGCATATTGCACGGTGAGGTTTCCGCGCATGATCTCTGAAAAGGAATGGTCGATCCGGCCGCGCAGGATATGGGCCTCAAGCGTCGTGCGGTTTTGATCGGCGGATCCGAAGAAAGTATTGTCATATCCTTCAAGGGGAATGTCGGGCCCGTCGGCCACGGCTACGGATGGGACGCCCCGGTCCACGACGCGATCGTCATTCACATATTCGTAGGAGAAAAGCACTTCCGTGTCTGGCGTCGCCTGGAACGCAAGCGTTGGATTGACGGCGTAACGCTCGCCATCAAAATAATCGCGATGGTTGTTCAGTCCTTCGTAAAAAGCGTTGAGGCGAAATGCGACACTGTCGCCGGCGGCGTAATTGACGTCGCCTGCGAGATTGTAAGCGCCGAACGTGTCAATGCTGGCGGTGAGCCCCGCGAACTGATCTTCGTAGTCGGGACGCTTGGTGACGCGGTTGATAACGCCGCCGCCGCCGCCGCGGCCAAAGAGAAGGGCGTTGGCCCCGCGCAGGATTTCGATCTGTTCAAGATTATAGAGCGGGCGAAAATATTGAACGTCGTCTCTAAGCCCGTCGATAAAGAAGTCCGCCGTGGTTTCGTTGCCGCGAATGATGATCGCGTCGCGGTGTCCTTCGCCCTGACTGATCGAAAGACCGGGCGTATATCGAAGGACGTCGCCGATGTTTAAGAAAGACTGATCCGCGATTTGGTCATCGGAGATGATCGACAGGCTCTGCGGGATGTCTATGATCGGCGTCGGGGTTTTCACCGCGTTCAACTTGTCCAGAGAAAGATATCTTCCCTCGACGATGACTTCATCGATCGCCGCGACCTGGATAAGCGGCGCGTCCTGAGCGCTGGCGGCCGTGGCGATCAGGGCGAGCACCGCTGCAGCGGAAAAAAGGCTGGGCTTCGACATGGGATAACTCTTCGGACAGGGGGCGAATTGCGAATAATTATCATTCCGGCTAACTTTCCTGCGAATGATTGTCAATTGCGCTAGGTCAAAGGAGCGTTTTTGCCGCGCCGGAGAGGTCATGGCGGGGCAGGCAACTTCTAGAGGCCATGACAAATGCTGCGGCCGCCCCTACATCAGGGCGCGCCACTAACAAGCGGAGCAAGCATGGTCGCGAAACTGAGCCCTGAAGAACGGAGCGCCTTTTTGAAGGACCATCCCGGCTGGGCCGAAGTCGAGAGCCGGGACGCGGTGAAAAAGAGCTTCGCTTTTGACAATTTCATTGAGGCCTGGGGGTTCATGAGCCGGGTGGCGCTGGCCGCGGAAAAGGCCGATCATCACCCCGAATGGTTCAATGTCTACAACCGGGTCGAGATCACGCTCACGACTCATGACGCCGGCGGGCTTTCCGAGCGGGATGTGGCGCTCGCCGCTTTTATCGAAGCGGCTGCGGGCGAGGACGACTGAAGAAAAGCGTCCGCGGTCATAAAAACGCCTCGCGAGCGCCTTCTATACGCCTGCGGCTCCATCTAGTAAGATTTTGAATTCACAAGGGGATTGATGAAAGATGGCGACAATCGCGCTTGTCGATGACGACGAAAACATCCTGACCTCCGTTTCCATCGCCCTTGAGGCGGAGGGCCATACGGTAAAGACCTTTGAGGACGGCGCCGCGGCGCTGGAATACATCAATGTGACGCCGCCGGATATGGTTGTCTCGGACATCAAGATGCCGACCATGGACGGTATGGAGCTGCTGCGCCGCATCCGTCAGAATTCGAGCCTGCCCCTGATCTTCCTCACCTCGAAGGATGAGGAGATCGACGAGGTTCTGGGGCTCACTATGGGCGCCGACGATTACGTCAAGAAACCGTTTTCCCAGCGCCTCCTGCTCGAGCGGGTCAAGGCGGTCCTGCGCCGCGGCCAGGCGGGCGAGACGCCGACCGAGGAAGAAGAAAAGAAAATCATGCGCCGGGGCGAGCTGACGCTCGATCCCATGCGCCACGCCTGCACCTGGAAGGGCAAGCCGGTCGTTCTGACGGTGACGGAGTTTCTCATTCTCGAATCGCTCGCCCAGCGGCCGGGTTTCGTCAAAAGCCGCGATGCGCTGATGGACGCCGCCTATGACGATCAGGTCTATGTGGACGACCGCACCATCGACAGCCATATCAAACGGGTGCGCAAGAAATTCCGGCAGGTCGACAAGGAGTTCGATTCCATCGAAACGCTCTACGGCGTCGGCTACAAATACAAGGACGCCTGATAAGGGATGGCTGATGAGGGCGGCATCGGGCGGCGAAGACGTGCGCCCCCCCGTGCGCCCCTCCGCGCGCCAATGGCGGTGTCGCGGCTGACGCTAACCATTGTCCTCGCTAATCTTATCGGCCTCGTCATTCTGCTCCTTGGCTCTTTCGCGCTGACGCAATATCGCGACGGCCTCATCCAGGCGAAGCTCGAAGGCGTGCGCGCCCAGGCCCAGATTATCGCCGACGTTCTAGCCCAAGTTGCGATTGACGAAACAACCTGCCAGCCGGTGGAAGCCGCCGACATCGCCATCCAGCAAGCGGAAGCGGTTTGCGCGCTCTCTTTGAGCCAGCGCGATGTGCGAGAGGTTTTCAACCGCGTCTGGGACAGTTTTGAAGGCCGGGTGCGGATATTCAACGCGCCCCAGACCTTCGCCGATCCGCCTGTGAGCGACGCAAGGCAGCTGCTGCTCGAAGACGTGGTCCTGCGGCAGGACGAAATCGTTGCGCAGACCCTACCGCCGATCGAACAGGAGACTACCATCATCCAGCGGCTTGAGGATGAGGGATTGTGGCGCCGGGTATCCCGGTTCTTTTCGCGCGGCTATCGCGCGGAGGCGGCGCGCCGCTCGATCGAGGACGAACTCAACGCGGCGCTTGCCTCATCGCCCTTTGCAGCGGAGCGCGGCGCCGCGTCAGTGCGCATCGATGAAGAGGGCGAACTCGTCGCGTCCGTCTCCGTGCCGATCCGCAGGGTGCAGGCGATTTACGGCGTTGTGACGGCGGAGAGTGGCGGCATCGATGTGCTGGTGGAAGACGCGCGTCTCTCGATCCTGCCGTTTTTCGGCTGGGCGGTGGCGGCGGCGATTTTGTCGTCTTTGCTGCTGACAACCATGATCGCGCAGCCGATCCGCCAGCTTGCGATTGCCTCGGACAAGGTGCGCGAAGGCATCGCCGCTGCGGGCCGCGCGCGTATTCCCGACTTCACCAACCGCAAGGATGAAATCGGCGAGCTTTCTGGTTCTCTGAAACTGATGACGCAGGCGATCTACGCGCGCATCGACGCGATCGAAAGTTTCGCGGCGGACGTGTCCCACGAATTAAAGAACCCGCTGACCTCGATCCGCAGCGCGGCGGAGACCCTGCAGATCGCCAAGACGCCGGAGCAGCAGGAGAAGCTCCTGGCCGTCATTCAGAAAGACGTGGCGCGCATGGACCGCCTTATCACCGACATATCAAATGCGTCCCGTCTTGACGCCGAGCTTGCGCGCGAAAGCCGCGAAGCGATCGAAGTCGGCAAGCTGATCAAGGACATCGTCTCCATGTATGGAGAAACAACCAGAGAAGGCCAGGCGAAAGTCATTTTCAACGAGCCGTTGAGCGAGGCCTATGTTCTGGGCAATCCGGGCGCTCTCAGCCAGGTGATCCGTAATCTCATCGACAATGCGCGTTCTTTCTCGCCGCCGGACGGCGAAGTCAGGGTGATGCTCGATCCGCCGACCGCGCGCAACGGCCTCGCGCGCATCACCGTCGAAGATGACGGGCCGGGCATTCCGCCGGACAATCTGGAATCGATCTTCAAGCGGTTTTACACCAAGCGCCCCAAGGGGTCGGCATTCGGCAATAATTCCGGCCTCGGCCTTGCGATTTCGCGACAAATTGTCAATTCCCATGGCGGGCGTATTTACGCTGAAAACCGGCTTGTCGAGCCTGACAACGCCGAAAGCGCCCGTAAAGGCGCGCGGTTTTTGGTCGAACTTCCAGCCCGTTAACGGCTTGTATTTTTTTGTGGACATCGGCGGACAAACACGCACCATATCGGCTGATTTCAAGGAGTGGATGCAAACCGCATGATTGGTCTTGTCGTTGTCACCCATGGGCGCCTTGCGGAGGAGTTTCTCTCTGCGGCCGAACATGTCGTCGGCCCGCAGGAGCAGGTGAAGGCCGTTTCGATCGGCCCTGACGACGACATGGAAAAACGCCGTCAGGATATTCTCGATGCTGCAAAAGCCGTCGACAGCGGCGAGGGCGTCATCATTCTCACCGACATGTTCGGCGGCACGCCGTCGAACCTTGCGATTTCCGTCATGGAAAAAGCGAATGCCGAAGTGATCGCGGGCGTCAATCTGCCCATGCTGATCAAGCTCGCCTCCGCGCGGGCCGAAGACGATCTTCCCGATGCGGTGAAGGCGGCGCAGGAAGCGGGGCGCAAATATATCAACGTCGCCTCATGGGTGCTTTCCGGAGAGGCGGCCGATTAACGTGTCCGAGGGGGAGGGAGAGCCGGTCGTCGCTACTGTCGAAGTCTGCAACAAGCTCGGCCTTCATATCCGCCCGTCGCGGCACCTTTCGGCGCTCGCAAAATCCTATGAAGCGGAAGTGACTGTCCGCAATAACGACCGCGTCGCGCTCGCCGACTCGCAGCTCGATCTTCTGATGCTGCTCGCCAGCAAAGGCGCGCAGCTTGAGATCTCCGCCACCGGCCCGCAGGCGAAAGAAGCGGTCGATTCCATCGTGAAGCTGGTGAAGGACAGGTTTGGCGAGAAAGATTAAGCCGAAGGCTCCGCCGGGATCGCTGAGAGGCTCACCGCCTGTCCGTCTCTCAACCGTTCTCCGCCGCGGATGACCACGTCGTCGCCGGGAAGAACGTCGCCGATCACTTCGATGAAGCCTCCATCGGCGGCGCCGAGCTCCACGTCGATCTTCTTGGCCGTCTTGTCTTCGCCGATGACGAAGACGCTGATCTCGTCGGCGCGCAGGACAAGCGCGTCGCGCGGAACCGCTGTCACCGAGCGCGGGCTATCGGAGGGCAAGCTCACGCGCACCGCCGAGCCGATATACCAGTTGGTCTCGGGCAGTTCGAGGCGGATTTCGAGCATGCGCGAGCGTTCGTCGCCCACGGGAACGACAGCGCGTACGCGCGCATCCATGGTATCGGCGCCGTTCGCGACCTTGATGGTCTGGCCCGGCGCGATATTGCGGGTGAGGCCCGCCGGAGCGCGCGCCGTCACTTCGAGGTGGCGCGTGTCCACAAGACGAACGATCTCCGTGCCCGGATTGGCGAATTCGCCGACCTGTGATTCTTGCGAAACGACGCGGCCCGCGAAGGGTGCCTTCACTTCGGTGCGCTCGAGATTGATCTCGGCGCGTTGCAGCGCGACTTCCGCCTGGCGCAGCGCTTGAATGGCTTCGTCGCGGTTCGCCCGCATCTCATCCATTGAGGCTTCAGACTCGCCCGCTTCTTCGAGCCCGACAAAGCGCTGGTAAAAACTTTCGAGATAGTCGGCGCGCGCCCGCAATCGGCGAACCTGCGCCGCCGTATCGTCGCGGGTGAATTTGGCATCCGCCTGTTCGAGGCGCGCGATCACGTCGCCTTCTTCCACCTCTGCGCCGACTTCTGCGACCCATTCGATCTTGCCGGTCGTTGCTGCGGCGACGAGGCTGTCGCGAAGGGAGACGACGGCGCCAGGCGTTTCAGCGCGTGGCGCGAGACTTTTCTGTTCGGCCTTGGCGACGGTCACCGGCGAGGGCGGCGGGCCCTGTTGCGCCTGCGCGCCGCTCGCAGCGTCGGCAGGCTGTGCGCCTACAAAGCCGCCATAGAGATAAGCGCTGGCGGCTGCAGCGATGAGTGCAGCCCCGGCGCCGCCTGCGAAAAGAAATTTGCGGTTCATGATGCGACGGCTCCTTTATTATTCCGCAGGCTGCATGGCGAAACCATGCGCTTCACGGGTTTTTTCTGCGCCGAGCTGGAGAAGCGCCGGCAGGAGGAAGAGGGTGAAGAGGGTCGAGACCGCCATGCCGCCGACAATGACGGTGGCGAGCCCGCGATAGATGAGGCTGCCGGCGCCGGGCGCGAGGACCAGCGGCAGCATGCCCATGAGCGAAGTTGATGTGGACATGAAGATGGGGCGGATGCGCAACGAAAGCGCTTCGCGCACGGCCTCGGTGCGTGATTTGCCTTCGGCCTCGGAAGCGCGGGTCTGTGCAACCAGCAGGATCGCATTGTTCACCACAAGGCCGAGCAGGATGATGAAACCGATCATGCCGAGAAGGTCGAGCGGGGTTGTCTTGACGAGGTCGAGAAGGCGCATGGCTAGCACGCCGCCGACCGCCGCCATGGGCAGGGTGACGATGACGAGCGCGGAGTCCTTCACCGACTTGAAAAGCGCCGCCATGATGAGAAACAAAATGACCACCGCGAGCAGGAAGTTCGAGCCGAGATTGGAAACGGCGCGGGCGAGAGCGTCGGCGTCGCCGCCCCATTTCAGGGATGCCCCGGGCGGCAGCACTTTATAAAGCTCCGACTGCGCGCCCGCTTTCAACGCGTCGACCGCCGGCCCGAGGGCCATGCCTTCCGGCGGGTTGATGCCGAGCGTGATCGTGCGGCGCGCATCGACGCGGCGGATCTGCTGCGGACCCACATTGCGGGTGATGGTCACAAGTTCGCCGAGGGGCACGACAACGCCCGAAGGCGTCGCAATCGGCGCGTTTTCCAGATATTCCGGCTCTGTCCATTGCTTCGCCTGAAGAATGACGTCGATGCGGCCTTCTTCATGGAAGAATTCGCCGAGCCATTGTCCGTCGCCAAGAGCGCGCACGGCCCGCGCGACGCTGTCGCGGGTCATGCCGACTTCGGCGATGCGCCGGTCATTGGGAAGGAGACGAAGCTCTGGCGTCACGATTTGCGGGTCGGGGTTCGGCCAGACCTGCGCGCCGGGAAGCGCGTTCTGAATAACTTCCGTCGCCGCCGGGATCGATGCGCCGAGCGCGTCGAAATCCGCCGCCTGCAATTCGAGATTGATGGCGCCGCCGCCGCCGAAATTGCCGAAGAGATCGCCCTGGCGGGCGAAGACGCGGGTGTCGGGGAAGCCTGCCAAAATCTCTTCGTTGACGATCTTGACCATTTCCTCGATGCGCGACTGATCGAGAATGCGGACGCCGATATTGCCGCCCCAATTGCCGGAATAGAGGTAGTAATTTTTAAGCGCCGGCTCTTTTTCGCCGTCCATATAAGGCTGCAGGCGCGCCACCACGACTTCAGCCCATTCCTTTTTGATCATGTCAGCGCTGGCGCCCGACGGGAAGTTGACGAAGGCGTCGACGGCGTCGCGTTTCACCGGCGGCAGGTAGTTGAGCTGCGGCCAGAGAAGGAAAGCGACGGCCATGGGTACGATCGTCAGTCCGCCAATGATGCCGAGGCGTTTGTTGCGCGACGAAGTGACTTTGATAATGAAGTCGGCGAGCCGGGATGCTGTCTTCTCGCCATGATTTTTCTTTCCGTTTGCATCCTTCTTGATGAAGTAACGCGCTCCTGTGGGAAGGAGGGTCACGGCGACCACAAGGCTGAACGAGACGGCGATAGCGATGGTGAGCGCAAGGTCGGCGAAAAGCTGGCCTTCGACGTCTTCAAAGAACATGATGGGGATGAAGATGGCGACCGTCGTGACGGTGGAGGCGAAGAGGGCGCCGAAGACCTGGCCCACGGCGGCTTCGGCTGCTTCCACCGGCGATTTGCCTTCCTCGCGCAGGCGCACGAAGTTTTCGAGAACGACAATCGCGGCGTCGAGCACCATGCCGGTCGCAAAGGCTAGCCCGGCGAGCGAGATCACGTTGATCGACCGCCCAAACATATTGAGCATGATGATCGTCGCCATCAGACAGATGGGAATGGCGGATGCGATGATGAGCGTCGCCGCAGTGCGGCGCAGGAACAGCCACAACGCGCCGACCGCAAGCATGATGCCGATCAGAAGGTTGCTGGTGAGAAGAGAGATTGCGCGCTTGATAAAGACAGAGGGGTCAAAGCTTTTGTGAATGGCGTAGCCCATCTCCGCGAGCGGGCCGGCGTTCAACTCGTTTACGACTTCGGTCAGCGCGTCGATGGCTTCGAGCGTGTTGGCGCCGGGCTCGCGCAGGACACGCATCCCGATCGCCGGATTGCCATTCTGGTAGACGACGCCGACGCTGCGGCGGTCTGGACCGACACGCACATCGGCAATGTCGCCAAGAGTCACCGGCGCGCCGTCGCGCCAGGCGAGAATGGTTTGGCTTAACTGATCTGCGGTGAAGCGGCCCTGAAACCGCATGGTGTAGTTGCGCCGGCCGACCTCAACGGAACCGCCGGTGACATCCGAGGAGCGGTTCACATTCTGTGCAATCTCATCGAAGGTGATGCCGAGCTGGGCGGCGAGAAACGGATCGAATTCGATATTGAGGATCTGTTCGCCGTCGTCGGAATTAACGTCGACGCTGGCGACCCCGGGAATGGCTTCAAGCTCAGGCTGAATGCGCTGCTGGGCGAACTCGCTGAGTTTGACGCTGGAATTCTGGTTGTTGGGCAGACGCTGGAGAAACAGGAAAATCAGGGTTTCGCCGCTGTCGCCGCCGCCGCCGATATTGATCCGTGGACGGTCTGCGTCTGCGGGCAAGCCGCGCACCTGTTGCAAGCGCGCATTCACTTCGGAAAACGCCTTGTCCATATCCGTGCCAAGGCTGAATTCAAGGGAAATCCAGGCGCCGCCCTGATTTGAAAAGGACTGCATGACGGTGACGCCCGGCATGCCGCGAAGTTCGCGCTCGATCGGTTCGGTTATCTCGCTTTCGACTTCGCGCGGGGAGGCGGCGCGCCAGCCTGTCCAGATGCCGATCTGCGGGCGTTCGATCGCCGGAAAGAGTTGAACGGGAAGCTGTGAAATCGACAGCGCGCCGAGCAGTGTGATGAGCGCCAGCACGACGGCCGCGGCTGCGGGGTTCTTCAAACAAAGGCGGGTGAGGCCCATGATCTCTCTCCTGATAACTCGTTCGGCCTGACGCAGCGATGAGTACACAGTTTCTCACCGCGCCCGCCGCCTCTCGAGGGACTGCAATCGCGCCTGTATTTAAAGTGTCGCTTTTTTCAAACCGTCGCGCATCTCTTATTCGACAAGATGCAGCTTAGTTGCGGCAAACCGAAGGCTTTAAGGCGTTCGTTAAACGGGGATAAAACAATCCTCGTCCGGCTTATTCAGACTTGTTTAACTCTTTGCGGCGGCGCTCGATTTCAGCGAGCTGAAGCTCGAGGTTTTGCTTGGCGTTGCGCAAGGCCTGCTCACGCTGCTCCAGGATTTCGCTTTCGCTCATCATGTGGCCGTATTCATAAGCCCAGTCCTGTTCGGCCTCGGCGATATCGCGCTCGGCGTCCTGACGCATTCTTTTCATTTCGGCGGCATGGCGCTTGCGCTCTTGCTTCAGTTCCCGCCCTTGTTCCCGTTGTTCGCGCTCGCGTTCACGGGCGGCCTCTTGCATCTCTCGCATCGCTTCTTCGCGCGCCTGGCGTTGTTCGGCGAGACGTTCTCTTTCTTCTTGCGCGCGCTCACGGGCAATTTCTTGCTTCTCTCTTATCGCTTCTTCTCGCGCTTGGCGCTGCTCGGCGATGCGGTCTCTCATCTCGCGCATTGCGTCTGCGGCCGCTTCGGCGGCGTCTGCGCTCGCTTCGTGGCGAATCTCTTCGATTTCTTCCTGCGTGAGATATTCTGCGCCTTCGAGTTCCGCCATGTCAGGCGTTATCATTGCGAATTTCGCCAGATCTTTGAATTCAACGCTGCTATTTTCGAAAACTGCGGTCCATTCTTTTGCGCCCCTGAAGCCTTCGAGTTCAAGATCGCCGAATTCGATGGTCATGCCCTCGAGATCGGCGAAGGCGTCGAACTGATCGAATTGGCTTCGCAAACGCTCTTCGAGCTTGTGCATCTTGTTTTCGAGTTTTGTTTCGTTTGCCCGATCGCGGCTGCTCTTGGCGGAAGAGGCAGAAGCGGACGACGAAGAAGAAGCGGAAGCCGAAGCCGAAGCAGATGCTTTTGCAACGGGTTCAATCGGCGCGACGGCGACGGGCGCAGGTGAGATTTGGACATTGCGCTTCAGCGTGGCGCGCGTTTTTTGCGATGGCGCTTGTGGCGGCGCGGCTATTGGCGTCGGGTCGATATTTTCGCCTTCGCTGATAATTTCGAAATGAAGATGCGGTCCTGTGCTTTTTCCAGTGGAGCCCACTGCGCCGATCACGTCCCCAGCCTTCACATAATCCCCTTTGTTTACGAGATAGCTGTCCAGATGGGCGTATCGCGTCACGACGCCGTGGCCATGGTCGATGACGACAATGTTGCCCCAGGATTTTTCACCGCGATAAGCGTTGGTTGCATCCGTAACTTTTCCGCGGCCGGCGGCGCGCACCGGCGTGCCGCGGGGCGCTTTGATATCAATGCCTGTGTGAGTACGGCCGGAGTCGCCGAAGACCCTGTCTTGCGCGCCGTATTTAGAAGTGACTTTGCCTTCGACCGGCCGAACAGTAAGCGCGTCTTCAATGGCTGGCGGAGCGACGGCGAAGGCCGCTTGCGCGAAGGCGAGGCCCGCTGCGATCATGGCGCCGGCGCTCAGCCCGATTTTCGTGCTGAGCGTTAACGCGCTCGGCTCCACCGTCCCCGACAGAATCGCGTCGAGACGCTGGCGGCGCGAGCGCTTGTCGAAAGGCGTGAAGGACGGGATGAGCTCGCCGGCGAACCCGTTTCGCGCGTCAGCGGCGATGCGCAAACCCTGCACAAAGCAATGGGCGTATTGGCGGCGATTGACGCCGCGCGCCAGAACAAGCGCGTCTGCGCCCTGTTCGGCAGTGAGGTTCGCGCGCGCACAGATCTGGTGCATGAACGGGTTAAACCAGAATACGGCCTTGGCGACGGAGCAGAGCGCGAAAAGCGCCACATCGCCGCGTTTGATATGCGCCATTTCATGGGCGCCCATGAGCGCCGCATCTTCGATCGACACGCGATCAAGAAGATGCATTGGCATGACGATGACGGGTCTGAAAAATCCGTAGACGCAAACGCTCGATACGATGTGCGAGAAGACATAGCGCGGGCGGCGGTTGACGCCGATGCGCGTCCGCCAGATTTCGAGCTCCGCCTCAAGGCGCGGCTCGTCGAGTTTGTAAGCGTAGTTAAGACGATAGGCGAACCACACATGGCGGACCGCGGCCAGGACGAGCAGCATGAGAAAGCCGTAGAAATAAAGGACGGCGGTCATGCGCAAGATGTCGGCGAGAGACACTGTGCTTGGCGCATCGTTAGCGGCGAGGGGGCCCGGTTCGAAAGACGCGATCATCGGCCCGGAGGGGTCGGCCATCGGCGGAAGCGGCGCCGGCGCTCGCAAGGAAAGGCCGAATGCTGCGGCGACCGGCGCCAGAAGCACTGGCAAGGCGGCGATCACGAGAGCCGCCGGCCAGACTTTGCCCGAAAGCGAAGTCTTTTTGAGAGTGTTTCCGTCGCGTGCAATGAAGGAGGCGGTGAGGAAAACCGCTGGCGCCCAAATGAGGGACGCGAGCAGGCAGTAGAAAAACGGTTCGATCAACGCGGCCATCATTCAGCCTCCGTTTTTTTCAGAACGTCTTCGAGTTCGACGAGCTCTTCATCGCTGAGGAGTTTTGAATCGGCGAAGAAAGCCGTCGCCGGGGTCGTGTCGAGTTCGAGCACGCGTTTCGAAAAATCCGCGATCATGCGCGAGAGCATCGCCACCTTGCCGACTTGCGGCTCGTAGATGTTGACGCCCTCGACCGGCGTTTTGGAGATGAGCCTTTTGTCCGCCATGCGTTCGAGCACGGTCCTGACGGTGGAGTAGGACCAGCCGAATTCGCTTTCGATTTCGCGGTGAATCTCTCTTGCGTTCATTTCCTTTGAACGCCAGAGCAGTTTCAGAATAGCCAGTTCGGGTTTGGTGGGGTCGGTCCCTTTGGTATCATTCATTGGCGGCAGCCCTGATTTCACGCTGAGATCAGGGGGCCGCTTTCACAGCCCCCTGCGACACTTGTGGCCAGCTTAGCGGTTTGCGACAGTTGTCGCAAGGAAACTCCAGGGTTTCTGCGGGATTCTGCGGCGAGGCGAGCGGCTTTTGCGGCGAACCGGGCGCGGATTTTGGTTAAAGGGCGTCGAGAACCCGCGTCAGCCGGGCGAGGTCCGGGGGGGTCGACAGACGGTGATCCCCGCCTGGGGTGAGAAGGATCTCCACATCCTTACTTTCGAGAAGGTCAGCGAAGGCGAGAGCGTGCGCATACGGAACGGCGTCGTCCTTCATGCCCTGAAGCACGCGCACGGGACAGCGGATGGCCACGGGACCATCCATGATGAGATGCTTCGCCCCGTCCTCGATCAGCTTGCGCGTATAAAGGTCGGGCTCATCGGAATAGTCCGAAGGCAGTTCAAGCTTTCCCTCCCGCATGATCGTTTGCTGCTGTTCCGCCAAAAAAGACGGCCACATAAGTTTTTGCGTAAAGTCCGGCGCAGGGGCGATAAACACAATAGCGGCGGGTTTTTCCGGCCGCTTGAGAGCGAGGAGCGCAGCGATCCAGCCGCCCATGGAGGAGCCGACAAAGATTTGCGGCCCGTCGGTTTGGGCGTCGATGACGGCGAGCGCATCCGCCGCCCAGTCGCCGATGCAGCCGTCCTCAAATCGTCCTTCGGATTCTCCGTGACCGGAATAATCAAAGCGCAGATAGGTTCGTCCGCGCGCCTTCGCCCACTCGCTGAGATGCTCCGCCTTGGTTCCGAGCATGTCCGACCGAAAGCCACCGAGCCAGACCACGCCCGGTTTTTCGTTCCCGCGCCCGGCCTGCCGGCGATAGGCGAGGCGGCCATGAGGGCCGTCCATATAGTCCGCAGGGCCTGTCATTCTGGTGGAAATCCTTTCGGTCGTCTCACCCGGCCCTTCCAGCAGGGCCGGTCCATCATGGCTAAAGCGGCGCCCGGGGAGGCGCCGCGGCCAAGCTTTCCTGATCTCACCGGATTCTTGCAAATATCGCAAATTCTACGGGCGCTTAGGCGCAAGAACCGAGGCGCTGGAGACTCTTTACGAAAGGGACCGGATTCAACGCCGATTCCCGCTTGACGCCCGCCGTCCCCTATCTTAAACCGCGCGCTCCGACCAGCTGCGAGGCCGGTCAGATGCGGGTGTAGCTCAGTTGGTTAGAGCGCCGGCCTGTCACGCCGGAGGTCGCGGGTTCAAGTCCCGTCACTCGCGCCATTTCTTATAAAGAAATCAGGCGATTAGCGCAAACCGCATTTCTGTCGTGTACTCGGCTTTTGCGCGGGGTACCGCCGGGGTACCAAAAATCCGCGCAATAGACTGTGAAAACTTTTCCGATTTGTTCACGTTGGATATTTCCTTAGACGAGCTTGCGCCGAACGTGTTCTCCGTTCGCAACGAATCACCGCCTTGCCGCTGAAGGTTGAATCCAAGCGTGGCATGGCGGCTCGCGACCAATGATGCCAAAAGTTGGCTCCGATAGATCATCTGATTGGTCATTCGGCAGCGTTACGCCCGAAGTCGTCTTTTTTGACTTTGAATACGAACTCAGGAAAACTGATGGTTTAAGCACAACACCAACAGGCCATCGTTTCTCGACCGTCCACCAAAGTTAACGGTCAAAGGTGTTCAATTTACGACTTTCGAACTGCGCATAGCTCAGTAAAGAGTGGTGAGGCGAATCTGAACAGCCTGCCGATTCTGAAATACAAATCACAACAACATCATCGCATGCGATGCCTTTGATAGTAAGTATCCTAACTCGTTTTGAGAAATGGCTCCCCTTCGTGAACGCATATCGAACTTTATGTCAGGCTCCTAAGTCCGAATTTCGAGTGATTTTGCAGGAGGTTAGCACAATATTTTCGCCAGCATGCGTAAGGCCCATATAGTGCATGCGACAGGGCGGGAAATTGACTTCCTTTATGGGTCGGTTGGGCGGTGTATAATCATTGCGCCTGTTGCCGGGCCGAGCGGTAGCGGCGCGACATTCGTATTTCCCGCAATGGAGTCCGCGCGAACGATATCCGAAAGCCGGTCACCGCCAATCGGGGAGTAAACCCGGTTCAAAAGGACCGAATAGTCGCCCGCACCCGTGCCGGGCAGAAATCCGGGTACGGCAAGATCTTCGATGGGCGCAAATTCTGTCGGGATCGCGACTGGCGCACCTGCGCATGTTAGTTGGTCATTTAACTCGCAGACATGCGTATGACGGGTTGCATTGCCACTCAATTCGTTATTCGTGTCGGTGAGGTTGTGCTGAAACCCGGCGCATTCTTCGTTCATCACGAGATCCGGATCGACACGATTGACGCCAAGCGCAAGGAACCGGCCGTCATCGCTGATTGCCGACAGCATCTCGCCCCATTCAGGCGTAACGCCCATCGCCCGATGTTCGGGAGAAGTGGCTGGCTCGTGCACCGGCGTCAGATCGGCAAAGTGCTGTTTGGGTTCACAAAACGCGTTGAGTTCGACGACAAAAGTTCTCAACACGGGAACGTTTTGTTGCGGCCCGGGAATGCATGCGCCGCTCGATGCATCATTAACAAGGCGCGTGTTGTGACGCGAATAGGCCGCGCTCGTGACCGGTTCGTCATAACAGCGTCTGACAATTGACAGGCGCTGGCCGTCAAAACACTGATCGGCTTGTCGCGGCGGCTGCGCGTTGACGCGCCCGGTCAGACAGTTCTGATTTTCGAGCCTGTCGGGCGCAAAAAGCTCAACGCGGGGTGATCCGGAAATGCGCAACGCATAAATTTGCGGCGTGTTTTCCTCTTGCTCTGTGATCCAGCCGGTTCCGTTCGGCGCCGCGAGCGCATTAAATAACGCAAGGTCGTTATTGAGCCATGTGCTCCAGCCATGCGCCTCATAAGGCGAGGCCAGACCAAGGCTTGAAAGATTGATATGCACCCATTCGTCGTCGTCCGGTCCGGCGTTGCGTTCATCATGGTATACGTACCACATGCTTGTTAGGCAGTCGATTTGCGAGGCGCAGTTGACGCGCTGCTTCGCCGTCAGGGCGCGGTTGAGACCGGGCGATACTACAGTCACCTGTGTCGCCCAACCCAGCGGCTGAAGCGGGTCATTCAGGATTTCAGATTGATTGTTGGTAGCCAGGATGTCGGCCATCCTGACCGCGCCATCGGTAAGATCCGTATACGTAATTGTGTGCCGGTCGCCGTCGATGGCATGATAGGGGCAGCGGATCTCAACATCTTGCGCAACAATGCGGCAGCTGGCTTGCGGCTGCGGAGGGGCTTCGGCTTCCATAGCAACCGGCGCATCACCGTCGCATGCGCACACCGTTGCTAAAGCCAGTACTGCAGAGCAGCTCGCAGCTTTGAGCGGAGAAGCTGCCAAAAATGACATGCGCATACCTGAACTCAGTCACCGATACGGTAAATTCCAGAGCATTATTACATCGGAACCCAAGGTATGTCAAGCCGTCTGGCGTAGACCTTCGCCAGAGCGCGCGCGCCGTCAGCCGCCACGGGTTATGAGGAACGCGAAAAGACCGGTCATCCCCGCCGCTAGTGCGAGTGAGGCCTTGCCAAACTTCGTGTTACGCCCCGCAAAGCCCAGCGAAGCGGAGAAGATAATGGCAGTCAGGATCAGCGGCGCCGACATGCGTTCCATCAACGCCGGATCAATATTTGGCAATATCAGGAACGCAGTCACGAAAACGATCAGTCCACCGAAAAATCCTGCGCCACCGAACAGATGCTCACGATCAGACTTCTTTGCGCCGACCGCCGTCTCGCCGAACCGCTCAACGAATGCCGTCGGCGGATCAAGGCTTGCGACGATGGCGTTAATGTCTGCACCGTCTTGCGATATGGCTTCATGAACATGCTCTCGCAAGCCCGCTTGGATGTCGGCGATTTCTGCAGGGGCAGCGCCTGCTTCGCGTAATGCGTCTGCAACTTGCGCGAGGTACGACCCCAATATCTTATGTTCCGACATAACAATCTATCCTTTTCCTGCAAGGAGGTCGTCGAGCCCGGCGCGAAGCGCCTTCCAGTAGACAGTCAGGTTTTTCAGCCGCGCACGCCCTTTTGCGGTGAGGCTGTAATATCGCCGCGCGCGGCCGCGCAGGGATGGGCCTTCTCGAACCGCCAGTAGGCCTTCGCCGGCCATTTTTGACAACACCGGGTAGAGTGTCGATTCCGAGAAGGAAAGCGCATCAAAAGCGCTGAGCTCGGCGAGGATGGCATAGCCGTAATTTTCCGATCGCTTGAGCACGATCAAAATGCAAAGCTCAGCAAATCCTTTGCGCATTTGTTGCGGCCAAGCGTCGTCCATAAGTGCATTACCTTCATTTTGCACTTTCCTAACATTGACTTACATTGTAGTCCAATGTAATAATACTTTGGATGTCAAGGTAATAACCAATAGCGATGCGATTGCACAAGGGCGGCAAACCCCGTAACGAGCAAACAGAACGGAGCTAAGATGAATTGTCGAACGATCGCACTCGTTCTGCTTGCAGGGTTATTCCCACTCCATGCCCGCGCCATAGGTGAGCGCCCGCCGACGGACGAGGCGCGCTGGTCAGAAATTTTCATCGAAGGCGAAGATGCTCCCAACGGGATCTATGACCCGTCTATGGAATACGGTCCCGACGGCGTGGGCTGGATGGCTTATTCCGCCGTTAAGGCCGGTAAAGACAGCCGCGTAGAAACGCGAATCGCCCGCTCTGACGACAACGGTCGCACGTGGCGCCGGGTTGCAAAGGTGAACAGAGCGTCGCCTGCCGCGTCAACACTGGCAAATGGCGAGGCCGTCTCCGGGCGCTGGTGGCATGAAACGGCGAGCCTCGTTCACACGCCGGGCGACGCTGGCAGAGAGTGGAAGCTATTCTGGCACCGTTATCTTTCGCGACAACCATATCGCGGGCCCCATGATCGCAAGTTAGAAATCGGTTGGATCGCTTACTCCCATGCTCCATACCCGGAAGGGCCGTGGTCGGATGAAGTGGCGCTTTTCGGCGCGGGACCTTTCCCGGTTTCGCCTTTTCGAACGCAGTTCAAGCTCGGCGAAATCAATCGCGACCTGGCCGACTATATCATCTTGACTGAACCGGGAACGCTTTTTTACAAAGGTCGGCTCTATTTATCACTGCAGGCGATCCGCAATCCGGTGCTTCACGGCGGTAAGGTGCTCGCCGACACCATTCTCTTGGCGAGTGACCGCGCCGGCGAGAACTGGAGTTATGTGGCGAAGCTTCTGACGCCGGAGGACGCCGCGCCCTATGCGGGCGACTGGTTCACAGGCTCAAGCCTCGCCGTTGAAAACGACCGCATCTTTCTCTTGGTTGCGCCGGAGCAGTTAGGCAACGCGCGCACAGGCCATCGCGGCACGGTGGTCTTTGAGTTCGACGATATAGCAACCGGGCACCTGCGGCGCGGCGACGACGGCGCGCCTCAGCCCGTTAAATTCTTGCCGCCGCAGCAAGCGAAGGGCGGGCAGTCGGACTATGATGAAGCGAATGTAAATGGTGGAATCGTCATGCCGCAATTTGATCGAAAACACTTGCCGCGACCATTTGGGATCTACAGCACCGGTAAATTTATCGCCGATGACCGGAATTTGAAAAATCGGCCCGACCCTTGAGGAAGAATCTGGCTTAATTCGTCATATGAAGGGGGAGAGAATGAAACGCAAGCGACTTAGGACTGAAAAGTTGTTGGAATGTTGCCTAATGCCTTTATCTTGAACTGTTCAATAGCTTAATGGGGTCAAAATCGTCATTGAACGCTGGTGACGGCAATGCAACACAATCTGTCGGCCTCGTCAGTGCGCTATAAACCGCCAGCCCCAGAAACCATCCGTCCTCCGCGATTTGGAAGCTCCAGCCGGATCGGCCTTCCGTCGGAGCATCTTTATCTGTTACATAGAACCCGGCTGCGCACTCAGGGGCGGGTCAGAAACAGGTTCACGATAAAAGGCGACCGTCCGTATTAGGTGTGGTGCGCTTTCCATGTCAGATGACAATGTAGGGACCGACGAATCTTAAAGAAATTCACCGGTTGCATTGCCGTTAAGCCCGGCGCTTCGTCAGTGTTTATCGCGATTTCCGAGTGTGCTTTAGTCTTTACTCCTTCATTCGTTGATCAACGAAGTCGGCGACATTCATATTCAACGCGACCGCGCAAAACTGATCTGAAGCCTTTTCTAAGTGTTGTTTTGAAGTTTGTTTATGCCAGACGGGCGACCAGTTGAGGGCGGCGATCAGGGCGCGTCTACAAAATTCTGGATCGCTTTTGAGGCGCTGGTGTTTTTTCAGATTTGTCAATTCGCCTATCCATACATTTCGATATTGCTCATTGACTGCGCGCAAACGGTTTCGCGCTTTTTGAGACAAGGAACCCCATTCACGAAAAGAAACATTATGCGCGTTTCCCGGAGGTCCGTTAAGTGCAAGTAAATGTGACAGGACTAAACCATGGAAACGCGAGAGCGGCCCAGTCAATTCCGACAGTTGCGTTTCAACGATGGATAGACCGCTGGTCATTCCGTGTTCGATTACCGCCTCAAGGAGCTGTTCCTTGTTGTCAAAATGATAGAAAATGCTGCCCGATGTTATCCCGATTTCCTCGGCGATATTTCGGACGGTTGTACGCTGAAATCCCAGCTTGTTGAACAATTTTGCCGACGCGTTGATCAGTTCGTCTCGGCGCGCTACGGCGTTTTCCGTGTTCTTGGGGCGGGCCATCTCGTTATCCTTTAAAGTTCAAAGACTTATCTTAAGAACTAAGTGGTTTATACTGATTTTTTCCCCGCGCCGAATTTTTTGACGAATTCGAAGGCGTCCATTCGCCTTTGCTTCTCGGCCCTATGCGCTTTCATTCGGTGGCCCTCATCTCGGTAGGCGCTGCGTGCTTTGCGACCGAATTTCAGGCCATTTCAGCGCCGTTTGTCGACGAGTGATGCGCTATTTACGACAAGTTTTCCTGTTTGCGCAGAACAGTGAGTGAGCCTTCACGCTGTAAACCATGCGAATCGTTGTTGACAAAACGTCGCAATCCAATTAAGCAAGCGCTTGATAAATATCAATCAAGCGCTTGCTTAATTGCGCGAACAATTTGTGATGTACACAAACGCGAGCCGGGAGGGTAAAATGAATTCTGAAAATCATAAATCTTTCAAAGTGTTGCGTGGTCTGCTGCTTGCGGCAGGGTCGCAGGCGATTCTCGCTCCTGTGGGCGCGTTCGCGCAAGATACAGAGGCTGCGGCGCCTGAGGTGGCGGGCGAACGCCGGTCTCTCGACACCATCGTCGTCACCGCGCAAAAGCGGGAAGAAACGGCCCAGTCCGTTCCGATCTCCATTTCCGCATTTTCTGGCGAATCACTGGAGCAGGGGCAGCTGACCACGCTGACAGACCTTGCCCAAGTGACGCCCGGTCTTGCTTTCAATACTTTCCAGCCAGGTCAGCCGGAAATCTCCATTCGTGGTATTGGAACAAAAGAGGACGGCGCCGGGGCGTCCGATTCAACGTTGGTTATGGTTGACGGCGTCTATGTTGCCGCTCGGTCGGCCTCAAACGTCGATATATTTGATCTTGAGCGCGTTGAGGTATTGCGCGGGCCTCAAGGCACGCTGTTCGGCAAGAACTCGATCGGGGGCGTCATCAACTATATTACCCGCAAACCCGACGATGAATTCCGCGTGCGCGTACGTCAAACAGTCGGAAAATATGACCAGTTCGATACTGCGGCCATGGTTAATGTGCCGTTGACCGGCAATTTGTTTACAAAGCTTTCGTTCAGCCGCCGAGCATTCGAAGGTTATGACCGCTGGATCGGCCCGGGCCAGGGCGATGAAATTGGCGGTAACAACCTTTTTGCCTGGCGTGCACAGGCGCTATGGGAAGCCGCCGATGATTTGAGTGTTCTCGTGTCCCTTGACGGCGCCGACGAAGAGCTTGGCAATATTAATCGCCAACCGGTCGGCTCAGCTGGCCCGCTTCATGATTGCGGATGCGCGTCGGACCCCATTGCCGTTGATATTGCGCTTGGTGGTGCAGACTCGGTGCGCACCTATCTCGGCGAAGAGGATAATGGCGGCGAACGCAATGTTTTCGGCGCTATGGTTGAAATCAATAAGGATTTCACATTTGCGACGCTGACCGCAATGGGTGCGTATCGGGAGTCCGAATATTATTTCTCCCACGACGACACGGGGTTGCCGCCGTCGCCGGTGGTAGATTTGACTGGATCCAATGGCAATCCGAACGATCTGCTGTTGGGCGATCCGAGCATCGGGTTCACTTTCGACAACAGCGATATTGTCTGGGAGGATTCACAACAATTCACAGGAGAGATTCGTCTATCTTCTAACTCGAGCGGCCCGCTAAAATGGGTTGTCGGCGCGTTCGGAAGCATAGAAGAAATCGACAGAACAGAAGGAATTTTCTTTACGGCCCTTGCAGATGCATCACTTGATCCGAACTATGCGGCGGCGACAATGCTGTTCGAAGGTAGCGCGGTCGCCGCGTTCGCCCAGGCGACCTATGACCTGACGGACCGTCTGAGCCTGACAGCGGGCGGGCGTTTTTCCTATGAAGAAAAAGAGATTGTCGCTTTTAATGAAATGCCTACCTCGCCCAGTTTGCTCCTGGTTCTTTCCGCATTCCCGCCTACCGCCGGCGAAGACAGTTGGGATAATTTCTCATGGAAAGCCGCGATCGATTACGAAGTCGTTGATGATGTGCTAATCTACGGCACGGTCGCCACTGGCTTCAAAAGCGGCGGCTTCACGGGAGCAGCAACAACGGCTGCTGGCGCGACAACACCGTTTATGCCGGAGGAGGCGACGAACTACGAAATCGGGATGAAGGGAGACTTCCTTGACAGCCGGCTTCGCGTCAACCTTTCCGGCTTTTACGTTGATTACAGGGATCTTCAGGTTACACGCTTCTTCCAGCCGCCGACATCCGGTGCGGGCGAGTTTATCACCGAGAACGCCGCCGACGCCGAAATTATGGGTTTCGAAGGCGAATTCACAGCGTTGTTAACCGATAATATTGAGGTCGGAGGTTTCTACTCCTATCTTGACGCCACGTTTGAGAACTTTTTCGGCACGCCCGATATTTCGGGAAGCGGCGACTTTACGGGCAACACGCTGCGTCAGGCGCCAAAACATTCCGGCGGTGGTCATGTTCAATATATTCATGAATTTGCAGACGGCCACGGCAGCCTGACAGCGAATGTCAACGTCAAATATCAGAGCGTGTCGTTCACGAATGTGGACAATAATCCGCTTGACGTCATTCCCGAGCACACGGTTGGCGATGCGTGGCTCGCTTGGAATTCGGACAATGACAAGTGGATGGTTCAGGCCTGGGTCAGGAACTTCACCGATGAGGTCTACCGCACTCACGTCTTCACGCAGCGAGGCAACCGGATTGCATTTGGCACCTTTGCACCGCCGCGCACCTACGGATTGACGTTGCAGTTCAGCTACTAGGCCAAGGCCCAGTTGTACAGGCGGCGCACATTCAGATGCGCCGCCTCATCATGGCGCAGGAGTTCGTCGAGTGAGTGAGCCGACGTTGGAGAGCGCGTGTCGAACAATGGAGGGTACGAAATGCTTTCACCAGTCTTAAGGCCCGGCTTTATACAGCTTCGCGTGCTCGATATTGACGAAGCGATTGTTCACTACCGTGACCACATGGGCCTCGATTTCGTTTCCCGGGATGACGGGCGGGTTTATTTCAAGGCTTATGATGAATTCGATCGTCACAGCGTTGTGCTTCGTGAGGCGGACAATGTCGGGGTTGACGTGATGGGTTTTAAGATGGCGTCACAGGAAGCCGTAGAGGAGCTCAGACGAAACCTCGATGAGCGAGGCGTCGCGCATGAGACGGTCGAGCCTGAAGAGCAGCCGGGCGTTGGCGAACGGCTGCGTGTGCATATGCCGACAGGTCATCTGTTTGATTTTTACGCCACCATGGCGCTCTCCGACAATGGGCCTATGACAGACAATCCGGAACTATGGCGCGACGAGCCCAAAGGCATGCGTATTATCAGGTTTGATCATTGCGCTCTGCTTGGTGACGAAATCGAGGCCGCCGCAGAAATTCTGATCGAATGTCTCGGCTTTAGCGTTACTGAACGCGTTGTTGATCCGGCCGGCGAGAATATCGCTATATTTCTATCATGCTCAAACAAGGCCCATGACGTTGCATTCCTCAAAGCGCCGGTTAAGGGAAAGCTCCATCATGCGTCATTCCTGTTGGAGTCCTGGGCCGACATCGGCCACGCGGCCGACTTGATGGCGCGGCGCAATATCAAGATAGATATCGGGCCGACCCGGCACGGTATTACGCGGGGGCAAACTATCTACTTCTTTGATCCTTCCGGCAATCGGAATGAAACATTTTCGGGCGGCTATCATTTCTATCCCGACAATCCAACGCGTGTTTGGACGACGGATAAATTTGGCAAGGGTCTTTTTTACTATGAACAGGAAGTCGTCGAGAGTTTTGTCGGCGTTTACACGTAGAGCAGAATTATCCGTTATGTGGCGGCCGTCCGCTGTGGCCGCATTATGGCTCCGAACCTGAACTCAGGATGAAGTAGGCATTTCTATGTATGTGAGAGTTTGCAATAGCACTGAGCTTTCCGACGGTGAAGTCATCCGTTTCGTGCCCGACGGTGAGGAGGAGGGGATCGCAGTCTGTCACTCTGACGGAGAATTTTTTGCGATCGGAGACAAGTGTTCGCACGGCAATTGGAGTTTGTCGGAGGGGTTTCTGGAAAACTGCCATCTCGAATGCGTCTTGCACGGATCGGCGTTCGACTTGCGGACCGGTTGGCCGGACAAGCTACCCGCGACAAAACCGGTCAAAATTTATGATGTTAAAATTGAAGATGGAGATGTGCTCGTCGACGTGTCTTCAGGCCGAATAACGCAACCGGACGATGAAAACTTTGCCGCCCAACGTTAGTATATATTCAGAATGTTGCTTTGATGCGAGGCAACGAAGTCCGGAGCTGCTGGCCTGTGGGTTCGGGCGCAAGCTCGTGACCTGACGTGGGCGCCTTTCGAATATCTATTCCGGAAGCGGGATGTATTTCGACTTGCGAACCGGATGAGACCGTTCTCGCGGCGATGGGGCGACATGGGTTGAAGAAAATCCCGTCGGGGTGTCATGGCGGCGGCTGCGGTGTATGCAAGATAAGAATTTTATCTGGCTGCTATCGTGTTGGAAAGATGAATCGCGACGTGATCTCGCCCAAAGAAATAGAGGACGGTTTTGCCTTGGCGTGCAAGACTATTGCCGAAGGGGATCTGGAGATTGCGGTTGTCGGGCGCATGCGAAAATTCTATCGCGAGCGACTTTAGATATTTTCGCGCTCAGACCGCGTCGCTTTGGGCGAGGGCGCGCAACTCAAACTTTTGAATTTTGCCCGTCGATGTTTTTGGCAACTCCTGAAAACTCACGCGGGTGGGGCATTTGAAATGGGCGAGCCGTTCCCGGCAGAAGGCAATGATTTCCTCTTCAGTCGCCTCTTTACCCGGCCCGGTTTCGATAAATGCGTATGGGGTTTCGCCCCATTTTTCATGGGGCGCAGCGACGACAGCGGCGGCAGAAACAGCGGGATGTTTGTACAGTACGCCTTCTACTTCGATGCTTGAAATATTCTCCCCGCCGGAAATGATAATATCTTTGGACCGGTCCCGAATTTCGAGATAGCCGTCGGGATGGCAGACCGCCAGATCGCCGCTGTGAAAATACCCGCCTGCCAGCGCCTTGTTGGTGGCTTCAGGATTTTTGAAGTACTCCGACATGACCAGGTTTCCGCGGAACATCACTTCGCCGAGCGTTTCTCCGTCCCGCGGCGCCGGCTGCATGGTTTCCGGATTCATCACAACCATTTCTTCGACCACCGGATAGCCGACTCCTTGACGGGCCTTCATTTCCGCTTGCTGGTCAATCGGCAGATTATTCCATTCCGGTCGCCAGGCGCTAACGGCGCAGGGGCCATAAACCTCCGTAAGGCCATAGGTGTGGGTGATGTCGAATCCGATTTCCTGCGCCTTTTTAAGTAAAGCTGCAGGCGGCGCCGCGCCCGCGGTCATCACGGCGACGCTGAGCTTCTCGCTCGATTCCTCAGTCGCAGCTGCTGCATCGACAAGCATTCGGACAACGATAGGGGCGCCGCACAAATGCGTAACCTGATGCTCCTTGACCAAGCGAAGAAGCATCTCCGCTTCCACGCCGCGCACGCACACATTGACGCCGCCCTGCAGCGCGATTGTCCAAGGGAAACACCAGCCATTGCAGTGAAAAAGGGGCAAGGACCACAAGTAAACCGGAAAATGCGGCATCTGCCATGACAGGGCGTTGCCGATCGAATTCAAATATGCGCCGCGATGATGCAACACCACACCCTTTGGATCGCCGGTCGTGCCCGAAGTGTAGTTGAGCGCAATCGGATCGCGTTCATCCAGTTCAAACGGTGTAAGCGTTTCATCGGAGCCTGATTTCAGAAAGTCCTCATAGGTCTGACTGGCGTAGGACGGCGGCTCGCCAAATGTTGGATCACCAATGTCAATGACGAGCATTTCACGCCCGGCCCGGTCTATCGCTTCAGCGGCAAGAGTGCGGTAGCGTCTGTCGACAAGGAATATTTTTGTTTCGGCGTGATTGAGAATGAATGCTATGGCTTCGGCGTCGAGGCGGGTGTTAATAGCGTTAATGACTCCGCCCGCCATTGGAATGCCGAAACATGCTTCAATTGACGCGGGGATATTGTCGGCGATGATTGAGACTGTTTCCTTACGGTTCAATCCGGCGCCGCGCAACGCGCTCGCCAGTTGCAAGCACCGGGCGGAGGTCTCGGCCCATGTGCGCTGTTGGGCGCCGTAAACTACGGCCGGCAGGTCGGCGTAGACTGCCGCCGTTCGGGTCAGAAAGCTGATCGGGGTTAGGGCGGCGAAATTGGCGGCGGCCGGAAATTTGGCCGCTTTGTCTCGATCGATCATTTTCCGGATTTCCTGCGTTAAGTTTCTCAAGCGTCCTGTTGAAAGATGGTTCAACCAACAAAAACTTATTGACAATAGTCTGTCATCTATTTTAAACTAATCAAGCGCTCAGTTAAAAATTTAACACCCTCGGATCGAACCAACCAGTTTTCCGACCCTGAATCAGGAAGCGAAAAGCATGATGAATCAAACAGATACTTCAAAATTCCCGCGGTATGACAAATTGATAACCGACGCACGGGTTCACTCATCGCTCTATACGGATGAGAAAGTCTTTGAAGACGAATTGAACAAGATTTTTCGGATGGGTTGGGTATTTATCTGTCACGATTCTGAAATTCCGAACGCCGGGGATTTTGTCAGACGTAATGTCGGCCGGGAGCCGGTGTTCGCCATCCGGTCGCGTGATGGCGAAATTTCCGTCATCGTGAATCGTTGCGCGCATCGCGGCAACATTATCTGCCAGGAAGACAAAGGTAACACGAAAGCGCTCGTATGCCAGTATCACGGCTGGGCGTATGACACCAAAGGCGCTCTTGTCGATGTCCCGTATCCTGGAGGATTCAAAGGGGATTTCTCCTGTCATGGGCTGGAGCGGCTTCCGCTTGTTGATAGTTACCAAGGCTTTGTTTTCGCGTCATTCAATGAGAATGCGCCGCCCCTCCTCAATCATCTGGGGCGCGCAACGGAACTTATTGACCGGGCCGTTGAAATGTCGCCTGTTGGACGAATTCGACTCTCAGGAGGGTGGGTCCGACACCAGTTGAACTGCAACTGGAAAATGCTGCCCGAGAACGACACTGATGGTTATCATGTCAACTTTGTCCACCCCTCATTTGCGCAGGCGATTCGTTCCAATTATGACGAAGCGGTGCTTGACGACGAGGAGGGCCTGAAGTCGCTGGCGAAAGACTGGGGCAACGGTCACACGGAGTTGTTTTTCTCGCCGTCCTATACGAGACCGTTGGAATGGTTCGGTTGCGCGGAAGATCGCCACCCGGCTTACACAAAGGCGTTGCTGGCCGCGTATGGCGAAGAAAAAGGCGGCCGCATTTTGAGGGATGGGCCGCCTCATGCGGTCATTTTTCCAAATCTGTTTCTTGGCGAAATGAACATCGTACGTTTCGAGCCGGTTGCGCCGGGGGTTTGTCTTCATGTTCATACTCCGATGTATCTCGAAGGAGTTGAAGATGACGTCAACAAACGAATTTTGCGCCAATCCGAAGGCGCTCTCGGGCCGACCGCATTTCTGCTCGCCGATGACTGCGTTATTGCCGAGCGCGCTCAAAACGCTCTTCAAGGCAAGGGGCGCTGGCTTGACCTCAGTCGCGGCGCTGAGCGGGAAGTTGTGGCTGATGACGGCGTGATTTCCAGCCATCTTACCGACGAGACTCCAAACCGAGGTTTCTGGCGTCACTATCGAAGCGTTATGCATCCGGGCGCGCCGACATCCGGCGTAAGCGCTGTCGCATAGCTAAAAAATACTCAGAAATCGGATTTGAAATTGCAAGAAACGTGGCGTGGATATGATTTCCGTTGAAGATCGACTTGAAGTTGAAGCATTTCTATTCAAGGAGGCGCGGCTGGCCGATGAGTCGCGCTATTCGGAATGGGAGGCGCTTGTCGATGACGATATGCACTATTGGGTTCCCCTGCAGGAGTCTCAGGAGCCGGATTCTGATCAGGTTTCTATATTAAACGACAATCGCACGCGCCTGGCTACGCGCATCCGTCAATTGAACACTGGCGTGCGTCATGCGCAATTGCCCCCGTCGCGCATGCGTCGCTCGATTTCAAATATCGAGATAGAAAAAACGGGAGCTGACGAGTATGTCGTCAGGTCAAATGTCGTTCTCTATGAGTTCCGTCGGCAGGCGACAAAAGAACTCGAAGTCTGGCCTGCGCGCGTGGAGCACAAGCTCAGACGGAAAGATGGCGAACTGAAGATGTTCAGCAAGCATATCTTTTTACTGAATTCAGAAGGTTCCGTCCGCGGATTGTCTTTTATAATATGAGCGTCCGAAAGGTTCAATGATTAGGCATGAATGTGGCCAGGAAACGTTCTGCGACAGCGGCTGTTATTGGGCTCGGTGAAAGTACGTTTTCGCGGAAGTCCGACAAGACGGCGCGCGCGCATGCGGTTGACGCTTGTCTCGGTGCAGTCTCGGATGCTGGTCTCAAAGTCGCTGAGATTGACGGCTTGTTGCTGAACAGGAGCCCGATCGAACCCAGTAGTGTGCTGCCGCTGCACCTTAAACGGGATATCGGTCTTGGCGACCTTTCGCTGTTGGCGTCCATTGAGGCCGAAGGCAGTTCCGCCATACAGATGATCCAGTATGCCGCGCTGGCGATTGGCGCTGGAATGGTAGAAAAAGTTCTCTGCGTCTTCGCTGACGCGCCAGTGGGAGCGACCGGAGCGGGGGACGCCTATTCGATCTCCATGAATTTGATTGGGCTTGACGGCTGGGACGAGCGCCATGGGTTGATCGGCGCCACAGGGGGCTTTGCGCTGTCAGTGCAGCGTTACTTTTATCTGTATGGAGCCGACAGCAACGCGCTTTTCGAGGCGGCGGCGGCGGATCGGGAATGGGCGGCGCTCAATCCCAAGGCGTTTCTACGCAAGCCGCTCGATAAGGATGAATACTTCGCCTCGCGCTGGATAGTGGAGCCCTTACGTTTGTTCGATTGCGCATATCCGGTAAATGGCGCTGTCGCTGTAATTGTTTCAAGCGCAGACAGAGCTACAGACGGGCCAAATCCGCCTGTTTACCTGCATGGCTTTGGGCAGGGGCATTCCGGCGCACGAAATTTCGCCGGCGATGAACCGGAAATTCAGACTGGAGCCGAGATTGCCGGTCGCAATCTGTTCGATGGGCTTGGAGCCACCCCAAGGGCTTTCGATTTTTGCGAATTTTATAATCCTTTCAGCATCACGACGATTCTTGCGCTTGAAGGATATGGCTTCTGCAAACCTGGCGAGGGCGCGGACTTCATTGCAGACGGCGCAACACGGCCGGGAGGCAAATTGCCGGCAAACACAGGCGGCGGCCATCTGTCATCCTATTACCTTCAGGGCATGACGCCGGTCCATGAGGCGATTGTGCAGATCCGCGGGCAGGGCGGCGAGCGCCAAGCGCCCTCAACAAATCTTGGTCTCGTGACGGGATTCGGCGGGCGAATGGAGTATCATTCCGCCATGGCTGTCAGTCCGCATAGGGATATTTAATCAATGGGAAGCCGACTTGACGATGAACCAACCAAAGACGTCAACCCTGTCGTAAGCGAAATTCTGCGGCGGGCGAAAACCGGCGAATTGTGCTGTTTGTCCTGCGCTGCTGGATGCGGCGCGACAGATTACGCCGCGCGCATTTGTCCGTTATGCGGCAAGCCGGTTGAATTGCGTCCGGTATCCGGGCGCGGGCGAATCCATTCCTATTCTGTTTTTCACGCGCCGTTCAATTCGAAATTGCCGGCTCCCTACACGGTGCTTCTTGTGGAGCTTGAAGAAGGTCCCCGGTTGGCGGTGGTTTTCGATGGAGAAGGCGGGCCGCCGCAAAAAGTTGGTGATGCGGTCGTGTTCTCCGGGGCGGACGATGGCATCGTTCGGTTCTCGATGGCATGAAAATAAAAAGGGTCGCAATAGACTCGGGAGGAACTGGTGAAACAACATGGGGTAAGCAATCCGTCAGACGGAAGCCGATTTGCGGAGAACATGCGTGCGTATCGTAGCGATCTGGAAATTCTGCCGCGCGATCTCGTGAGGCGCACTGGGTTAAACAATCCAAATAAAGTCGCTTATGTCTGTGGCCATCGGTCTGCGAGCTGGGGTGAAATGCATGCGAATTCCGATCGGCTCGGTGCCGCTCTCTTGGCGAAGGGGATTTCGGTCGGCGACGCCGTCGGGATTGTGGCGCCGGAATGTATTGAAGTGTACGTGCATTTCTTTGCTTGTATGAAGGTTGGCGCCATACGCGTTGGCGTAAATCGTCGATTTGCTGACGCGGAACTGCGGCACGTCTTGGTCGATTCCGGTATGAAATGTCTCTTCGTGCATGCGTCATGCGGCGAAATATTGAAAAATGTTCGGGATGACTTGAAATCTCTGAATATCCTGACTGTCGGGTTCGGCGGCGAACACGATTTCGATGTAGATCTTGAAGCTGTTCTCGGTGAGGCCGACGCCGCTCCTGAGTTGCCATCCCTGTCGGGCCACGACTCGCTAATGTACAGTTATACGTCGGGTACGACGGGTTCTCCGAAAGGGGCGGTATTAACGCACGGGGCGGTTACGTCGACTATTCTTCATGCGTTGGCGGAGTTCGGTTTCGTGCGCGACGACCGGTTTTTCCTGCCGACAGGAAACGCCTGGGTCGCTGTCGTTCTCGCGTTTCTTGGTCTCGGCAACGGCATGACTCACATCATTGCAGATGGCGATTACGATCGTTCGACTTTCTTCGATATCGTCAAAGACCAGAACGTGACAGCGTTTCTGCTCGCGCCCACGATGTTGCACTGGGCGCTTGAGGACAACCGGAAAACGCCATTTGATCTCTCTTCGGTGCGCCTCATCATTTACGGATCTTCGCCGGCGGCGCCCGCGCTAATCAAAAGGGTGCACGAAACATTCGCCAAAGATATGATCAATGTTTATGCACTAACAGAGACAACATGGGGCGGCGTGACGTTTTTATCGCCGGAGGATCACCGCCGCGCATTGACCGATAAACCCGAACTATTGACATCAGTCGGCCGGGTCGCTTCGCATTTTGAGATTTCAATCCGTGCCGAAGACGGCGAGCCCGTCGAGACTGGCGAGCCCGGCGAAATCTGGCTGCGCGGACCGACGATTATGGCGCATTATTTGAACCTTCCAGAACAGACCGAAGAGGTCCTGCGCGACGGATGGTTGCGCACCAATGATGTCGGCCGTCTCGATGAGGATGGATATGTTTACCTCCTTGACCGCCAAAAATTCATGATTGTTTCAGGCGGGGTCAATATCTATCCCGCCGCCGTTGAGGCTATCCTTGTCAAGCATCCGGGCCTCGCAGACATCTGTGTGGTCGGCGTTCCTCATCCAGAATGGGGAGAAGCGGTGGTCGCTGTCGTCCGCAAAAATGAGGGTCATGAAAATCTTACTGGCGGCGACTTGATCGAATTTTGTCGCGACAAGCTCAACCGTCCGTCAACTCCGAAGCATTTTGTTTTTGTGGAAGATGATTTTCCCCGGACTACGAACTTCAAGGTGCGCAAAAAAGAAGTCCAGGCTTTTGTCATGAGCGATCAGGGCGGTCTGCCTTGGGACTGCAGTGAAGGCGCCGGGTGATCGAACGAATGTTATTCAGCATGGAATCTCTGGTTGGTTGTTATGACAGCGCGTAACGGGATCATGAAAATGCGCCGCGATATTGATTTTCGCGCTGCGCATGTCTGCGTCGAGGCGGCTGTGTCACATGGGTTGCGGATTGGCGCGCCGCTTGCGGCGGCGGTGGTTGACGGATCGGCGCGCCTGACGGCGTTTCTTCGTTCCGGGAGCGCTTTCGTCCGGTCGACGGAAATAGCGGTGAACAAAGCGGAGACGGCGGCGGGATTCCGGATGGAAACGGGCGCGCTCTACGGGATGGTAAAGGACAATGCGGCCGTTCTTGAGGGCTTGCGGTCGCTGCCGGGCGCGGCGCTTTTCGGGGGCGGCGTTCCGATCATGTTTGCGGATGAAGTGATCGGCGCGATCGGGGTTTCGGGCGGTTCTGAAGATCAGGATATTGAATGCGCAAGAGCCGGCATTGCGGCGATCGAAGCGCTTCTGGCCGGCGAATCGCAGGCATTCGGAAATGAACGAGGCCTGGCTGATGACTGAGCGTCAGGAATTTTTGCATTTTATAGACGGGGCCTATCGGCCAAGCGCGTCCGGGAAGACGTTTCCGGTTGTGGCTCCGGCGACCGGCGAAATTTACGCCGCGGCGCATGAGGGCGGCGAAGCGGAAGTGAACGCCGCGGTGTCGGCGGCGCGGTCTGCGTTAAACGGCGCATGGGGCGCGTTGAGCATTGCGGACCGTACGGATCTGGTCATTTCGGTTGCGGATGAAATTAACGCGCGGTTTGACGACTTTCTGGAAGCGGAAATCATCGACACCGGTAAGCCGAAGTCACTTGCTTCGCATATCGATATTCCGCGCGGCGCGGCGAATTTCAAAATGTTCGCTGACACGATCCGGACGATTTCGGGGGAAGCGTTTGAGACAGCGACGCCCGACGGCGCGGGCGCGATCAATTATTCCGTACGCAAGCCGCGTGGCGTGATTGCAGTCATTTGTCCGTGGAATTTTCCGCTTTTGCTGATGACGTGGAAGGTCGGGCCGGCGCTGGCTTGCGGCAATACGGTTGTTGTCAAACCGTCGGAGGAAACGCCCGCGACGGCGACGCTGCTCGGCGAGGTGATGAACAAGGTGGGCGTGCCAAAGGGCGTCTATAATGTCGTTCACGGCTACGGACCGGGATCGGCGGGCGAATTCCTGACGTCTCATCCCGGCGTCGACGGCATTACCTTCACCGGAGAGACGCGCACCGGCGAGGCGATTATGAAAGCTGCGGGAACAGGCGTGCGTCCGGTATCGCTGGAGCTTGGCGGCAAGAACTCGGCGATTGTGTTTGCGGATGCTAATCTCGACAAGGCGATCGAAGGGACCATGCGCTCGGTCTTCGCCAATTGCGGTCAGGTTTGTCTTGGTACGGAGCGTGTTTATGTCGAACGACCTGTTTTCGACGAGTTCGCTGCGCGCCTTAAGGCGGGTGCGGAAGCCCTGAAAATCGGCGGTCCTTTTGAAGAGGGGGTGAGCCTCGGACCGCTGATCAGCGCCGAGCATCTGGACAAAGTGTTATCTTACTACAAATTGGCGAAACAGGAAGGGGCGCAAGTGCTGACCGGCGGCGGTCGCCTTGCGCTCGGCGGTGCGACGAAAAACGGTTTTTTTGTCGAGCCGACGATCTGGACGGGCCTGACTGACGAGTCTCGTGTGATGCGAGAGGAAATATTCGGACCGTGTTGTGCGTTGGCGCCATTCGATGATGAAGAGGAAGTTATCGCGCGGACGAATAACACATATTATGGCCTTGCGGCGTCGGTCTGGACCGATAATCTCTCGAGAGCGCATCGTGTTGCGCGCCGGCTAGAGGTGGGCGTTTGCTGGGTGAACAGCTGGTTCCTGCGGGATTTGCGGACAGCATTCGGCGGCGCCAAGGCCTCCGGGGTTGGTCGCGAGGGCGGCGTGCATTCGCTTGAATTCTACACTGAGCTTGAAAATATCTGCGTGAAATTGTGAACGGGCGGGTGGCATGACGGACAGCATACGGACTGCGGCGGATCGGCTTTGGCGCGCAGCTGAGTCCAAGGAGCCATGCGCGCCGGTGCGCGATTTGATCGGCGAGCTTGAGATCGGCGAGGCCTACCAGGTTCAGGAGATCAACACGGCGCGTCGCCTTGAGGCGGGGCGCCGGCTTGTCGGGCGTAAGACAGGACTGACGGCGAAGGCGGTGCAAGCCCAGCTTGGCGTTGACCAGCCCGATTACGGGATGCTGTTTGACGACATGGACATGCCGCTTGGGTCGGAGATTTCAGTGTCTGCGGTGATGCAGCCGAAGGTCGAGGCCGAAATTGCCTTCATCATGGGCGATGATCTGAATGATGAAAGACTGACCGCTGCGGATATTACCGCGTCGGTCGCCTATGCCGTGGCGGCGATCGAGATCGTCGGCAGCCGGGTGAAGGGTTGGGACATTCGCATTCACGACACCATTGCGGACAACGCCTCGAGCGGGGTGTTTGTGCTGGGTGATGCGCCGCGGCGTCTTTCCGAGATCAATTTGCGGCTGTGCGGGATGGTGATGGAGCGGCGGGGCGAGCCGGTTTCGGTCGGGGCGGGCGTGGCGTGCCTGGGCAGCCCGGTGACGGCGTGTCTGTGGCTGGCAAAGGTGATGGCGCGTGAGGGCCGGCCGCTTGTCAACGGCGATATTGTGCTGACTGGAGCCTTGGGTCCTATGGCCGGTGTGGAAGCAGGCGATGCGGTGACAGCGCGGATCAACGGGCTTGGTTCGGTGACGGCGTTTTTTACGGACTGACAGGAAGGGCGAGTTGAATGGCAGGTAAAGTGAAATGTGCGATTGTCGGGTCCGGCAATATCGGCACCGATCTGATGATCAAGGTGATGCGAACGTCGGATGTCCTGGAGATGGGGGCGATGGTCGGCATCGATCCGGATTCTGACGGACTGGCGCGGGCGAGGAAGCTGGGCGTTGCGGCGACCCATGAGGGCATGGACGGCCTCGTCAAGATGCCGGTGTGGAAGGACATCGAGGTTGTGTTCGACGCGACGTCGGCGAAGGCGCATGAATACCATAACGAACTTTGCAAGCGCGACGGCAAGCGGATGGTGGACCTCACGCCGGCGGCGATCGGCCCATACTGCATTCCCGTCGTGAACGCCGGGGAGCATCTCGACAAACAGAATGTCAATATGGTGACGTGCGGCGGTCAGGCGACGATCCCGATTGTGCATGCGGTGCGGCGGGTGTCGCAAAGCGTTCCCTATGCGGAGATTGTGGCGTCTGTTTCTTCGAAGTCGGCAGGACCAGGCACGCGGGCGAATATCGATGAGTTCACCGAGACGACGGCGAAGGGCGTTGAGGTGTTGGGCGGCGCCGAGCATGGCAAGGCGATCATCATTCTCAATCCGGCCGAGCCGCCCCTGATCATGCGCGACACGGTTTACGCCTTTTCAGTGGGCGGCAAGGAAGCGGAGATCGAGAAGTCGGTCGAAGATATGGTCGCCGCGGTCCAGGAATATGTGCCGGGTTATCGTCTCAAGCAAAAAGTGCAATTCGAGCGTTTCGGCGGCAACCGTAAGCTGAAGATCCCGGAACTTGGCGAATATGAAGGCGTTAAGGTGACGGTGTTCCTGGAAGTGGAGGGGGCGGCCCATTACCTGCCGGCTTATGCGGGCAATCTGGACATCATGACCTCGGCGGGCCTGACAATCGGCGAGCGCATGGTGAAGCATCTGGCGGAGGCGGCGGCGTGAGCGGGCTGATCATGGATCCGACGAAGGAAAAAATCTACGTGCAGGATGTAACGCTGCGCGACGGCATGCATGCGATCCGCCACCTTTACGGCATCGATCATGTGGCAAAAATTGCAAAGGCGCTGGACGAGGCCGGGGTAGATGCGATCGAGATCGCCCATGGCGACGGGATTCGCGGGTCGAGCTTCAATTACGGGTTCGGCGCTCATACGGACTGGGAATGGATCGAGGCTGTCGCCGACGCAGTCGACCGTGCCGTGGTGACGACGCTGATCCTGCCGGGCATCTGCACGATCACCGATCTGAAGCGGGCCTATGAGCTTGGCGTGCGTTCGGTGCGGGTGGCGACCCATTGCACGGAGGCCGACGTCGCCCGCCAGCATATCGGCGCGGCGCGTGATCTTGGCATGGACACCATCGGCTTTTTGATGATGAGCCATATGGTCGAGCCGGAAAAGCTCGCCGAGCAGGCGCTTTTAATGGAAAGCTACGGCGCGCAATGCGTTTATGTGACCGATTCCGGCGGCGCGCTTGATATGGACGGATACGCGGCGCGGTTCGAGGCCTACAACAAGGTCCTCAAGGACGAGACCGAGCGGGGCGTGCACGCCCACCACAATCTGTCGCTCGGCGTCGCCAACTCGATTGTCGCGGTGCAGAAGGGCGCCCGGCGGGTTGACGCCTCGCTGGCGGGCATGGGCGCGGGCGCGGGCAATGCGCCGCTGGAAGTCTTTGTTGCGGCGGCCGACCGCAAGGGCTGGAACACCGGTTGCGACGTCTTCAAGCTGATGGATGCGGCGGAAGATCTTGTGCGACCCTTGCAGGACCGTCCGGTGCGGGTCGACCGGGAAACCCTGATGCTCGGTTATGCGGGCGTTTATTCGAGCTTCCTGCGTCATTCGGAAAAAGCGGCGGAAGAATACGGCGTCGACGTGCGCGACATCCTTGTCGAGCTGGGGCGTCGCGGCATGGTCGGCGGCCAGGAGGACATGATCGTCGATGTCGCGCTTGATATCCTGAAAGAGCGCGAGCAGGCGGGAGCGGCGTAGATGGCCGGTCTTGAGGAACTGGCCGTGATTGTCGACGAGGCGCAGCGCGCGGCGCGCGCGATCCCGCAATTGACCAAAGACCATCCAGACCTGTCGGTGTCGGACGCTTATGCGATCCAGGCCCTGTCGGTGGCGCGGCGGATCGCGCGCGGCGAGAAGCGCATCGGCGTCAAGATGGGGCTGACCAGCCGCGCGAAGATGATCCAGGTCGGCGTCGAGGAAGCGGCCTGGGGACGGTTGACCGACGCGATGCTGCTGGAGGAGGGCGGCGTCCTGAAAAAATCCGCTTTCGTGCATCCGCGGCTTGAGCCGGAAATCGTCTTCCTCCTGAAGAAACGGCTCTCGGGCAAGGTGTCCGCGCTGGAGGCGATGGCGGCGGTTGAGGCGGTTGCGCCGGCGATGGAGGTGATCGACAGCCGTTACGAGAACTTCAAGTTCGCACTGCCGGACGTGATCGCGGACAACACCTCGTCGTCGGGGCTCGTGATCGGCGCCTGGCGCCCGCCGGAAATCGACGTCTCCAACCTTGGCATGGTGCTGTCAGTGAACGGGCGGCCGAAAGAAATCGGCTCGTCCGCGGCTATCCTCGGCCACCCATTGCGCTCGCTTGTGGCGGCCGCACGTATGAGCGCGGAATGGGGCGAGGCGCTGGAGCCCGGCCATATCGTCATGGCCGGAGGGGCGACGGCGGCGCATCCCGCCAGCATCGGAGAGACGATCAGCCTTGAGGTGCAAAATCTCGGCGGCGTCTCGATCAATGTGGAGACGTAAGGTCTGTGCCGATTATTGACGTCACCATGCTGGAAGGACGCACGGCGGAAGAAAAGGCGACATTGATCCGTGAACTGACCGATGCGGCGGTGCGTGCGGTCCATGCGCCGATCCAGTCCGTGCGCGTCATTATCAGGGAAGTGCCGCCCGAACACTTTGCCGCCGCGGGCGTTTCGAAAGCGGAAGAACGCGCAAAACTAGCAAGCGGCGATGCAAAAGGATAGAAAAATGAGTCACAATCCCGAAATCGGCAAGTCCATCGACGCTGGCGGCGTTAAGACCAACTATCATGATCTGGGCGAGGGACGCCCGGTGATCCTGATTCACGGCTCGGGGCCTGGCGTGACGGCCTGGGCGAACTGGCGGCTCAACCTGCCGGTGCTGTCGGAGCGCGTGCGTGCAATTGCGCCGGACATGCTGGGCTTCGGCTACACAGAGCGGCCGGCGGACGGCGTTTACAATATGGAGCGCTGGCGCGGGCATCTGATGGATCTTGCCGACGCCCTCGGCCTTCAGGAATTTGATATTATCGGCAACTCTTTCGGCGGCGCGCTCGCGCTCTCCATGGCGGTTCATCATCCGGACCGCGTCCGGCGCATGGTGTTGATGGGAGCGGCCGGCCTTGAATTCGAGCTGACCGAAGCGCTCGACAAAGTGTGGGGTTATGAACCGTCGGTAGAGGCGATGCGTGCGATGCTTGACATCTTCGCCTATGACAACTCGCTCGTCTCAGACGAGCTTGCCGAAATGCGCTACCGGGCGAGCATCCAGCCGGGCTTTCACGAGGCCTTCAGCGCCATGTTCCCGGCGCCGCGCCAACAGCACATCACCGCGCTTTCAACGCCGGAAAAAGAAATTGCGAAGATCGCCTGCCCAACGCTAATCCTGCACGGGCGTGAAGACCGTGTTCTGCCCATGAGCAACAGCCTGCGGCTGTTCGATCTCATCAGGACGTCCGAAGTTCATCTGTTCGGCAAATGCGGCCATTGGACCCAGATCGAGCACAAGGACCGGTTCAATCTCCTGGTCTCTGACTTCCTTGCGCGGGAGTGACGACGGATTGACTGATCGTGCGTCTCTTCCTCCACTAGCTGATGGAATCCGGATATCGTGACTGACACAACAATCAACATCGACGTACTGATAGCGGGCGCCGGCCATGCCGGGGCGCAGGCTGCGTTGATGCTGCGCAAGCTTGGATATGCCGGCGCGGTCGCGCTGGCGGGGGCGGAGGCTGATCCTCCCTATGAGCGTCCGCCCCTATCCAAGGCCTATCTGGCTGGCGAGGAGCCTTTCGAGCGCATGATGATGCGCCCGAAGGAAGCATGGGCCGAGCTGAATATCGATCTGCTTCCCGGGCGCAAGATCGTCTCGGTCGATCCTGCGGCACATGAAGCGCGCTGCGAGGATGGCGAGAGGATTACTTACGGCAAGATGATCTGGGCGGCGGGCGGCACGCCGCGGCAGCTGCCGGCGCCGGGCGGCGACTTTGCCGGGATCCATGTCATCCGTACGCGTGCGGATGTGGATGCTATCCGCGCCGGGCTCGACAGCGCCGGGAACATTGTCATCATCGGCGGCGGGTATATCGGTCTTGAAGCGGCGTCGGTGCTGGTCGGCATGGGCAAACGCGTCGTCGTCCTCGAAGCCCAGGAGCGGCTGCTGGCGCGGGTGGCGGGACCGGCGCTGTCGGCTTTTTACGAGAAGGAGCATCGCAGGCGGGGCGTCGACATCCGGCTCGGCGCAAAAATCGAAGCGATCATTGAGAAGGGCGGCCGCCCTGCGGGGGTGCGCCTTGCCGGCGGCGCCGACCTGCCGGCGGACCTTGTGATCGTCGGGATCGGCATCGCCCCGGAGGTCGAGCCGCTGATCGCGGCGGGCGCCGAAGAGGCGCTCGGCGGCGTGAAGGTCGATCAATTTTGCCGCACCAGCCTGCCGGACATCTACGCCGCCGGCGATTGCGCCGCGCACGCGAACCGCTACGCCGGCGGCGCGGTCATCCGCCTTGAATCGGTGCAGAACGCGCATGATCAGGCGGCTGTGGCCGCTGCGTCGATCGCAGGGGCTGCGAAACCCTACGACGCCGTTCCCTGGTTCTGGTCCGATCAGTACGACCTCAAACTGCAGACCGCCGGGCTTTCATCCGGCTATGACAGGGCGGTCCTGCGCGGCGATCCCGACAGCCGCTCCTTCTCCGTGGTCTATCTGAAGGACGGCCGCGTCATCGCCCTCGACTGTGTCAACGCCACCCGCGACTATGCGCAAGGCCGGCGCCTCGTGGCCGCCGGCGGCGCGTGCGACCACGAAACCATCGCAGACCCAGGCGCGCCCCTATTCAAACCGGCCGCTAGAAAAGGGTGAGCTAAGAGGCCGATTAATAGGAAAAGGCGCCGCCATAATCGCCGATTACAGTTTGTATAGAGAATAATCGTTAAAGCTTAAAAACGTCAAATGGTGCGCTTCGCTACGATTGGACGGCCGCGCCTGTTTCTATCAGCCTCTCGATTTTTTCATCTGGAACGCCCCAATCCGACAGAGCAGAACGCGTGTCAGCGCCGAGAATGCTTGGTTCGTGATGGATCGCGCCCGGCGTTCGCGAAAACCGCGGCGCCGGCGAAGGCTGAACACCAAATTTGGTGTGCGCAAACGTGCCGCGATGCGCATTGTGCGGCGCATCGGGCGCTTCGGCGAGTGTGTGCACAGGCATAATACAAGCCTCGGCGTCGTCAAACGCGCGTACCCAATCCGCACGTGTTTTGGCAGCAAAAATTGCGTCTAGACGTTCGATCATCTTTGGCCATTTGGCGGGGTTATGCTGTGACGCGAACAAGGGATCATCAGTAAGTCCGAGAACGCCGATGAAGTTAGAATAAAATTTCGGTTCGATAGCGCCAACACAAATGAATTTGTCGTCGTTTGTCTTGTAAACACGATAAAATGGAGCGCCGCCGTCAACGAGATTGGCCTCACGCTGATCGCGCCACAGGCCGACGTTAAACAACGAATATGTGAGCGCCATGTTCATTGCTGTACCGTCGATCATAGCCGCATCGACGACCTGTCCTTTTCCAGAGTGATTCGCTTCAAAGAGCGCGCAGACGAGGCCGAAGGCGAGCAGCATCCCCCCGCCTGCAAAATCGCCGACCAGATTTAACGGAGGAAAGGGTCGTTCCGCAGGCCCTGTCGCGTGCAAGGCGCCCGTCAGCGCAATGTAATTGATATCGTGCCCGGCTGTTTGAGCGAGCGGCCCATCCTGTCCCCAGCCGGTTATCCGGCCATAAACGAGCGCTTCATTCGCGGCTAAACATTGCGCCGGCCCAAGGCCGAGCCGCTCCATTACCCCGGGACGGAACCCTTCAATCAGCCCGTCGGCCTGCTGGCACAAATCGAGGATGACATCGACGGCCGCCGGATGTTTGAGATCAAGCGCAATAGAACGCCGGTTCCGGTTCAATATATTCTTGTCGTAGTCCAGTGGTGGGGATTCGTCATTTTCCTGCGTGCGGTCGATCCGAATGACTTCGGCGCCCATATCGGCGAGCATCATTGCGCAGAAAGGCCCGGGCGCAAGACTTGCAATCTCAATTATTCGGACGCCTTTCAAAGGCCCGGATGCGAAAGTTTCATAATCCACGGGAAATCCCTCTCATCAATCAGGCCGTTACAGTGACTTCAGCCAAGGAACGGTTGATAGTTGTCGGAAAATATATCCCGCCCGATTATGAGTTTCATGATTTCCGAGCTTCCAGCAAGGATTCTATTGATGCGTGCGTCAGTAAAACGCCGACAGATTTCAAACTCACGCATATATCCGGCGCCGCCATGCAACTGAACACCCTCGTCAACGACCCGCCATTCAAGTTCGCTGGTCACCAGTTTCAGTGCTGCAGCCTCGGGCGGTGATAAATCGCCAGCATTGTGTTTTGCAACGCAATGGTCGAGATAGCATTGAACAGCTTGAAGTTGAGCATGTAATTCGGCAAGCTTGAACTGAGTATTTTGCATGTCGGCGATACGTTTGCCGAATGCTTTGCGATCCATCACATAACTTCTTGTCAGGTCAAACGCCCTGTGCGCATTGCACATATAGCTAACAGATCCAATAAGGCGCTCCTCGACGAGGCCCTGCATGAGATATTGAAATCCTTTTGTCGGATCACTCAAAACATTTTCCTTCGGCACTTTCACGTTGTCAAAAAAAAGTTCGGCCGTGTCTTGAGCAACGAGCCCCATTTTTTCGAGGTTCCGCCCGCGTCGAAAGCCTTCCATGTCGCGCTCCACGCAGAGTAGCGCCATGGAGTGACGATCGTCAGTGTCGCCTGATTTTGCCGCCACTATGACCAGATCGGCATTGATCCCGTTCGAGATATAAATCTTAGACCCATTAAGGAGGAAATGGTCGCCCTTGTCCTCAACGGTGGTGCGCATCCCCGACAAATCGCTTCCGGCGTCTGGCTCCGTCATCGCGATGGCCAGAATAGATTCGCCGGAAACACACTTCGGCAGGAAGCGCTCTTGTTGCTCTGATGAGCCAAACCGCTTCAGATAGGGCCCGACCATCCGGCTGTGCAGCGTCGGAAACCATTCGCCGCAGTCTGCGCGCGCCACTTCTTCCATAATGATTTGCTCATAGCGGAAATCGGATTCGCCGATGCCGCCAAAGTCCTCATCGGCCCAGATCAGAAGGAAACCGTTTTCGCCGGCTTTGCGATAAATTTCACGATCGACGATGCCGTCCTTCCTATATGATTCCATATTCGGCGCCACTTCCCGCTCGAGAAAGCGACGAAAAGAAGCGCGAAATGACGATTGCTCATCGGTGAAGTTACGCATGACGTTAGCCTTAAGTTTAGGGTTTCTGCAGGGATGATGCGCTTTTCGGTGCCTGGGCTATTTGCCGTAATCGTCGTCCGGCCCGATCGGCGTCAGCCGTTCGCGCAATTTTGGTTTGACGATCTTGTCGAGAGTGGCGCGTGGAAAATCGTCCACGAAAATGACTTCCCGAACGACCTTGAAATCCGCAAGGTCTCGCTTGCATGCGGCAATAATGCCATCACGAATTTCATCCCTGTCTCCAGGTTTCGGGATCGCAAAAACAACGGGCACTTCATCGAGCATGTAATGCTTGCGGCCGACAACCGCACATTCTTCAATGAGTCCTGTTTTCATAATGACAGTTTCGATTTCCGACGATGCGACATTCTCCGCGCCGACTTTCAGCATATCCTTGTCGCGTCCGAGAAAGTAGAGATATCCGTCATGGTCGATGGAAATCATGTCGCCGGTTTTCAGCCAGCCTTCCGCATCAACGGCGTCACGGGTGGCTTCTGGATCGTTAAAATACTCTTTGAACAAAGAGACGCCGGGAACGCCTCGCACAAAAAGCGTTCCTTGTTCGCCGGGTCCGACCGGATTGCCATTTTCGTCGCGCACTTCTATATCGTAGCACGGTGCGGACCGGCCAATTGATCCTTCGGGTGGGGGCTGATGAAAGTTTGAAATAATCCCTTGTGTGATTGTTTCCGTCATGCCCCAAGCGCAAACTACGTCGATGCCAAATTTCTGACAAAGCGGCGTTGAATAACCGCCGATCATCCAAAAGCGGTAGTCATGGTTTTTTGGCGCCTCGCGTTGCATCAGCGGGTATACGAGGAATGGGATTACAAATGTCCAGGTGCATTTGTTCCGGATCGATACGTCCCAAAAACGCGAAACAGAAAGGCGCGGTTGCAAGACGATTGTGCCACCAACCCACAAAGTTGTCATCGTGGAATAAGAAACGGCGTTGATGTGGAATAGAGGAGAGAAGACGAGGGCGATATCTTCACTTGAAACCAAGAAGTTCCGTGCATTCATTTGCGCCCCCCAGATAAAATTGCCGTGGGTGAGGAGCACTGGTTTCGGCCGAGACGTTGTGCCCGACGTGAATTGAATGAGAAAATCCGCGCTGGCGTCCGGCGCACGTTTCGGTGGCGTCGGCCGCGGTGAAAGACAGCTGTCGAAGGGGATGTAATCAGAAGCGTCGAATTGAGACGCCGCAGCGCCGGAATTATCCTCGGTGACGATTATGAAATTCAGGCTGGGCGCTGATTCAGCGATCAGCGATGCAAATGCGGGTTGAGTGATTGCGGCTGTTATGCCGGCTGCATCGACATAATATTCAATATCGCGCGCAACCGATCGGGTGTTTGTTGTGACCGCCACAGCGCCGATGCGCGCGCAGGCGAAAACAGCTATCAGAAATTCTGGACAGTTTTCCATATGGACCAGCAACCGATCGCCCGCGGCGACGTCGCGCTCTAGAAGAGCCGCTGCGAATCGATCAGCACTCTCCCGTATTTCGGAATAGGTCCAGCTTTTTGGATCGCCTTCAAATGGCTCCCACACCAGAAAAACTTTCTCCGGCGTTCGCTCCGCCCAACGGTCCAGCATCCAAGCGACATCCTGACCGTGAACCATCAGCCGCTGTGCTTCCGCGATTGCGTCGAGTATTCTTTTTGGGCTGGTCGACGTGCGGTTAAGCATCTTATGAATTCTCCCAAGGCAGTTTATCGCTGTCTTTTTGTGCGCGGTTTCCTTGATCCACTTTGTAATTGCTCGCTGTTAAATTTGATATACGAAAATCTGATATCATCTATCGATCTTAGCGTGTTGCTCCAGACCGTAAGTGCGCATGATTATTTCTATAAGTCGTTCGAGAAATATCATTATTGTGCAGCGCAACAAAACGCACTTTTGCACAATATGTAAAACATAACGCGGCGGCGAAACATTAAAAAGCAATCGGGAGGGATACTCATGTTTTGGCACAAAAGGGCGGCTGCGTTACTGGCGTCGGTTTCGGTTTCGACAATTGCATTCGCGGCAACAGCGTATGCGCAACGGGCTTCAGATGCGTTGACGGACGAAATTATTGTAACGGCGACTAAGCAGGTCGGCGGCGTCGCCGCACAGGACGCGCCGATTGCAATCTCTGTCTATGGGGAAGAGCAGCTTGAAGCGTTGCGGGTGAGCGATCTTGAAACGCTTAGTTACAGTCAGCCGAATGTGTCGCTTGAAGATGTCGGATCCATACAAGGCACGGCGAATTTCTCGATCCGCGGGCTGGGCATAAACAGTTCAATCCCTTCGATTGATCCTACAGTAGGCGTTTTTGTCGACGGGGTTTATCTCGGCACGACCGCCGGTTTGCTCTTCGATACATTCGATATGGAGGCGATTGAGGTATTGCGGGGCCCGCAAGGAGTTCTTTTCGGACGCAATGTTACCGGCGGCGCGGTGTTGATCCGGACGAAACGCCCGACAGATGAGTTTGAGGCAAGCGCGCAAGGCGCGTGGGAAACCGGCTTGAACCAGGTGTACCAGGCGTCTGTTTCAGGGCCGATCGTTCCTGGGGTTCTGAAAGCGAAAATTGCTGCCTATTACAAAAATGATGAAGGTTTTTGGACAAACGAGCTTGATGGTTCTAAGCTGGGCGAAGTGGAAACGATTGTTGTACGTCCGGTCGTCGAATTCACGCCGAGCGAGAATGCTGAATTTATTGTACGCTATGAACATGGAGAATCCGAAGGCCACGGAACAATCGCGCAAAACAGGGCCCTGTTCGAACGGGGCACCGACCGCGTAACGACGGACGCGCCAGGGTTCATGGATCATGAATGGGACCAGGTGAGTGCGGAAGCCAATATCGACGTCCCGTTCGGCGATGGCGTAATCACGAATATCTTTGGCTGGCGTCAATATAGTTCAGCATCGCAAAGTGATTTCGACGCCACGACCTTGAACTTGTTGCTTTTCGGGGAGATCACCGAGCAAGAGCAGTTTAGCAACGAACTTCGATACTCAGGCCGGTTCTTCGATCGTCTCAATTTCACGCTTGGGGGATTCTGGTTCGATCAGGAGCTGAAGTATCAGGAAACGCGCTTTTTGTTCCAGGATCCCAGCCTCGCGCCGGCACAGGCGATAGGGGCGGTGCCCGGACCTCTCTCCTTTTACGGAGGCGGCATCCAGAACCATCAAGTCCTCGGCGTTTTTGGACAAGCAGCGATCGATTTGACTGACGCCCTGACGCTCGACCTTGGTTTGCGCTGGAGCCACGAGGAAAAGTATGTGCAACTGGCTACGATCGTGCCGGGGCCGGCTTCTCCGGATTTGTGGAGCATCCCCGCTGGGGCCTGTAATATCCATGCAGATGATTGCTTCTTCAATTTAAACGCCGATCCCACATTCGATCCGGAGGAAGATTGGAGTAACCTGTCTCCTAAGATTGGCTTGCGGTATTCCATTGCAGATAATGCGCGGCTTTATGGCCACTGGAGCCGCGGCTTCCGTTCCGGCGGATACAATCTGCGCAACACTGTGCCGACGGCGTCGCCCGGTCCGTTCGCTGAAGAGCAAGTCGATAGTTTCGAGCTCGGATTCAAATCGGAGCCCTTGCCCGGGGCGATATTCAATGCTGCGATCTTTCACACCAGCATTTCGGATATGCAACGTGAGGTCTTGTTGTCAGACCCGATTTTGGGGACGATCCAGATCATCACCAACACTGCGGACGCGAAAATATTCGGGGTTGAGTTTGAAACGCAGTATTCACCGGTGGAAGGGCTGGTCCTGAATGCTTCGGTCGGCCACCTTGACGCAGAGTATACTGACATTCTCTTTGATATAAGCGGCGACGGGGTGGTGAATCAGATGGATCTGGCGCTTGCGCTTCCGCGCGTTCCAAAACTGACTTACAATGTCGGGTTCGTTTATGACCATGATATCGGCAATGCGGGATTTTTGACTGCGCGCGCTAATTTCAATCATCGCGACAGTCAGGCGTTTACAGATAATAATCGCGGAATCCTGAGCGGCGGTGATATGTTGGATGCGTCCTTGTCTTTCACGACAAACGGCGGCGGGCTGCGTTTCTCCATATATGGCGACAACCTGCTCGACGAGATTACGGAGGGTTCGGACTCGCAAACGCCGTTCCCGCCGGGTTCGACGAATGGCAGCCACTCGCCGTTGAATAAGGGCCGCGTGCTCGGGGCTTCGGTTAAAGTGGCTTTGTAGCCGTTCGCAATAGCGGCAAAAAACCAACCGCCAGGGCCTACGCCGCGAACCCGCTTCACGGCGTAGGCAGGCGGAAACGAATTGTTAGGAGATAAAATTTCGTGTCTTTTGAAGGCAAAGTCGCACTGATTACTGGCGCCGGCAACGGGCTTGGCAAATCACACGCACTGATGTTCGCCGGGCTTGGCGCGCGCGTCGTGGTCAATGATTATGGTACAACCGTCCAAGGTGCGGGCGCTGACAAATCGCCGGCCGAGGCGGTGGTTGACGAAATAACGGGCAAGGGCGGCGAAGCCGTCGCGAATACCGACTCTGTTGAATCGGGTGCGCGCCTTGTCGAAACCGCGATGGATGCCTTTGGTCGCCTCGACATCGTGGTTAACAACGCCGGATTTCTGCGCGATATTTCGTTTCATAAAATGCGCGAGACCGACTGGTTTGACATCATCAATGTGCATTTGAACGGCGCATTCAAGGTCAATCGGGCGGCATGGCCGTATATGCGCGAGCAGAATTTCGGACGCATTGTCAATACCGCATCCGCGGCCGGCATTTACGGGAATTTCGGGCAGGTCAATTACAGTTCGGCAAAGCTGGCGCTTCACGGCATGACGCAAGCTCTCGCGATCGAAGGCCAAAAACGCAACATTTTCGTCAATACGATAGCGCCGGCCGCCGCTTCCCGGCTCACTGATACCGTCATCAGCCGGGAGCAGACTGCAGCATTGCGTCCGGAGTTGGTTAGCCCTCTGGTCGGTTACCTTTGCAGCGAAGAAAGCTCGCAGACAGGGGGGCTCTTCGAAGCGGGCGCAGGCTGGTTTGGAAAGCTGCGTTGGGAAAGGAGCCGCGGCGTCACTCTGAAAGGGGAAATAAAAGTTGAAGATATCGCCGCCAATATCGATCGGATCACTGATTTTTCCAACGCAATGCATCCGCAGAATATCGCGGAGGCGTTTGCGCCATTCGGCGAAGCCATGGGCGCTGCCGTCTCTGAACGATAACGACGACGCATTAGTATGATAGATCGCTCATTTATCGGCTTCGAAATGGAGCCATTCGACGCTACCCTTGAAAAGGGACAGATGGAGTTGTTCGCCAAAGCGCTAGGTGAGAAAAACTCGATCTACTGCGACGAGGCAGTCGCCCGTGCTGAGGGGTACGCTTCCATTGTCGCGCTGCCGACTTACTTAATTCGCCTTGGCACGCGGGACGATCTAACATACGGCCTTTTTGACAAACTCGGCATTGATCTGGCGAAATTGTTGCATGGTGAGCAGGAATTCATCCTAGAACGCCCCTTGTGTGCTGGAGAAAGCTTGCGAGGCGTGAAGAAGATTATCGACATTTTTGATAAAAAAGACGGCGTGCTTGAATTCGTCGTTACTGAAATTCAGTATCATGACGAAAAAGGCCAGTTTGCGGGCACTGATCGGTGCTCGTTCGTAATTCGGAATCGCTGATTTAGGGTGCGAAAACATGAATGAGCAGACGCGCAAACTCGGATCACTGCAGGTCGGCGATACGCTGCCAACGCTTCAAACGGGTTCGATCTCGCGCCACACCATTGCCCTCTATGCAGCCGGTTCGTCGGATCTCAATCCGATTCATACCGATATCGATTTCGCAAAAAACAAGGCGGGACTGTCCGACGTCATCGTGCACGGAATGTTCGTCATGGGATATCTTGCGAAAATCGGAACCGAGAATGCGCCGGCGGGCGCCATTCGCCGGATTAAAACCCAGTTCCGGGCCATGACGAATGTGGGTGACAATCTTCATTGCATCGGTAAGGTTACAGACAAAAAAACTCATGACGGCGCGACGATCTTGACTTGGGCGCTTGCCGCGACGCGCCAGAGTGACGGCGTGGTGGTGGCGACAGGCGAAATTGATATTGCTGTTGGCGCCGCATAGCGGGCAACGCACGCGAAACGCATCGGAGTATTGACGACGATTATGGCTAGAGGTGACGAAACAACCGGAATCACCGCTTTTGGGATTTATGTTCCGTCAATGCGCTTGCATCGAAAAGCGATGGCGAGTGAAGTCGGATGGATTAATCCAGCCTTGAACGGATACAGGCACGGCGTCCGCGCGATCTGCGACTTTGACGAGGACGTGATTACGATGGCGGTGGAGGCTGCGCGTCATTGCAAGGACTCGGAGGCGCTCGGCGAGATATCCGCCATTGTCGCCGCTTCGACGACGTTTCCGTTTGCCGACCGGTTAAATGCTTCCGTTATCGCGGCCGCCGCCGGGTTGTCCAACTGCGTTCAGGCCGTTGATATAGCCAATACGCAGCGCGCCGGCGTGTCTGCATTTCGTGTAGCGGAACGCCTGAGTGCGGCTGACGGCGCGCCGCACCAGGTTTTGTGCGTTGCCGCAGACTGTCGCCGCGGACGGCCGGGCAGCTTGGTGGAGATGACAAGCGGTGACGCAGCGGTGTCGTTCGTATTTGGATGTGAAAACGTCATTGCACGTGTCATGGCGCATAGGGTTTCAACAGTCGACTTCGTCGATCACTATCGCCGCGCCAATGAGGCGTATGAATATGGCTGGGAGGAGCGGTGGGTTCGGGACGAAGGATACCGGAAAATCGCACCGCCGATCCTCACTTGCGCAATGGAAGCCGCCGGTGTTTCTTCTGCGGAAATCGACCATTTCATTTTTCCGTCAACAATCCGCGGCGTCGCAGGCGGACTGGCGAAAGCAGTCGATATTCGCGATGACGCGGTGCGCGACGACTTTCAGGATGTTATCGGCGAAGCTGGCGCTGCCCATTCTCTTCTAATGCTTGCCGATACGCTTTGCGCCGCTGGCCCAGGCGAAAAAATTCTTATGGCGGGCTTTGGCCAGGGCTGCGAGGCGATCGTGTTGGAAACGACGTCGCTGATCAAATCGATTGGCGATCGACAAGGTGTTCGCGCGCTGGCCGAAAGCGATCAGCACGAGTTGTCATTCATCCGGTACTTGTCCTTCAACGGACAATTGGAACCGGACTTCGGGCCGCGGGCGGAAACTGACCGAAAAACCGCGCACAGCGCCGCCTATCGTCATGCGGATAGAGTTGCGCGGCTGATCGCCGGAAAGTGCGAAAAATGTGGAACGGTTCAGTTCCCGAAAGCTAAAATTTGCGTCAATCCGAACTGTGGTCATGAAGGCAATCAATCTGACCACGCATTGGCGCAGGAGGCGGCGGTCATAAAAACTGTCACGACAGACTGGCTCGGGTTTTCGCGCAATCCGCCGAACCGATATGGCATGGTGGAATTCGCCAGCGGCGCGCGCATGATCCTAAACTTCACGAGTGCGCCGGATGAACCGCCAGTAGGCAGTGAAGTCAGTATGGTCTACCGCATCCAGGAATTCGATCCCTATCGGAAATTTCATCGCTATAGCTGGAAGGCGAAGTCCGCCGATGGGCCGCGTAATGGAGACATAAAGTGACAAGCGGAATTCGCGACAAGGTCGCCATCATTGGCATGGGGTGCAGCAAGTTTGGCGAACGCTTTGATTGCGACGCGCAAGACCTCATGCTTGAAGCCTTCATTGAGGCCAGAGCGGATGCCGGCATCGAAACCAGCGAAATTGACGCGGCCTGGCTGGGCCATGCCATGCCCGATCTCGGCATGGGGCCGACGGCGACGCCGGCATCAGTCGCCTTGCGGTTGCAGAATATTCCGGTGACAAGAGTGGAGAACGCCTGCGCCACTGGAACGGAGGCGCTACGCGGCGCTGTTTATGCGGTGGCGTCGGGCGCTGCGCGCATTGCGTTGGCAATTGGCGTTGAAAAACTGAAGGACACCGGGTTCGGCGGTTTGCCTGAGTTCGATTTTGGACCGCGCGCGAGTCTGTTTGCCCCGTCTATGAGCGCACCCGGCGGTTTTGCGCAGCTTGCCGCCGCCTATGGCGCCAAGCACAAGGTCAACGCTTCCGACCTGAAACGCGCTATGGCTCACGTTTCATGGAAAAGCCACGAGAACGGGGCCGTCAATCCGAAAGCGCATCTGCGTCGGCGTGTGGATATGGATACGATTATAAAGGCGCCGATGATCGCTGCACCGCTTGGACTTTTTGATTGCTGCGGCGTCAGTGATGGCGCGGCGTGTGCGATTGTCACCACGCCGGAAGTGGCGGCCGGTCTTGGAAAAAAACATGAATCCGTGATGGTCAAGGCGTTGCAGTTGGCCGTATCGAATGGTGTTGAAGCGTCGCACTCCTCTTGGGATGGGGCCAGCATAATTACAACGCGTAGCGCCGCCAAACGCGCGTATACCGAAGCCGGCGTTGAAAATCCGCGCAAAGCGCTCAGCCTCATCGAGGTGCATGACTGTTTCTCAATTACGGAATTGGTCACCATGGAAGACCTGTTCCTTTCCGACGAGGGATCGGCGGTCGTTGATGTGCTTGACGGCTTTTACGACCGGGAAGGGGGAGTTCCCTGCCAGGTTGACGGCGGACTAAAGTGTTTCGGTCATCCGATCGGCGCGTCGGGGCTGCGGATGGCGTATGAAGTTTATACGCAATTGCTCGGCAGGGCCGGCGAGCGGCAATTAAGCAGTCCGACGCTCGGATTGACCCATAATCTCGGCGGCTTTCCGCATGAGAACGTAAGCGGTATCGGAATTTTCGGCCTGCCCGGAGTTTGAAGCGCTTGCCGGCTAGGACAAAGTGCGAATAACCAGAATCGATACATTGCCATGAGTAATTGATTGGTCGCGTGACTTTGCAAATAGTCGGCCCCCGCTTCTTTGCATCACGCTTTAATTTCCCCCAGGAGTACGGCGAAATTCAGGGCGTGCGAGATAATCAAGCGCCGCATCGACGAATATGTCGTTCTGATCACCGGTAAGCATGTGCTGCGCGCCCTTAATCTCCGTAAAATGGATATGGGGCGCAATGTCGCGGAAATGCGCCGCAGCTTCCTGCGTGACAAGTTCGCTGTTTCCGGCGCGCATGAAGTGAACAGGAATTATCAGACTTTTTGCCGCGTCAGTCAGCTCGCGCTCAAATTCCGCTGGCTCAAGGTGAAGCGTTTCGACAAAAGCTGGGTCCCAGTGCCATCGCCACCGCCCATCTTCACCCTGACGCAAATTTTTCTGCAGACCGCTGGTCCCTCCAGAGGACCGGTTCTCGGTATTCGGCCGCGGAAAGTGTTTTGAAAGGAAAGCAGCTGCCTCGCTTACATTTTCAAATCCGTTTTTTGCGGCGCCGAGCATGAAATTCCGGATCGAACAGAACCCGTGTTCACTGATCTTTGGGGCGACATCAACCAGCGTGAGAGATGCAAACCCATCCTGACGGATTTTGCCCGCCGCCACGAGCGCGGCGACGCCGCCGAGCGATGCGCCGATAAAATGCGGCTTGACCCCGGTTCGTCTTCCCATCCAGTCGCTAAGAACGAGCGCGTCCCGGGCGTAATCAGTATAGGAATAGGTGCCTCCCGGTGCGCGGTCGCTGTCTCCATGTCCGCGCAAATCGGCGCAGAGAACAATATAACCCTCTCTGGCGAAGGCGAACGCAGCGCCAGACCATGCATGGCGGGTCTGGCCGCCGCCCGGCGAAAGTATGATTGCGCCCTTATCGGGCCTGCCGAATTGGCTGGCGACGAGCGCGCACCCGTCAAATGAGGTAATGGCGATTGTCTCCGGTTCGCCGCCTTGCTGATATGGCGTCATTGACGCCTAGTCTGCGGAATACGGAACATGCGTGCACTGCGTGCTCCTCGCGGTAATACGCTACGCGATTGCGGTTCGGGAAGCAATGCGCCTAGCATGCCGATAAGGTCTTCCTTGACGATCTGTATTGGTTCAAAATCACTCATCCCACGGAAGCTTCACGTTCTCAGAGATATATAATTTAAGATCGCGTTTTTGCAACTTGCCGGTAATTGTTCTTGGAAGCTCGTTCATGAATATAAAATGTTTTGGGCATTCCTGTTTGCTGAGATTCTCAACGCAATGGGCGTTCAGTTGCGCGATACAATCCTCATCGCTCAGCTGAACCCCGTTTCGCAACACAATGGCGGCGATGACAGCCTCGCCCCAGCGCGGATGGGGCACGCCGACGACAGACGATTCGGAAACAATCTCGTTTTCCGCGAGCACTGCCTCGACTTGCGCAGGAAATACATTTACGCCGCCTGTGTTGATGAGAAAATTTCGTCGGTCAAGAAGATAGACAAACCCATTCTTATCAATGCGACCAATGTCATTTGTCTTCAGCCAGCCATCGGCGTTCAACACACCCGCCGTTTCCTCCGGCTGATTGAGATAGCCGCTCATTATCGTATCGCCTTTGAGGTAAATAACGCCTGCCTCGCCGGCCGGAACTTCCTCGCCGTCATCATTGCATATTTTGTAGTCGATAAAGGCCGCAAAACGACCGGAAGAGCGCAAAATATGCTCCTCTCCGGCAAGGGCCCGTCGATGGTCGTCCGGCTGGAGGAAGCAGGCCCAGGCGACGCACTCTGTCATTCCGTAAAGCTGCACGAGATTCACTCCAAGCGTATCGGTTGTGCGCCTGATCAATGCAGGTGTCGTTGGAGCGGATCCATAAGCGATGGTATGCAGCGAGGGGAGGGAGAGATCGTTTTCCTTGAGATAATCGAGCACTGCCGGAATCATAGCAGGAACGAGCAGCGCGACCGTTGCTTTGTGTCTGTTGATGTCGTCAACACAATCCCCGACGTCGAATACGTCCGTAGGAATAATTGTACCTGACCCGGATGCAAGGCCGAACAGTCCGCCGACAACGGCGACCCATGCAGATTGCGCAGGCATGTAATATCGATCGTTTGCAGATATGCCATAATAGTGGGGCGCGTAGGTAATTTCAGTAAGGATCGCCTTGTGAGACAATATGACAGCCTTGGGATGCGCCGTGGCGCCGGACGTGTAAGTATGTAGGAGAGGCGCGTTCTCGTCGAAATCGGTCGCGACGAGTTCTGGCGCCTTTTCAATTAGAAGTTCGTAATCCGTGTCAAAGCCGTGACCTACACCCAGGCCGATGATATCAATCGACAATGCTTTAAATTCATCGTTGCGAGGTTCAATCAACGGCCAACACTTGTCCTGCACGACGCATACGGTAACGCTGCTGTTTTTCAGGACATGAAGCATTTCACGCGAACTATATCGCCAGTTTACGCCCACTCGGACCGCGCCGATGATCATGCAGGCAAAGAAATGTTCATAAATCTCGATGCATTCCTTGGCCAGAATGGCTACCCGGTCTCCCGGACGGACGCCGCGCGCCTGAAGGGCGCCGGCGAGGGCGAGAGACCGGCGATAAATTTCTGACCAAGTAATTGTCCGCTCGCCCTGGTGAAAGGCGATCTTGTCCGGGTAATGTTCCGCGCAGCGACGTAGATTATCTCGAAGCATTCGCATTTCCGTTGTTGGATGGCGGCCGCCGCCCGGCGTCGATGCATGAGCGGCGTGCATGAAAATCAGCCTAGAAAATAGGCGGGACTAATCTAGAAAGAGACCAATAATTCGCCGCCGACTACGCGCCCCTTGTTCAAACCGGCATAGGTGCCTTGCTGGCCCGGCGGAAATCCGAGAGGATTTTCCGACCCTTCCGTCACATCATTCAGAAGGTTTTTGCCGTAGACAGAGAAACGAATATTCTCATTTACAGGCGAAAAGCTCACGGAAGCGCTTAATATGTCGCCCGGGCTCAAGACGCCTACATTGTTATCTGAATAATATGACCTGTCACGGTGGCTGAAATTCACACGCGCCGTCGCATGGCCGATATTGTTCACCGGAAGGTCTAGAATGGCTCCGACCCCATATGTCCATTTCGGGGCGCGGGGGAGTTCGAGATTTAGATCCACGTCGTCGACGACGCCGTCCTGAGTGATGTCGAAGAGCACGTTGGTGTATTCTGCATCCGTGTGGCCGGCGAATCCGGTCAGGACGAAATTGTCAGTCACGAAGATCTGCCCGTCCAATTCGAAACCGCGAATGCGCGCGTCGGCAGTGTTTTCAATGATCTGGATCAGGCCGCTGACAGGATCCGGAAAAATTACTTCGCGCTGCATGTCAGAGACGTTGTTCCAGTACAGCGCCGCGTTAACGGTCGCGCGACCGGAAAGCGTTTGGGCCTTCAGGCCGAACTCGAATGCGTCGATTGTTTCCTGATCGAACGGACCGGGCAGGGCGACCGGCGAGGTGTTGCGCAAGTTATAGCCGCCGGATCGATTGCCGCGAGACCAGTGGAAATAGGCTTGTGCATCGTCACGAAAATCCCACTGGAAACCAATTTTAGGGCTCAGCGCAGAGAAATCCTTCTCGGGATCAAAATTTGGATCGGCGTTGACGTTGAATACGCAATCGTTATCGGGGAGGTTACATGCGCCCGGTGGGATGTCGAAGTCATTTGGCGACGGCGGCCCCGGTACGATCGTGGCAATATTGACGCTCTTTTCTTCATAAGAATATCGAAGCCCCAAGAGAAGAGACAAGGTAGGGGTCAAAGCAATATCAACATGGCTAAATACGCCATAAGTTTGATGATCTTGGATGCCCCCACCGTAAAACGAAAGCGGTCCCGGAACCGTTCCCAAGGCTTGTCCTGGCGCTAGTATCGGGTCCTGAAAAAGAAACCGTACTTCTTCGTAAAGTACGTCCTGACTAAAATAGTAAAGCCCAAGTGTCAGTTCGACGATGTCGCTGAATGTTCCAGCGTATCGGAGTTCGTTACTGATCTGGTCTTGCTCGGTGTATTCGCCAAATTTGAAATAATCGACTGCGGTGCTGTCCGGGTCGAATATCGAGCGAGAGTTGAATTTGCGCCACCCGAAAATATTGGTGATCGTACCCTCGCCAAATGCGACATCGAGGTTGGCTTCCGCCGTCACCATATCCCATTCCTGATTCAGGAAGCCCGGATTGCCGATTTCAAGATCAAAAGTATCGCGATCGTAAAGCGCGCGATTTTGGCCGACGCCATGGCCGTCTTCAGTTTCGCCATGTTCATAGCGGACGTAAAGATCAAAAGATTCGCCGAGAGTCAGCTCGATTGAAGGCCGAATGGAAAATGATTGGCCCGGATTAAACTTCTCCCCGGTAGCCAGATTGGTGAACCAGCCCTGATCATCATTGAACATGCCGGAAATTTTAGCATTCAAGACGCCTGGGATAAGTGGAGCGGAGACGGCTGCCTGGTAGACTTGGTTCAACCCCGACTCCCATTGGCCTTTCGCCTTGAATTCAAATTCGTCTGAAGGACGCTTCGATTTAATCAACACCGCGCCACCCGTGACGTTGCGGCCGAACAGCACGCCCTGAGGTCCGCGGAGGATTTCGATGCCTTCGAGGTCGAAAGTATCGAACGTCGCGCCTGTCGTAATGCCGAGATAAACGCCATCGACAAATACGCCGACAGCAGGATCGATTGAAGGAATCGAGCTGTTCACGCCTAGGCCGCGAATGGAGAAATTCAAGGCGCCGCCGACCGAATTGATGTTCTCCAATGTCACATTCGGCTGGCTGAAGCTGAGATCTGATATGTCCTTGACCAATAAAGCGTCCAGCTGCGCCTCGCCATAGGCTGTCACGGCCAGCGGCACTTCTTGCACGTCTTCGGCTTCTGATTTTTTTGTCGCTGTAACGACGATCGAGTCACGAAGCGCATCTGTCGCCTGCGCCAGTGCAGGCGTTAGGCTATTGGCCGCATTGCATGCGAAAATTGAACCGGCCAGAATCATTCTCAAGCGTCGTTGACGCCGAATGAACGCAATAGAGGCATACCGATCCGTCATATTTCCCTCCCAAGAAATATTAGGGTAATACGCGTCTGGTTATTAATTGCGCGCTGATGTTAATTTTGGTACGAACTAAAAATAATTCGCAATGCGCCGGCTGAGATAACTGATATATGGAAGAGGAATATCTCGCGACGCTCAAATGGCCCGCGGCTTTGAGCGTGACCTAGCCGGGTTCGAGCCTAATGTTCGGGACTGCGCAATAAATAGCGGTGTGGGCAGCGCTTTAAATGAGAATTCCGAACACGAAAAACGAACAATCTGAATCGATGTTTCGAGCTAAATCATTGACTGGCCGCAAAACTTTAAAAAATCCGGCACACAAGGCCTGCGATGCGAGCTAAACTGACGCGCCGCCGTCGATGACGATATTTTGGCCCGTCAAGAAGGTGGAGCCTGGGCCGGCCAGAAATACCGCCATCGGCGCAATGTCCTCGGGCAAACCTAGGCGTCCGACAAAGGTTTCACGTTCAAAAGCGGTCTTCAGTTTCGAGTTGGCGATCGTCGATTTTGAAAAATCGGTTTCGATCACGCCGGGCGAAATTGCATTGACTCTGATATTGCTCGGGCCCAGTTCACGAGCGTAATTGCGCGCCAGTTGGAGCATCGCCGCCTTCGAGACGGAATAAGCGCCGATATGATCATAAGCGCGAAGCCCGCCAATCGATGCGATATAAATGATCGAGCCGCCGCCGATATTCTGCATATGCGGGACCGACGAACGGGTGAGCCAGTGGGCTGAAAGAATGTTATTTTTCAGCACAGCTTCGAAGTCCGGATCGGGAGCGTCGCGCATAGGTCCGAAATAGGGTGAGGAAGCCGCATTACAGACGACACAATCAAGCCGTCCGAAGGTTTCGTTAGCCGCCTCTACAAGGCCTTCCAGCGCCTGCCTGTCGGCAATATCGGCTGCGAAAGGAAAGGCAACGGTGCGGCCTTCCGCCTCGTTTATCCGATCGGCGGCGGTTTCACAAGCCTCGCTTCGCCTGGAAGAAATCACGACATTATAGCCGGCGTTCGCCAATTCAGTCGCAATCGCATTGCCGATCCCGCGCGTGGAACCGGTAACGATTGCCGCCCGGCCGGTCTTCTCGATAGGAGTCGTCATTTAGGTTCTTTTCTCCCTTTCGCCGCTGGCCTTTTTTATGGCGGCGGGTCGCTTCTGGTTTTTCTTGGCGCCACCCATAAATTTCTCGACGCTGCCGTCCCAGTGGATGTTCTGAACGACTGAAAAAATCTGTTCTCGCAGCCACCGATGAGCCGGATCCTTGTGAAACCGTTCATGCCAGAGCATTTTCACGTCGATCGACGGCAATCTTACGGGATGTTCGTAGCCGCATAAATCGGGCGGCCCGTCCTTCAGGGCGAGACCGAACGCTCGCGGCACGGTGGCTAACAAATCCGTGCCTGAAACGATATGAGGGATCGACATGAAATTCGGAACCCGCACCTTTATCCTGCGATCGATGCCGAGCGCGTCGAAATTCTGTTCGAGCAGGTAAAAGTGCCCGGTGCCGCGCGCTTCCGCGACAACGTGACCTGCGGCCTTGAACGCCGCTATCGAGATGCCCTTCGCCACCTCCGGATGGCTTTTCCGTGCTAGGCAGATGTAATCGGTCGAAAAAAGTTTGCGCTGAAAAAATCCGACATCCAGATAGGGCATGTATGCGATTGCGAGCTCGGCAAGCCCGCTCTTAAGGGCGTCCGGCGTTTCATGGGTCGGTAGATTGATCGCCCGAAAAGATATTGTGGGACTGAAGCGTGAGAAGGCGCGGATTATTGACGGCAGAATAGTCGTCTCTCCAATGTCCGTCATGATAATTGTGAATGTGCGGCTGTCGGCGTGAGGATCAAATTCCCGGACATCCTTCAGCCCTCGCCCGATCGTATCAAGCGCGTCGCGAATGTAGGGGTATAGATTCTCCGAAAAGGGCGTCGGCGCAACGCCATGACTCTCTCGAACGAAAAGAGGATCGTTCAGGGCTTCGCGAAGCTTGCTAATCTGCCCGCTCGTCGACGGCTGAGTCATCCCCAGATCTTCGGCCGCCCGTGATACGCTCCCCAGCCGCATAACGGCGTCGAACACGCGCAGGAGGTTCAGGTCCAGCCCCCTGATATTCGTTTTGCTGATATCATCTATTCGCATCAGACTTCTTTACTTTCATGGGCCTGGAAATAGTTTCGTGAAGATGGATATGCAGCGCCCGTTGAAGTTAAATGCCGTCATTCAAATGAAGTTCTCGGCACCAGAAAGTAGAGACAGATTGAAATATGCGCAAGCATATTGTGTATGTGCATCAATTCAATAATCGCTCCAGCCACGCGAATGGCGTTGAAAGGATAGAAAGGAAGTCGCATGAGTGTTCAAAACGCGATTGACTATTCGACGATTGTGAAAGACGGCATCATCAACAGCCGCGTTTATAAGGACGAAAAGATTTTCGAAGACGAAATCAGGAAAATCTTTCATAACGGCTGGAGCTTCGTCGCCCATGACTCGGAAATTCCGAATCCAGGCGATTATGTCCGTCGCAGCATTGGTAGAGAGCCATATCTCGTCATCCGCAATCGCGACGGCGAAGTTAATGTCATTTCGAACAAATGCACGCACCGCGGCACGCTTCTATGTCAAGAAGAAAGGGGTAATGTGCGCGGTGCGATCACTTGCTGGTATCACGGCTGGGTGTTTGGTTTGAATGGCGACCTTAAGTCGGTTCCTTACGGTGCGGGCTCCAAAGACCTCGATCACAAGTGCCTGCCAAAGGCGACCGTTGGTGTTTACAAGGGGTTTGTCTTCGCAACATTGAACCCGAATCCCGTCGATTTTATGGATTACCTCGGCGAAGGCGCGAGTCTGATAGATCGCGCGGTGGAAAGTTCGCCTGTCGGGAAAATCCGATTGAACGCAGGCTGGGCAAAATTTCTGTACAAGACAAACTGGAAACTTCAGTGTGAGAACAATATCGACGGGTATCATGTGAACTATGTTCACGCTTCGCTCGCACGTTCCATCGAGTCACGTTACAATGAAGCTGTTCTCGCTGGTGAGGACGAATTAAAGACGACCGCGGTCGATTGGGGGAACGGGCATTCAGAGCTGTTTCTCGCTGCCGGGTTCTCAAGCGATCTGGAGTGGCTCGGTTACAGCGATAAAAAACCGATGAAGCCCTTCGCCAAGGCGTATTGCGACCAGCTTCGTGAAGCTTACGGCGACAATCGGGCATCGCGAATCATCCATGATGGACCGCCGCATGCCCTGATCTTTCCAAACCTGTTTCTGGCCGAGACCAATATCGTTTATTACGAGGTCGATCAGGTCGGCGTAACGGTGCAGCGCCACACGCCAATGCTGCTCGAAGGTGTTTCTGACGAAATGAACACGCGCATTATTCGCCTCTGTGAGGCGGCTCTTGGACCGTCATCCTTCTTTCTTCCTGATGATGGCGTGATCACCGAGCGTCAGGATTTGGCCTTCGATGGGGGTCCCATGGAGATTGACCTTCGAAGGGGCATGGGTCGGGAAGACAGAAACGGTATGGGTGTGATGGAGTCGCATGTGACCGATGAAGTGACGAATCGCGCGTTCTGGAGTCGCTACAAAGAAGTGATGGTCGCTTGACCAGGTAGCGGTGCGGCGGAAAGCGCCGTCATGATGACGGCTTAGCTACGAGGATTAATTATGGTTTCTGATGAAGAATACAGAAGCATCTGCAACCTGTTGTACAAAGAGGCGCGTTTCGCGGACAATGCTCAGTACGATGATTGGGAAAGCCTGTTGACTGATGACATGGAGTATTGGGTTCCAATCAATCGGGAGGATCCAAATCCGGCAACTCAGCTCTCTCTCCTTTATGACAACCGTTCGCGCGTTTCCACGAGAATCCGAATGTTAAAGACAGGCGTTCGCCATGCGCAAGTGCCGCCGTCACCAATGACACGACTGATTTCCAATATTGAAGTCGAATCTCTCAACGAGTCTGAATATAAGGTTTGCTCTGCTTTCATGCTCGGCGAATTACAGATTCAATCGACCAAGGACCTGCATTGGTGGATCGGGCGGACGGAGCATATTTTCCGGCGCGTCGATGAAACCTTGAGAATCGCACGCAAGCGCGTCGACCTTATTAACTCCCAAGAGGCTGTGCCTTCCCTTGCTTTTCTGATCTAACCGGCGATGTTTCGGTTTAGAGTGTTTCAGCGGGGAATCGGGCAACTGGAGTGATATGACGTCAAAGCGAGTCGATAAGCCAATTGCAAAAATCTGCGGCCTGGGTTTTGCCGAACTATCGCGCGAATATTTGAAGTCGCAAAAAGCGTTAGCTTGCGACGCTATCATCGCAGCTGTTGCTGACGCCGGCCTTCAGAAAAGCGATGTAGATGGCGTAGTAATCAATCGCAGCGATACGAACCCATCCGATGACTTGCCGTTACGGCTTTTCGATGATCTTGGCTTTCGCGACCTGACATTTGGCAATGTCTTGGCTTCGCAGGCTGCATGCGGCGTGCAGATGATTCAATATGCAGCGATGGCGGTTGCGAATGGAATGGCGGAAAATGTTGTCTGTGTCTTTGCCGATACGCCAATCCTGCCAAAGCGGAGAGGCGGTGATGCCTACGCAATCGATTTAGCGCTGACGAATATTCCTGGCTGGGAGCGGCAATACGGACTTTACGGCGCAGTGGGTGCCTATGGTTTTGCGATGCGCCGCTATATGGAACTGTTTGGTGTCGGCGCGGAGACATTCGGTGAAGTGGCGCTGGCGGCGCGTCAATGGGCGCGACGCAGTCCGCTCGCGTTTCAGACTAAACCGATGTCAATGGACGATTATCTGAATTCAAAGCTGATCGCCGATCCGCTGCGCATGTTCGATTGTGCGTTCCCAGTCAACGGCGCCGGCGCCGTAATTGTTTCCGCTCCGGAAGGCGGTGGCGGCGAACGAAATGGCGCCGCGTTTATCTGGGGCATGGGCCAGGGGCACCGCGGCTATCTCGCCTATTCCGATTACGAAAACGAGACTGACACTCCGGCCAGGGTCGCGGGAAAGAAAGCCTATCGAATGGCCGGAATATCTGCGCGTGATATTGATCACGCGCAGATCTATGATGCTTTTACGGTTACAACGCTCCTCGGTCTTGAAGGATATGGGTTTTGCGAGCGCGGCGAGGGCAAGGATTTTGTTGCGGACGGCGCCTTGGCGCCCGGCGGGCGATTTCCAGTTAATACCGGCGGCGGCCAGCTTTCCGGTTATTATCTTCAGGGGATGACACAGGTTTCAGAAGGTTATCTTCAGGCCGCGAATCGCGCCGGTGATCGGCAAATCGGAAATAATGGATGGTCCTTGGTCACTGCGCAAGGCGGGCGAATGGATTATCATGCATGCCTAGTTCTTAGTCCGGAGAAAGTCCGTTGACGGAAGAAAGATTTTTTCGCGATGAGCAAAATATCGCCTTCTGGGAGGGGGTAGCCCGAAACGAGTTGCGGCTGAAAAAATGCAGCGTATGCGGCGTCGTCCTTGCCCCGGGCGCAACTTTCTGTTCAGAGTGTTGGTCCAGTGAATTGACGGAAATGAAGGCGTCTGGATACGGAAAAGTTCATAGTTTTGTCGTTTATCACCGGGCATTCAGCGAAAATGAAACGCCGCCATATGGCGTTGCGCTGATTGCGCTCGAAGAGGGGCCGAGGATCGTTTCCGCCGTTACTGGTGGCGTAACGGCGCATGTCGGCGATGACGTCGAAGCCGTATGGTCTGTCGCGCCGACTGAGGGCCCGACGCTCAGCTTTTCCGTCGTCAATGAAGCAGGCTGGAAGAGGGAGGATTAAAATGGCCGTAACCGGTGTATTAAGACCAGGATTCATTCAGATTCGCGTCATGGACCTCGGCGAGGGAATTGTTCATTACCGGGATAATCTGGGATTGGACCTGGTAAGCCAGGATGGCGAGGTCGCCTTTTTGAAGGCGTATGATGAATTTGACCGACATTCCGTCGTGCTAAGGCAAGCGGATGAAGCAGGTCTGGATGTATTAGGGTTCAAGGTCCTCACCGAGGAGGCGCTCACCGTTTTTGCAAAACGTCTAAAAGGCATTGGCGTCGAGACGGCTATCGTTCCGGCTGGTGCTTATCCGGGTGTCGGTAGGCGCGTTCGCTTTTCGATTCCAACGGGGCATACGATTGAACTTTATTCAGAGATGGAGCTTTCTGGCAATGGGCCTCAGACAAAAAATCCCGACATCTGGCGACACGAACCGCGGGGTATGCGCATTTCAAGATTCGACCACTGCGCGGTTCTGGGTGTGGATATCGCAGCTTCGGCTGAGATTTTCGAAAAGGCGCTTGATTTTGTCGTAACCGAGCGCGCGACTGATCCAGAGGGAAACGCTATCGCTATATTTCTCACCTGCTCAAACAAAGCGCATGATATTGCGTTCCTAACAGGCCCCGCCGACGCGAAGTTACATCATGCTTCTTTCCTTGTGGAATCGTGGAACGATGTGGGCCATGCATGCGATCTGATCGCCCAGCGAAATATATCGCTTGATATTGGGCCGACCCGTCATGGTATAACCCGCGGCCAAACAGTTTATTTTTTTGATCCATCCGGGAATCGGAACGAGTGTTTTGCGGGAGGTTATCAACACTATCCGGATAATCCGGTTCGGGAGTGGACGGTGGACCAAATGGGGAAGGCTATTTTCTATTACGAAAAAGAAGTTCATGATCGATTCACTTCAGTGATGACGTGAATGCAGTGAAATTGCATGGCTGGCGTCCCGCGCGAAGAGTGCCGCAATCCGAATGCATTTTTCCAAATAACAGGTAATCATGTTGTGGAATCGAAGAGCAGCGCGACGTTTCAGATTCGAGTGATGGGCGCAGAGCCTGTCGGCTGTTCGGTCGGCGCTGATGTGCTTTCGGCTCTAGAGTATGCTGGCGTAACGCACATTCCCGTCGGCTGCCGAAGGGGTGGATGCGGTGTCTGTCGGGTCAGAATTCTCAATGGTGAGGTCGTGCGAAAAAAGATGAGTCGGGCGAAAGTGTCCGTCGCCGACGAAGAGAAAAACTATGCGCTCGCCTGCTGCATTTTCCCACGCTCCGATCTGACAATCACTCCGGCGCCGCTCGACAAGAATGCCTGAATAAATCAAAAAGCCAATAGCACAATCCACAAAAGCGCCAAAACCGACTTCGACCGTGAAAAATAGGGGAGTCTCTTCGGTAATGCGGCTTGAGCGAAAGGAAAAGAATGAAAAATGTGTTGCGTCTATGCGCCGAGTCGGAAGTCATCGAGGGGGTGCCTGTCTCTGTTGAAATCGAAGGCATTCCGCCCCTCGCGGTCTATCGCGTTGATGACGAAATCTACGTTACTAACCGTACTTGTACGCACGGAGATGCAGATCTCACTGAAGGGTTTCAAGAAGGTGACCTGATCGAATGCCCGTTCCATGGCGGATCGTTTTCAATCAAAACTGGAGGGGTTGTGAATTTGCCGTGCTCAGTTCCATTGAAAACCTATTCAGCGCAAGTTGTCGATGGGTTTGTGTGCATCGAGAAGCCTGAGTGACATCCATAACGTAGGACAGAGTTAGCCGCCTTCAAGGAAGCAAGATGGACAGAACATGTTGTTCATCAACGGCGATCAGGTTTATGATGGCTTTTCTTATCTTGCGAAATGTTCAAGAAATCTTGGCGCGCTCGTCATCAACGAGTTCCTGGGAGCGTTTACGCTTTCATATTGCGGGATAGTGTGGCCGCAGATGGCATAAAGCTTGACCGGACACATTTTCGGTAGCTGAGCACCATACATAGTATGAATTTTAAAATGGGTTTTTCTGTTTATCTGCGCACATGGAGGCAATCCGCGTGGAGCTTAACGAATCGAAGGACAATGAATATATACTTGGTATCAACCAATAACGTTGAGGGCTCATTGCATTTCGTTGAGGCAAGCGCGAGTTCTATTGCCTGCGGCTTGAGATATAGTGGCGGGACAATGAAAAGTTGTGATAACAATCTAAGGCGGCTTGCCAGAAGGAATTACGAAAGCTTCGATAAATGGCGAATATGACAAGACCCGCGGGAATAAAAACTCTTCTCGTCGCCAACCGAAGTGAGATCGCGATTCGCGTGATGCGCGGGGCGGCGGAGCTTGGGATCAAGACCGTTGCGATTTACGCCGAGGAAGACAAGCTCGCGCTGCACCGTTTCAAGGCGGATGAGAGCTATCAGGTCGGGGCCGGGCTGGGACCGGTCAAAGCCTATCTCGACATCGAAGACATTGTGCGCATCGCCCGCAAATGCGGCGCCGACGCGATCCATCCCGGTTACGGGTTTCTGTCGGAAAACCCCGATTTCGCCGAACGCTGCGCCGAAGAGGGGATTGTCTTTATCGGCCCGTCGCCGTCGATCATGCGCGCACTTGGCGACAAGGTGTCGGCTCGCGCCATCGCCGAGAAAGCCGGTGTGCCTGTAGTGCCGGCGACCGGTGTTTTGCCGGATGACGAAACGGCAATCAAAAAAGCCGCTGCTGGCGTCGGCTATCCCCTGATGCTTAAGGCGAGCTGGGGCGGCGGCGGCCGCGGCATGCGCGTTATTGAGGACGAGTCGGAGCTTCTCGCCGCCGTCGATACGGGCCGGCGCGAAGCCTTGTCGGCCTTCGGCAAGGGCGACGTCTATCTTGAAAAGCTCGTGCGTCAGGCGCGGCATGTGGAAGTGCAGCTGATCGGCGATTCCCACGGGAATCTTTTACATCTTTTTGAACGGGACTGTTCGGTGCAGCGACGTCATCAGAAGGTTGTGGAGCGCGCGCCCGCGCCTTATCTCGATGACGCACAGCGTCAGTCGCTTTGCGCGCTGGCGTTAAAGCTCGGCCGCGAGGTTAGCTATAACAACGCCGGGACTGTTGAGTTCCTGATGGACGCGGAGACGAGCGCCTTTTACTTTATCGAGGTCAATCCGCGCATTCAGGTTGAGCATACGGTGACCGAAGAGGTCACCGGCGTCGACATTGTCAAAGCGCAGATTCGCATCGCCGAGGGCCAGGCGATCGGTTCGCCGGAAAGCGGCATCCCGACGCAAGAAGATATCCATCTCAACGGTCATGCGCTGCAATGCCGGGTGACGACGGAAAACCCGGAAGAAAACTTCATTCCGGATTATGGGCGTATCGTCGCCTATCGCGGGGCCACGGGCTTTGGCATCCGGCTCGATGGCGGCACAGCCTATGCGGGCGCGCAGGTGACGCGGTTTTACGACTCGCTGCTAGAAAAAGTGACTGCCTGGGCACCGACGCCGGACGAAGCGATCAATCGCATGTCGCGGGCCCTAAACGAGTTCCGTATTCGCGGCGTCGCGACCAATCTCGTGTTCCTCGCGAATCTCGTCAATCATCCGAAGTTCCGCTCGAACGATTACACGACGCGCTTCATTGATGAGACGCCGGAGCTGTTCGCATTCCCGAAGCGCAAAGACCGTGCGACGAAGCTTTTGCGCTTCCTCGCAGACGTAAATGTCAATGGCAATCCGGAAGTGAAGGGCAGGGCGGAGCCGGCGCGCCATGTCGACCCGCAATTGCCGGACGTTGCGGGAAGCCCTGTTCCGCCTGGATTGCGAGACAAGTTGAAAGAGCTTGGCCCCACCGCCTTCGGCCAATGGGTGCGGGACCAAAAACAGGTCTTCGTCACCGACACGACTATGCGCGACGCGCATCAGTCGCTGCTGGCGACACGCATGCGCACCTATGACATGGTTCAGGCCGCGCCTCATTACGCGCGGCGTTTGCCCAATCTCTTTTCGCTGGAATGCTGGGGCGGGGCGACGTTCGATGTCGCAATGCGCTTTTTGAAAGAAGATCCGTGGCGGCGGCTGGAGCTTCTTCGCGAAGCCGCGCCGAATATCCCCTTGCAAATGCTCCTGCGCGCTTCCAATGCGGTCGGCTACACCAACTATCCGGATAATGTCGTCCAGTATTTTGTGGAGCGCGCCGCCGATACGGGCATCGATATCTTCCGCGTGTTCGATTCGCTCAACTGGGCGGAGAACATGTATGTCGCCATGGACGCGGTGCAAAAAACCGGCGCCGTATGCGAAGCCGCTATTTGCTATTCCGGCGATCTGACGAGTGAACACGAAAAGAAATTCACGCTCGACTATTATCTGAAGCTCGCCAAGGACCTTGAAACGCATGGCGCGCACATGCTGGCGATCAAGGATATGGCGGGCGTCGCCAAACCGCGTGCGGCGAAGCTGCTTGTGGCGGCGCTCAAGGAAGAAACAAAGCTGCCTGTTCACTTCCACACCCATGACACCAGCGGCGCCTCATCTGCGTCGGTGCTGGCGGCGGTCGATGCGGGCGTTGATGTGGTCGACGCGGCGCTCGATTCCATGAGCGGACTGACGGCGCAACCGCCGCTGGGATCTATCGTGGCGGCGCTTCAGGGGGATGTGCGCGATCCCGGTCTCGATGACGGAGCAATCCGCGAGTTGAGTTTTTATTGGGAGGCGGTGCGCGATCTTTACGCCGCTTTTGAAAGCGATGTGCGCTCCGGCGCGTCGGAGGTTTATCTCCATGCGATGCCGGGCGGGCAGTTCACAAACTTACGCGAACAGGCGCGTTCTCTTGGCATCGAGGGCGAACGCTGGCATGAGGTGGCGCAGGCCTATGCTGACGTCAACGAGATGTTCGGCAACATCGTCAAGGTGACGCCAAGCTCGAAAGTTGTCGGCGACATGGCGCTCTCCATGGTGTCGGCGGGGCTGACGCGCGCGGATGTCGAAAATCCGAAAAAGGATATTTCCTTTCCGGAATCGGTCGTGTCATTCTTCCATGGCGATCTCGGCCAACCCCATGGCGGCTTCCCCAAAGCGCTGCAACAGAAAATCCTGAAAGGCGCGACGCCGATCACCGACCGGCCGGGCAAACATATGGCGCCGGTTGATCTGGAGGCGAAGCGCACTGAGACCGCAGAGGCGACAGGCGCCGGGGTTAGCGATAATGATCTCGCTTCGGCCTTGTTATATCCGAAAGTGTTTGCAGAGTTCGCCAAATTCCGCGGCGACTATGGCGATATGAGCGTGTTGCCGACGGACGAGTTTTTCTATGGCTTGCCGCCGGAGAAAGAAATTTCCGTCGAAATTGAACACGGAAAAACCCTGATCATTCAATGCCAGTCGGTCTCGGATGCCGACGAGGAAGGGCTGGCGCGGGTGTTCTTCTCCCTGAACGGTCAGCCGCGCACCATCAAAATCCGCGACGCCGCGCGCGAGGATAAAAGCGTTCACCGCGAAAAGGCGAAAGCCGGTGATGTGAAGGCTGTCGGCGCGCCCATGCCGGGCGCCGTCAGCGAGATTCGTGTCGCGCCCGGCGACAAGGTGAAGGCGGGCGATGCGCTGGTCATCCTTGAAGCCATGAAAATGGAAGTGAAAGTCGCCGCAGAAACCGACGGCGTCGTCAAACGCATCGCCATTGAGACGGGCGACCAGATCGATGCCAAAGATCTACTTGTAGAATTAGAATAAAGCTGTAGGTGTCCGGTGAAGACTGCGGAATTTTCCGTTGTCTGAGTGGTCATACCATACCTGTTCTTTTATCACCCAGCAATATGCTATTGTGCGTTGATAGATCGGCGACCGGCTCTAAGTTTCTTGTCCTTCTCATCGAGCTGCTTCAAGCGGTGTATCTCCGAAGCTTGCACCAACGAAAAATCCTTCTTCCCGCGGCAAATGTGGGATTGGCAATCCCTATCTTTCCACAGAAATCCACGACTGGCGTGCCCGTTTTGCCTAACATTGCGCAAATGCAAACTGCTCGTTCGAATATTGTTGCTTTGGCGTCCAATCCTTTGCGCCAAGTTAGCATTATGTTCAAAAAAAAGCGCTCAGTCGTGAGTGAAGTTCCTCGAGAGAGCCATATCGCCTAGTATACCGTTTTCAAACGCTAAGTGGTCTAAACACCACCTGATTCGTGCGGAGGCGATCCCGCGCGTGACGGATTGCTAAACGTGCCACGAGCCGTCACCGGGGCAAGCGCCTGTGCGCCCGCGTGGGAGCGTTTTCATTAATTGGCTGCCCGTCCCCGCGACTTTCGAGGTCAGCCGCAGTAGCCTCGTTTTCCGAGACGTCGTGCCATAGAATAACATTGTTTTGTGCAACATATGTTTTCCAAGCGTCAATCATTTGCGATAATTCCTCCGGTCGAACCTCAGACAGATCGAAAGCTTCGTTCGGATCCGCTTTGAGGTTGTACAACCGCCATCCGTCCGATTGATCATAGGGATCCCATAGAAGTTTCCAGTTTCCGCGGCGAAGCGCCCGCCAACCCATAAGCTCCCAGCCTATGGCGCGATCCGCATCACCCGCTTTTTCTTCCGAAGCGGGTGATTCATCAGCTAGAAGATCAGCGAAGGATCGTCCAGCGAGCGCAGCGATGCTTCGTCCGGCGAATTCCGGCGCCGGGTGAGCGATCTTTGAAAGTTCGAGAACTGTCGGGGCAATATCGAGAACTGAGCTGGGACGTCGCTCAAGCCACGCTTGGCGTGGCGCCCCCGCGTAGGAGAGGATCGCCGGCACCCGAACACCGCCTTCTCGAGTTTCCCCTTTTACCCCCGAAAACGGCGTGCCGCTGACCCATGCCCAGCCAGGCGTGTTCCAAACATAGGATTGCGCCGAACCGATGGCGTCAAAGCTCTGGTCGCAACATCCATCGATGGATGAAAAGAGTTCAGGCCAGTAGGTTTCGAACATTCCGGCTTCGGGCCCGTTGTCCGACAGAATGATGATGACCGTGTTATCGTATTCGCCGATTTTCTTCAGGTGGCCCACAATGCGTCCGATATAGCGATCAATGTCGGCGATCATCGCGGCATAGACTTCCATCAGCCGCGCCTGGCGTTTTTGCTCATCGGGAGAAAGCGAATCCCATGAGGGGATAGACGCCGGCCTCGGTGACGCCTCATGCATGACGTCAATCAATCCCAAGCGGCGCATTTGTTTTACGCGCTGCGCCCTAATTTCATCATACCCGGCATCATATTTTCCTTTAAACCTTGCGATTGACGATTTTGGCGCCTGGAGCGGCCAATGCGGCGCGGTGTAGGCGAGATAAGCGAAGAAAGGCTTTTTGTCGCCGACATTTTCGTCAATGTACTCGATAAGTTTTTCTGTGTAGAAGCGAGTTGAATAAAAGTCGGTCGGCAATTCTACCGGGTTTCCATCCTCAAGATAGGTAGAACTTTTGCGCGGATCGTAAAGGGACTGGTTTCCAAGATGGCCCGCGCCGCCCGGCAGCAGCGTAAATGAACGCTTGAACCCGCGCGCCTTCGGACCGTACTCAGCGTCGAAGCCAAGATGCCATTTGCCCGCCATGTAGGTGTGATAGCCGTTGGCGCTCAGGATCTCCGATATGCTCGCCACGCTACTGTTCAAGTACCCTTCAAATCCCGGTAGCCCCAGGCGCGTATCTTGGTCGATCACCATCATGGACGCCATATTGCCGAGTCCGGCAACATGATTGTCGGCGCCGGACAACAACATGGCGCGCGTCGGCGAGCAGGACGGCGAGGCATAAAAATCGGTGAAAAGAATTCCGTCCCGCGCCAGGGCGGCGATATTGGGCGTCTCTATCTCTCCGCCGTAGGGCGCCAGGTCTGAATAGCCGAGGTCATCTGCGAGAATGATCAAGAAATTCGGGGGTCCGGGCCTGGTCACGTGTTTTGGGTCGCGGTCGCACCCGGACAGGGTTGCGGCGAACAAGAGTGCCAATATCCAAAACAGCAGGGACGAAGCGCTTCCCTCTTGCCTATTATCAGTCGCGGAGGCTCCGGTCCGCCCCATCATGGAACGGTCGTATCCAAAGAGGCGTCAAGATACCGTCGGTCAATATAAATCAAAGGAGTCGGTCGGTCATTGGCGCGCACTCCCTGAACCTCGCCAAAAACGACAAAATGCGTGCCGTATTCCAGTGTTCTCGCAACGCGGCAAAAGATGGTGGCCTGCGAGTTCTGGAGATAAGGTGTATCGAGGTGATCGCTCGTCCAATCTTGATCTGCGAACCGATCATCGCCTGACCTTCGCCCGCTACAATCCTCCGAAATCTGCTGCTGGGATCTGTCGAGCACATTGATCGCAAATCGACTCTCATCGATAAGCGGCGCGGCGATTGAAGCCGACTTGTTTATGCAGACCAGCATGGTGGGCGGTTCGAGGCAAACCTCCGAGACTGCGGTGGCGGTCATTGCAAAACGCTCTCCTGAATGCGCGCAAGAAATGACCGTCACGCTTTTTGCGAAGCTGCGCAAGGCTGTTTTCAGATCGTCCATGCAAATCAGTTCGACTTGATGCGGTCGAAGATCAGGTTGTTGCGCGGCGCGGGGCCCGGATATTTCCGTGAGGCGGTCCTTTCGTTGCCAGGCGGCGGGCGCCCTGGCATGGGCAGTGTGCGGCGCACAAAAATTCGCGAAAGCCATGCGCGCGTTTGCAGCGCCCAATTCCGTCCGGCCGCCCGAACTCTCAGATATTTCGCAACTGAACATTCGCATTTCCTTCTTTTGCCGCACCGAACCGCCATAAATCTTCCCGCGGCGCCAATTGACAAAGGGCTACCAAATGGTCAGACTGACCAAATGGTAGAAATCAGATAGCGCGAAAAACCACCATTGGCAAGGTACAGGGCGAGCATGGGATACACAGAGTTAAAAGCCGCGGCGAAAAAGTTGCAGCCTTTGATCGAAGCGGAGGCTGACGAAGCCGAACGCCTCACGCACTTGACGGATGCCACCGTAAAGGCGCTGCAGGATGCCGGTTTGTATACGATGCTCTTGCCAAAGGATCTCGGCGGCGCGCAAATAACCTTCTCCGATGCGATCCGCGTTGTTGAGGATGTCGCTTACGCCGATGCATCAGCGGGCTGGTGCACAATGGTCGCCGGCGTCGCTGGCAGTACGGTTGGCGCCTACATACCCGATGGCGGGGCGGAAAAGATTTACGGAAAGGGTCCGAATCGAATAGTCGCGGGACAGGGCGTGCCCCGCGGCCTCGCCCGTCGTGCTGACGGCGGCTTCGTCATTGAAGGAAATTGGAGCTATGGCAGCGGCATCTATCATGCGGAGATAGTGCATTCCGGCTGCACTGTCATGAAAAACGGTGAGCCGGAACGATACGATGACGGCACGCCGGTTGTCATTCTCGCTCATTTCGACCGAGAGCATATGGAGCTCGGGCACAATTGGGACGTTCTGGGTCTGCGAGGCACTGGAAGCTACGACTATACGGCGAAGGATCTCTTCGTGCCGGACGACATGTGCTACGAGTACGCGGCGACGGATCCGGTTCGCGGCGGTAACCAGTATTCTCTCGGGTTGATCGGGTTCACCTCCTTCGGACATACAGCCTGGGCCATCGGCGTCGGTCGGCGAACTCTGGATGAGCTTGCCGAAGTCGCGCGCACCAAAGCTAATCCTTTCGGCGTCATCGGCGATTCGGCGAGTTTCAAGGAGAAATACGCGCATGCCGAGGCGAAATACCGGGCTGCAAGGGCGTTCTGCTATGAGGCATGGGACGATTTGAGTGAGGTATTGCTGAAAGACCGTCCCGCATCGCTTGAACAAATTGCTCTTATCCGTCTTGCGATGCGCCATATTCACGACGTGATCTCTGAAAACGCCGTATTCGCTCACATCAACGGTGGCGGCGTCAGCTTACGCAAAAGCCGGTTGCAGCGCTGTTTCAGAGACATTCACGCCGGCACGCAGCACATTTTGCTGTCCGACCAGATCGTCCAGGCCTGCGGACAGGTGCTTGAGGGGCGCGTCAATCAGGACGCGAAATGGAATATCTTCGGCGTACTTGATTGACGCCGGCTGTCGAGAGTCGCGATGAAGCCCATATCTTGTCATACGATCGCTGACGCCCTCGTTTTCGGCGAATCCCCGCGTTGGCGCGATGGATGTCTTTGGGCGTCCGACATGTTTGGCGGGCGGATCGTACGCATGAATGAAGCGGGAGCCGTGGAAACGGTCCTTGAGACCGAAGCGCCGTCCGGGCTCGGCTGGCTTCCGGACGGTCGATTGGTTTTCGTTTCGATGAAGTCCTGCGAACTCAGGTCTTACGACGGGACGCGCGTTGAGCCTTATGCCGACCTGTCGGCGCTTTGCGCCGGCAAGAGCCTTAACGACATGGTGATCGACGCTAGGGGCCGCGCTTATGTCGGGAATACGGGCTGCAACCTCTTTGAGGGGCTCGATCCCCATCCGACTAATCTCGTTTTCGTGGAAAACGGTCGGCCGAGAACGGTTGCTGACGATTTGATTTTCCCGAACGGCATGGCGATTACGCCCGATGGATGCACATTGATCGTGGCGGAGACATTCGCGCATCGGCTGACGGCTTTCGACATCGATCCGAGCGGCTCCCTGTCGCGGCGGCGCGTCTTCGCCGATCTCGGTGAGAGAACGCCGGATGGCATCTGTCTCGACGAACAAGGAGCGGTCTGGGTGGCGTCATCCGAAACCGGCGAATTCGTCCGCATCCTGGAGGGCGGGGAAATTACGCATCGGATCGATAGCGACGCCCCGTTCGCCGCTGCATGTGCGACGGGTGGAGCAGATAGAAAGACGCTTTACATGATGGCGACGCTGTCAAGTCCTGCAGAGATTCTGAGCGGACGGTCGCGCGCCCGTATCGATGCAGCGCCTCTCGAAATTCCAGGAGCGGGGCTGCCGTAAAACGATGAGCCGCCGCGGGGTGGTGTTTCCCCGACGGTGCCGCGAATTTTAGGAAACACATCGGGAGGGAATTATGAGGAATAAGAGAAGGATGATGGCGGGAGCCGGGCTGATCTCCCTAGTCATGTCGACAACCGCCATTTCGGCCGATGACATCGATGACGTCATTATTGTCACGGCGCAAAAGCGCGCGGAGGATATTCAATCTGTGCCGATCACGATGCAGGCTTTTACTGCGAACGAAATCGCACGGCGCGGCGTCACATCGTCGACTGAGGTGTTTGCGCTCATTCCTAACGCCTCAACCAATGTCGCCGCAGGAGACTCGCAGTTTAATTTCTATATTCGCGGCGTTGGCGACTCGAACTTTCACGTCAACTCGAACACGGCCATTGGCGTTTACGCCGACGAGGTTACGCTGAACTCGCCGGTTTCATGGTCGTTTCCACTTTTCGATCTGGAACGAATTGAAGTGCTGCGCGGGCCGCAGAACACATTATTCGGAAGAAACACGACGGGCGGCGCGGTCAGCTACATTTCCGCCAAGCCGTCGCTTGAGGGTGGAACCTCCGGCTTCGGCCGCTTCACCGCCGGGCGATATTCTCAGTTCGATGTGGAAAGCGCGCTGAACTTGCCTCTTTCGGACACAGCGGCGCTGCGCATCGCCGGCATGGCGAACATTCGCGATGATATTCAGGAAAACAAATTCCTTGGCGTTGACGGTTTCGACAAGAAAAAATACGCCGCTCGCGCACAGTTGTTATGGCGACCCTCAGATCGGCTCGAAGTTCTCCTGAACGGACATTTCGGCCTAAACCGGGGCAGCAATCACGCCGTGAAAACCATTGGCACGCGCGATCCAGGCGATCCGACCATGCCTTGCGCTTTGCCGCCTGGAGACTGGGGCTTGGGCCAACCTTGCGCCGACGCGGGAGGATTTGTTGACACGGGTGACGCGCTCGAGGTGTTCGCGAACATGCCAAACGCGCGGAACGATATTGATTCGTATGGCGGCTTCTTCAACATCAACTGGGATCTCGGATTCGCCAACATCACCGCCATCACCGCCTATGAAGACAATAAGCTGCGCCGCAGTAATGATGTCGACGGCGGGCCACACGCGTTCTTTGAGCTGCATCAATCGGCTGACGCGGACCAGTGGAGCCAGGAGGTCAGGCTGACGTCGCCCGGCGACAAGGCGTTTCGCTGGATTGTCGGGGGGCTTTACTTCAACGAAAAGGCGAAATGGGTCACGGCGGCGAGAACGACAGGCGCGCCGCCGCCGATCGGCGGTGCGCTGCCGGGTTCGCCGGCGGCGGCTTTCACGCTGGTGCCAACGACGATCATCGACCAGGACGATGCTGCGATATCCGTTTACGGTCAGGCGGACTGGGACGTGGCGGACAAATTGACCATCACAGTCGGCGGTCGCTATTCTTGGGAGGAAAAGGACGGGTTCAATGACACGTTGATCGGACGCGGGGCCTTGTTTCCAATCGGCACTTTCCTCGGTGAAGCGGAAGTTGAAACTGATCCGATCAGGTTGGTCACCAGCACGCCATTGTCGGGCGACTGGAATGAATGGGGTGGGCGGTTTGCAATTGCTTATGACGTGAATGACGACGCGATGCTTTTTGCCAGCGTATCACGGGGTTTCAAGACCGGCGGCTTCAGCACAGCGGCGTTGCAGGCGATTATCGGTCAGGCCGCGCGGCAGGTCGATGAGGAAACTCTGCTCACCTATGAGGGTGGTTTGAAAACGAGATCGTTCGGCGGGCAGCTGCTCGCAAACGCCTCCGTCTTTTACAACGACTGGAAAGACATGCAGATTTTCAGCGTGCTTCTGGAAGGCGGTCAGATTCTGCCGCTTCTGCTGAATATTCCCAAGGCGGCGAGCTGGGGCGCTGAGCTTGAACTTCAATTCGAACCTCAAGACGGCTTGGTATTCCAGGGCGCGGTGGGCTGGCTAGATTCGGAGGTCAAAGACGCGACTAGCCTGCCGACCATCAGCGAAGGCAACACGCTTCCATATTCTCCGCATTGGACGGTCAACGGACTCGTAAGGAAAGAATGGGAATTATCGAATTCCGCGGTACTCGCGGCGCAAATCGACGCCGCTTATGTCGGCGACCAATCCTACGACATCGAGAATAAGCCTGAGTTCAACGAGGACCAGCGGACAATTCTGAATGCGAGACTGTCATATGTCGTGGGCAATCTTGATTTTGGACTTTGGGGAAAGAACCTGACGGGTCAAACCTATTGCGACAATATTCAGGAGTTACGATCTAATACTGGATCGATCAAGTGCCTCCAAAATGACGGCGTGCCGATATTTGGCGGCGACGTGCGGGTCAATTTCTAACGGGAGGAGCGTATCACATGATTGAAGCGAGCAATGATCCTCCAATGCTCGAACATGTTGGATTGAACGTCTATGACCTGAAATCAATGGTCGGCTTTTATTCGCGGGTTATGGGGTTGCACGTAACGGATCAGGGACAGATGTCGCGCAGCAACGCCGATATCGTTTTCATGAGTTCCGATCCGGAACTGCATCATCAACTCGTCCTGGCGAGCGGAAGGCCGGAAACTGCGCGGCCCGGCGCAATCAATCAGGTCTCATTCCGGGTCAGGTCTCTCGGCGGACTGAAGGAGGTTCTCCGACGTCTTGATAGAGAAGGAATAGAAACGCTCGACAGAATGGATCATGGCAATGCATGGTCGATCTATTTCAATGATCCTGAAGAAAACGTCATTGAAGTATACGCGAAGTCGCCGTGGCATGTACCGCAACCCTGTCGTCTTGAACTTGATCTTGAACAGTCGGATGACGAAATCGTCGCGATTACGGCGCGCAGAGTTAAAGACATTCCAGGCTACATGCTGGCGGCGGAGCGCGAGGCGGAGATGCGCAAGCGAATGGGCGCCGCCTGACTGAAGCGAGGCTGAAACTCTTGATTTGAAATATACGGAAGACCGCATGAAATTAGCACTGGTTGAAGGTCAGGGATTGGGAATTGTTCGCGATGATTTAGTCATCGACGCGTCGGTGTTGGTGGCGTCCTACAAGGCGAAGACAAATCAGGAGCTCGTTGAGGCGGTCATCAAGGATTTCGGCGCGCTTCAAGCCCCTCTCGAAGAGCTTGAAAAAAGCGGAACGGGACGGCCATTGTCGGAGGCGCGTCTTCAAGCGCCGGTTCCAAGACCAGGCAAGATTATTGCGATGGGCGCCAACTATCTCGAAGGGACAGATGGACCGCCTTTGCCCATTTGGTCCTTCTTCAAGTCGCCTGAATCGATCCTTGGTCCCGGCGGCACAGTTGAGCTGCCGGACGTGGATGCGAGAGTGTTTCATCATGAGCCTGAGTTGGTGCTTGTAATTGGGCGCGAATGCAGGAATGTAACGCCGCAAGACGCTCTGGATTACGTGTTTGGTTATACCGTCGGCATTGATGTGTCGGGGCGGTTTCCGGTTTTGCAGCAGTCGCTATTCAACAAGTCGCACGATACCTTTGCGCCGATCGGCCCTTGGATCGTCACAGCCGAGGAAATTGACGACCCGCAGAATCTGCGTATTCGGTTGTGGGTCGACGATCAACCCCGGCACGATTTCTCGACAAGCGATATGGGGCATCGTATCCGGGAGTGCATTGCATATATTAGCGCCGTAACGCCGTTGCTTCCGGGCGATCTGGTTTTCACAGGGACGAACCATCAGGGCATAGGCCCGATTCAGGACGGCGAGACTGTCACGGTCGAAATCGAGCAAGTCGGCCGGCTCGTCGTCAAGGTGAAAGATCCGCTGAAACGGCGCTGGCCGAAACGGATTGACGACGAAATGCCAGCCCGCATCCGGCGAATGATCAAGGAGGGCACACCGCCCGGCGGCGTTTCGGCGCACCGGTGACTGGAGGCGCAAAGATGGACAGCGATACTTTCAAAAAAGGGCGGAAAATCCGGGAAGAATTGCTTGGCGAGGACTATGTTCGCAAGGCGCTCGATGAAGCGAACGATTTCGACCGGGATTTTCAGGAATATATCACCGAATGTGGATGGGGACGCATCTGGGGACGCGATGGCCTTACACGCAAACAACGCAGCCTGCTCAATCTCGGGATGCTGACATGCATGGGCCGGCTGCCAGAATTGGAGCTTCATGTCGGCGTCGCCTTGCGCAACGGGCTCACAAAGGAGGAAATCAAAGAGGTTTTTATCCACGTAGCAGGTTATTGCGGCATTCCTGCAGCACTCGAAGGACAGAAAGTTGCGCGCAAGGTCATTGAACAGACCGGCCTCTGATAGAAACCACCCTGACGACGCCGCTTCTGTCCGGCATGCGGCCGACGCTCGCTAATTGTCAAAAAACACACCCTCAATAATTTTCCAGTATTCTTGCCTAGTCTTAGAGGAATCGACTTTTTTCTTTGCGACAAATTCTATTTCTGAAGTCAGGCTAGAAAGAACGGCCGATACGCCGATCAGCATATAAGAAAATAAGATAGGATCGCCTTTGGGAAGCTGGCCGCTGTTTTGACAGTCTTTGATGCACTTCGACTGCAGCTCGATGATTGGCGCGACATGTTTCTTGATCGCCTTCCTGCCCTTCAGACTCATGCGCGCGCTCGCCTGGATCATGAAGCGGTGGAACGCTTTGTTCTCCATATCATATTCAAAAAACGTCCTGACGATTTCCTTGAGAACGGAGCGGCTGTCCGCTTTTTTGGAAATACTCTCAATGCGCTTTGCGAGTTCGCCAACGCAGTGCTCTATGACAGCATCCCACAGTCCTTCCTTATTGCCGAAGTGATAGTCGATGATCGGATGCTTGGCTCCGCTTGCAGCGGCGATGTTGCGAATGGTTGCGCCATCATATCCTTTTGCGGCGAATTCGGCCAAAGCGGCAGCCAATATGCGCTCCCGCATTCGCGCCGCGCGCGGGGAGATTTTGGTATTCATCGGCTGACCTTTCGTTTTTTCCCGACCTATCATGGCTTGCGCCGTCTTCAAGTATACAATTCTAGGATAGTTCACGAGCAATGCGAAGGTTGGAATGGTTGCGGGTATGGCTCTTTTCCGCAACCTGATTGCCGGCGGCATCTTGGGCGACTACCGTAGACGTCGAATAAGAGGAAGCGGCAATTTTTTAGCCATAACGTCGATTTGCCGCTTCATGTGGCAAAATCCCGCTTCAGCAATTGTAGTGTTGCGCTCTTGGTCAATGGCGTGCTCGGGCAAAAACAGGCGGTCGAGGTCTCGCCGGTGGCGTCAAGCTTCGGCGGAAGAAGTTGAACGCATCCGGACGCGAGCCCTCAGTCATATGGCGCGTCATAGTCTCTGCAAGAGGCTGTCCCTGCAAAATATTCTATCGGGCCTGACAAGAATGCTTCAACATTGCTCGCGCCGCTAATTGATCACTACGCGCAACCCTATATGGTCCGCACTGAAAACCTTATTCTAAACTTGCAGGGCTTAGGGGTGGCTGCGCACAGATATGCTCAAGATACGGAAAATATCCGCTCTTGCTAAGATGCTGCGCGATATTTCTATTTGCTTATTGATCATGAATATCTGATGCCCATTCCCAGGAATTGTCGATTATGCATAGGCCCCGTTTCTGTTAGGAAAGCTCCCGACATGAAGGAGAACTGCGTAGCCTGCGCTTGGGCTATCAAGCAATGGAAAGCGCGCTACCACATATTGACGCGCCTCGCGGCCGCGAATCCGTTTTACCCAGTGGCGCGCCATACGCCTCATCAAAATCAGGGAGGAGTTAGGCGCTAACTCCGTTCTTTGTGAAATGTGTGTGCAACTAATCCCAGCGATCATACAGGTTCAATTCCGAAAAATGCCCCGAGGAGCGGCCTCCTCGGGGCTAGTTAGGCGTGCACCAGGGAGGACGCAGCGCCGATTATGTAGCAAAAATGAACATGCCGCTTTCGCGGCGGGTGAGTCCTCGTTGTCTTGCCATACGATGCAATCGATAAAGGCGAGCCGGCGCCCGGCTTTTGCAATGTGCGCTCTGGCGAAGAGCGGCGAAAGCCTGACGGATTTCAGATAGTCCACATTGATGTTGATCGCCTCGCCCGCTGGATCGGAACCAAGGGCGCGCCGCAATTCATGCAGTGCGGCAAGTTCCAGAAAAGTCGACACAACCCCGCCATGGAGCGCTTTGATCAGCGGATTGCCGATGTGAGCGTCATCCGGTGAAATTGAATAAAGGGCGCCGTTTTCGGTTTCCTCGACATCAAACCGGAGCCAGTGGCGAAGCGGCGAGTTCGCAAATTGCGTCATGCCGGTTGCCTTTTCCCGAGCCGTGCAAAGTCCGGCCCACCGCTGGCGATCATGAAAGCGCCAGTCGCACTCGCTAGAGGTCTCCCATCATAATCAAGGATATCTCCTCGCGTCCGGGCGATTTTACCGCTGACGTCGTGACATTCGGCGCTGCATATAATCTTTGTACCGATTTCAATGGGGCGGAGATAGTCCGTCTTCAGATTGATCGTAGCAATTGCTTTTGGCTGTTGAATTTTTGCAAAAATTGAAAATCCGAATACCGTGTCAAGAATGATTGTATAAGCGCCCGGGTGCGCGCTGCTTTCTCCATCCTTATACGCGAAAAAATCCGGTATTGTCGCGAAAACCGAAACCCCGTCTTTGTCGACTTTATTCGGTTCCATCCGTAATGCCGCGAACAATTGATGGTCCCCGGAGAAGAACGACTTCATCACCTCCGCCCAAGGCGGCATACCGCCTCCGTCATTAAACGACATTTCACTCTGCTGGCTGCTCATGACTGTGATTTATTTTTGGAGGCTTTGCGCTGGACGCGATTCAGCTCATCGACGCTGTCGGAAGCATACCCGACCGGCTCGGCGCTGAGATCATTAAGGTTGGATTTTGCGATAGTGAGCGCCTCGACGAAGTCCTCAACGTTCTTGTTCGACATTCCCTTGAAGGCGTCTTTATAGAGATTGTTCGCCGCCGCGCGCATCTCCTCAATTAGAGGTATAATCTTGTCTGTCAGATGAACAAGATTTGCGCGCCGATCGGCTGCCGATGGCGCACGGCGAACCCAGCCGCTTTCTTCCAGCCGGTCAATAAGCCTTCCGAGCGGCGCCGGCTCCATATCGAGCTCATCTGCGAGCGCCCGCTGCGTCCGCCCATCATTTCGGTAAAGGTGCGCCAAAACAAACCATTGCGCCCGCGTGAGTCCTAAGTGTTTGACCCGGCGATCAAATTCGCGCCGGAGCAGGCGCGCTACGTCGTGAACTAAATAACCTGGATTGCGTTCAAGCCTGTTGTCCCACCTGTTCATTCTTCGCACCCGCGCCTTGTGATTGCCACGCTTAATATATACTAAGTTATTAAGTGGTAGTATAGCAAAAATGTCAGACAGCCGAGAGTAGGGCCTGATAATGCGTGCGGTTGTAAAATTTCTGCCCGGTTGGCGGATCGGCGTGGCGGCTTTCGCGGCCGCAATCGTTACGCTCGCCGGCTGCGATTCGGTCGACGGCGGGGGCGTTGAGCCGTCGCAAGGTTCGTTAACGGAAGCGCCGGCACCTGCCAAGTCCGTAAAAATCGTCAAGCCGAAATCCGCGACGACGCGTGAAACGGTCGTCGCGACAGGTTCGATCGGTTCAAAGCAAACAAGCAATATCGGCCCGCTTGTCGAAGGCGTTGTCGAAACGATCTTTGTCAATGTCGGCGACAGGGTTGCCAAAGGCGATCCCCTCTTTCGGACGCGGCCGTCGCGTTATGAAAGAGAAGTCGATGAAGCAGAGGCGAATCTTACGCTTGCGAAAGCGAACCTGCGCAACGCCCGTCAAGCGTTCGACAGGGTTCGAAAGCTGAAAGAAGAAGGTTATTCTTCTCAATCACGCCTCGACGACGCCAGGACGGCGTTGGATGTCGCTGCGGCGGAAGCGGAAAAACGCGAAGCCGAGCTTAAAACCGCACGCAAGAACCTTGAGGACACCACTGTCAGGGCGCCCTACGACGGCGTCATCACGCGGCGCTTCAACGATGAAGGCGTATATCTGTCGAATGTCTTCCGCGGAGGCGTTGAAAGCTCGGTTCTGCAAATTCAGGAAAACCACATTGTCGTCGCGGTCGTTTATGCACCCGAACAACATTTGAGTTCGCTGAAGCTTGAACAAAAAGCGCTCGTCTACGTTGAGACGCAACCGGAGCCGCGGGAATCATACGTTTTAGTATTGAATGATATGCTCGATGTCGGCGCCCGTACGGTTGAGTTGCGCCTGCCGATCGACAACTCGGATTACGCGCTGAAATCAGGCCAGTTCGCCCGCGCTGAAATATTCACCGATGAAAAGCCGGTATTGTCAGTCCCGGCAAAAGCGGTTTTTCAGGACCAGTCGGGCGCTTATGTTCTGGTTTCGCTGGATGGCCGCGCTGAAATGCGGCGCGTCGTCGCGAAGGAGCGTCCCGACGGAACATTCGCCGTGCTCGAGGGCCTCGACGCGGACGATGACGTCATTGTCCCGAACGGCGAGCCCGTCGCCGCCGGCGATCCCGTTGCGCCCGAGTCCGTGTGATGTGGCTCGTCGATCTATCCATCAAGCGCCCGGTTCTCGCCGTGATGATGATCGGCGCATTGGTCGTGCTCGGCTGGATTTCGATGGGCCGGCTTGGCGTTGATCTCTTTCCGGATGTCGAGTTTCCGTATGTCGCGGTGACGACCACGCTTGAGGGCGCGAGTCCCGACACGATGGAAACGGAAGTTTCCGACGTGATCGAGGAAAGCGTCAATACGATTTCCGGGATCAAGCAACTGCGTTCGACAAGTGCGGATGGCCTCTCGCAGGTTTTTATCGAGTTCGAACTCGAAGAAAATGTCGATGTGAAGGCGCAGGACGTGCGCGATAAGGTCAATATCGCTCGCCGCGACTTGCCCGAAGACATCGATCCGCCGGTCATTGAGAAAGTCGATCCTGACGCCGCGCCGATCATGTCCATCATGATCGCCGCAGACGCGTCAATCGGCGAAATCACGACCTATGCGGATGAAATCGTCAAGGAAGCGGTTCAGCGCCTGCCAGGTGTCGGGTCGGTCACTATCGTCGGCGGTCGTCTCCGCGAAATCCGCATTTGGCTGAACGCAGACAAGATGCGCGCATTCGGCGTGACGGCCGACGACGTTGTCCATGCGGTCAGATCTGAGCACGCAGAAGTGCCCGGCGGGCGCTTTGAGATCGGCGGCGGCGCGCGCGAATTCGGGGCCAAGACGGTGTCGGAGGCGAAGACTCCGCAGGAGTTCGCCGATCTCGTGGTCGCTTATCGCGAGAGCGGCGCGCCTACGCGGATCGGCGATGTCGCGCGAGTCGAGGACGGGCTGGAGGACGAACGCAGCTATGCGCAATTCAATGGAAGGCCCGGCGTTTCGCTAGAAGTCCGCCGCCAGTCCGGCCGCAATACGCTCGAAGTCGCCGAGGCCGTTCATGCCGAGGTCGAGCGACTGCAGGCGGGCGCCCCCGATGGATATGAACTTGTTGTCGCGCGCGATGTGAGTCGGTTCATCGAATCGTCGGTTGAGGATGTCACCCGCGAACTCGAGATCGCGATCGTTCTCGTCGTCATCGTCACCTTTTTCTTTCTCTTAAGCTGGCGCGCCACGCTGATGGTCGCCATCGCCATTCCGACATCCCTGATCTCGGCGTTCTTCGCCTTCGAGGTCTTCGATTTCACCATCAACATGCTGACATTGCTGGCGCTGACGGTGACCATAGGCTTGCTTGTCGATGACGCCATCGTCGTCGTTGAGAGCGTGCAACGCGATATTGACGCCGGGATCGAGCGGGAAGTTGCTGCACGACAGGGAACCGCGCGCGTGGCGCTCGCGGTGCTCGCCGGCACCTTTGCGACGCTCGCCGTCTTCGTGCCGATCGCGTTCATGGAAGGCATTGTCGGGCGATTTTTCCTTCAATACGGCCTTGCGATCGTCTTCGCCGTCTCTGTGTCCTTGCTCGTAGCGCTGACATTGACGCCTATGCTGGCGTCGCGCTTCCTGAAGCCGGAATCGCATCCGGCCCTTCTGCGCCCGATCGAAAAGTTTCATCGGCGCCTGGACCGCGCATACAGCGCTATCGTCGGCGTTGTCGTCCGCTGGCGCTATCTTGCGCTGGCCGCCGCGATCGGCTCGCTTTTTATCGGCGGTTTTTTCGCCTCGCGCGTACCGAGCGGTTTCACCTCAAAAGCCGATCGCAGCGAATTTCTGGGGGCGATCGAATTGCCGCTTGGATCGGGAATCGCTGAATCGAAAAAAGCGATTGCAGCGACGAATGAAGCGTTGCGCGGCGTTGAGCATGTGAAGAACATTTTTCTGACCGCCGGGGCGGGTAGCCAGGGAAAAGCGAATGTCATCGACCTCTATGCGTCGATTACACCGAAACAAGAGCGGCGGATCGGTCAGTTCGAGGTCATGGATGAAGCGCGGCGTGCGCTTCGCGAGGCCGTTCCCGAGGCGAGCGAAATCACCGTGGCCGAAGTGCCGTGGATTTCCGGCGGCGGGGTTTCCACCGGCGATATCGAACTCGTCATTCGCGGCGACTCGATCCCGGAAATCGACGCATATGTCAAAGCCATCATGGCGAGAATGCGAGAGACAAACCTTTACTCAGATTTGCGTTCGAGTTTCGAAGAGGGCCGGCCGGAACTGCTGATCGATTTCAACCGCACGCGCGCCGGCGATCTCGGCGTTTCCGCACGCAACTTGGCCACGACGGCGCGCACGGTGATCGGCGGCGTTGACGCCGGAACTTATGAAGAAGGCGGCAGGCGTTATGACGTGCGCGTACGCCTTGAGGAGTCCCAGCGGCAGAATCGGGACCAGTTGCAGCTCATCCAGATAAGAAGCGAGTCTGGTCAGTTGATCGATCTCGCCAGTGTCGCGACCATGCGCTTCGCCAGCGGGCCGTCGCAAATCGACCGTCAGGACCGGGCGCGCAAAATCTCGATCCTCGCCAACACCGCCTCAAACGTTGCGCTTGGGACGGCAACGGAAGCGCTTGAGATGATCATCGCGGAATACCCCCCGCCTGCGACCATGCAGATAAGCTATGAGGGATCTGTGCGGCGGATGAATGAGTCGATTTCAGCGATCATTTTCGCCTTCGGATTGGCGATGGTCGCGCTCTATATCGTACTTGCAAGCCAGTTCAATTCTTTCGTGCAGCCGGTCGTCATCATGCTGACGGCGCCGCTGTCGTTTTCCGGCGCCTTCGCCATGCTTTATTTCGGCGGGCAGGAAATGTCGCTGTTCGCGCAGATCGGCCTCATCGCGCTGATGGGGATCGTCATGAAAAACGGCATTCTGCTCGTAGATCGCGCAAACCAGCTACGCGAGGAAGGCGCGCCGGCGCGCGAGGCGATCCTCAAGGCCTGCCCGGAGCGATTGCGGCCGGTGCTGATGACGGCGTTCGCCGCCATATTCGGCATGATCCCGGTTGCGCTTTCAGGATCCGACGGCGCGGAATGGAGAAACGCACTCGGTTATCTGATCATCGGCGGACTTTCATCATCGACAATCCTGACCCTGCTCGTCGTGCCGGCCGCCTATATGGTTCCGGGCGACGTCAAGCAACTTATTTCGCAGGTAGTTACTAAGTTCTATCGCAGACGAGGGGCACGAGAGCATGCAAATGTTTAAAGTGAGTGGTTGCGCGTCGATGGTAAGAGCGGCGGTGTTTGCCTTGCTCGGGATTCTGGTTTCGGCGTGCGCGACGGATCAACACTATTGGGCGCCTCCGCTTGACGCCGTCCGCATTCAGGAAAGTCGAAGTGCTAATTGCGTCGATAACGAAATCTTGCTCGCGGGCCGCGATGCTTTGGCTGTCGTTGAGCAGACCAGACGCGATCCAGATAATGCAATCGAAAAAATTTTTGCAGAAATGACTGTCTCAGCCGTGATTGGCGAGATTGCTTATTGCGATTCCATGGAAGGCGAGGAGGAAGAGAAAATCCAGGCTGCGCTAAGCGATTTCGGCGCGCTTTCCTATAATGCCGCTTATCTTCGTCCCCGATTTTCATCGTTAACTACGTTTCCGAGCGTTTATCTTCTTTCAAAGCCCAGTTCTCATCGCATTATAGTGTATTTTCCCGGGGTAGATGCGGCGGCGGGGCCTGGTGACCTTCTGCAAAGCCTGAAAGCTGGCGCCGCCGAAGATCAGCCGGTCGCAGGACAACCATATATTCCTCGCGGGCACGGCGGTTTTCGCGAAGGTATCGCAAATTTGATAAACGACGGTTTTTTCTTACAGGCAAAATCGCTTGCGGAGCTTGAGGAAGAATGCAGTCAGTCAGCCAAATCGGATAGGGCTCCGGACCGGAAGACAGTTTCGCTCGCCGGCTTTATCTGCACATATGATGTTGCCGATCCAACACGTTCTGATCCAATTGAACTCGTTGTCGCCGGACATAGTCTTGGCGCGGGCGTTGCGCAAAGCGCGCTTGGCGCATTCAACGGCATGACGTGGATCCGAGAGCCTGCAGGCGGCTGGGCTGTCGCGGCGCCGGAACGCAATTGGCCGTTTCGTGTTAGAGCGGCCTATCTTTATTCGCCGCCCCTTGCACTTTATCCACGGGATGAAGGCTGCAATCGGGTCAGTGGCGGCGCCGTCAATCCTATAGATGTCTACACGGTTCACGGTTTAACTGATCTTACGTACTCAATCATCAAGGAAGGCGATCCTGTACCCAATCTTTGGCGCCCAGGAGGACCGTCTATAAATTGTGTTGAAGGCAATCATTTTGGCAAGATGGTGTCTATTCCTCGAGGCGAGGAACCTGATATTGCAGCGCGGACACCAGTTACAATCAAATGGGACAATCCATTTCCTCATCGCCTGCAGTCCTATCGCAAAGCCCTCGCAAACGCCCTTCGCCGAACGCAGGATGATCGCCCTGGTGCGAAAGATGAAAAGATCTCCGAGCCAATGGGCGGGTATTGATATGATATCTGCAATACGAATGTTCACATCTGTCTCTTTGTCGATACTTTTGTTGATAGTGAACGGCGTTGCGAGTGCCGAAACCCTGGAGGAGGCCCTGTTGCTGGCCTTCGCCGCGAATCCGGAAATCGCTGCAGAACGCGCGCAGCTTAACGCAACGCGTGAAGGCGTCGCCCAGGCGCGCGCACGCGGCCTTCCGCAGATAACGGCTGGCGCCGGTTATGAGGAGGTCGATAATACCCAGTCAATCAGCAGCGAAGTTTTCGGCGCCGGGGCGGAGGATCGCAATTTCGATCTGACTACGGCGACCGCACAAGTGCAGGGCGAGCAGCAAATCTTTGCGGGATTGCGCAACGTCAACGCCATCCGGCAAGCGAAGGCGCGCGCGAAAGCCGGCGGCGCTCAGCTTTCCCTTGTCGAGCAGGACGTACTTAACCGTGCGGCGGCGGCATATTTCGACGTCGTACGCGACATGGTCGTTTACAGGGCAACAGAAAACAACGTTCAGGTTTTAATTAAGCAATTCGAAGAGATCGCGTTTCGTTTTGAAATCGGCGAAGTCACAAAAACAGATGTTGCGCAAAGCGAAGCGCGCCTCGCGCAGGCGCGAGCCCGGATGACCAACGCGCAGGCGCTGCTCGCAATCAGCCGCGCTGCATTTGCTGAAATCATCGGGCAAATGCCCGGGAGTCTTGAGGAGGCGCCGGGCATGCCTGATACGCCGGCCACGCTCGATGAGGCAAAGGCCATTGCGCGGGAGCTCTCGCCTGTCATCGCGCAGGCGCAAATGCGGGAAGAAGCGTCACGCCGAGGCGTCGCTATCGCAAAAGGCGCGTTTTCGCCGACAGTGTCCCTGCGGGCGGAATATCAATATGCCGAGGAGCCGTCGTCATTCATCGAACAGGATGAACGTTTCGCTTATGGCGTCCGCGTGACCGCGCCGATCTTTCTTGGCGGCCTTCGCCTTTCGCGCGTGCGGGAGGCGCGCGCAATCAATAGTGCAGACCGCCGCCGCATCACCGTGGCCGAACGGCAGGTTGATGCGCGCGTGACGATTGGCTGGCAGCGACTTACGGCCGCACGCGCGAACATTGTGTCATCGCGAACGCAAGTGCGGGCCAACGCGCTGGCCCTTGACGGCGTACGGCGCGAAGCCGAGGTCGGTGTGCGCACTACGTTGGACGTGCTCGATGCTGAACAAGAATATCTTGACGCGCAAGTGGCGTTGGCGAACGCAGAACGCGATGCGCGGGCTACGACTTATGAGCTACTAGCATCAATCGGTGCGATTCACCTTCAAGAATAAGGAGGCGCTTCATTGCGCACGAAACTGGCTATTTTGACATTTAACAGTTCGCATTATGCGCTTTATGGGCAAGAGTCGGCCAGTCAGGCGAAGTTTGACTGCGAATACTCATTACTTTTTGCGAATCAATAATATGTCGAAAGGAAAAGCATTTGTCCGATCGGTCATCAGGTATGAGAAAGAACTGCGTGCTTACTTCCTGCGACGCATGAGCTCGCGGGCGGACGCCGAGGACTTGACACAGGAAGTTATTCTTCGAGCGCTCTGTGCAGCGGAGCGTCAGGAAATTGAACAACCCAGAGCGTTTCTTTATGGGGTGGCCAGGAATGTCTTGCGAAGCGAAGTTACAAAAAAATCACAGTCAATCATTCATTATATAGAGGATTTAGGCGCTTCGGAGGACTTCAGTACTGAATTGCCTTTGGAGGAGGCAATCGAGGCGCGGGCTGCTTGGCGGGATTTCGCCGAAGCGGTGAATTCGCTGCCGGAACAATGCCAAAAGGTCTTTGTAATGAAAAAGGTTTACGGGTATTCGATGAAGGAGATTGCGTCGAAACTCGACATATCGCCCAGTACCGTAGAGAAACACGTTGCCGCGGGCCTTAAAAGATTGGTTCAGGTGAAGACGGCTCAGCAGTCGGCGAAAGCGGGTTCTTCCACGGTGCGGCTATTAAGACCTGGAAAGCGGTCCTAGACATGACTGCAAACCAAGCATTTGAAAGCAACGATCAAATTCTTTCCGAAGCGGCATCGTGGATTGCGCAGCTCGAATCCGGGCCAATTTCGGCGGAAGACGAGAAGGCTTTGAAGGAGTGGGTCATCAGAAGTCCGGCGCACAGGGCGGCTCTTCTGCAGTGCGCTCGCGTTTGGGTTGATTCAGACGCCGCATCAATTCTTCAGCCGTTTTTTGTGAATGCGGTGCGTGAGCATCGGCTAAGTTTGCGGCAGTCTCGGTATCGGCGCATGCGACGTTGGTCAGCGGCTATATTGGTCGCTTCTGCGATCGTTTTCACAGCGATCGCCTTAGTGCGCTTTTCAGTTGTGCGGGAGGTATCGACCATTAAGATTGCGACGGGATACGGCGAAACGGAGAGTGCCGCTTTGCCGGACGGCTCCGCCATAACGGTGAATTCTTCAAGCCGGGTCGAAGTGGAAATTGACCCCGGTAAACGTGAGGTGCGCCTCGCAAGCGGCGAGGCTATTTTTGATGTCGCAAAGGATAGGGACCGACCATTCATAGTGGTCGCGGGGGAGCATGTTGTGCAGGCGGTCGGCACCGTTTTTAGCGTTCGTTACGAAGGTGAGGAGCTCAATGTTTCCGTACTCGAGGGGTCTGTCCATTTTTCGCAAAAAGTGCAAGCACCGTCGAATCCTTCAGTACACGGGCGGCGGGAAGAAAATGCGGGGACGCTTCAGTATGAGGCGTATATTGTTGCTGGGCAGGAATTGACCACTGCGCCGGAAAAAGGAACGCTTATCGATAAAGTGGAATTCTCTGTATTGGAACGGCGTTCAGCATGGCGCGACAATCTCTTGGATTTTGACGGAGAAAGACTTGATTTCGTTTTATCAGAGTTATCGCGGCACACGGGACTGACGTTCGAAATCGAGAGTGAAGACGTGGCGCAAACGCGGGTTGCGGGAATCTTCCAGCTTTCCAATGCCGACCAAGCAGTTGACATCATTGTTGAAAGTTTGGGTTTGGTAGCGACTGAAAATCCTCAGGGCGTTATCCAGATTACACAAAAAGAAACCGAAATCGAAAAACCTTAGATTATGAGTAGAGGATTTTTCTCGCCAAACTGACTTCTGGTTAGTCACCAGGCTAAAACGGCGACATAGGGAGGCGACATTTTTCGAATCTTACGGGGCTTATGCGCCGCGCTAATTATTCTGGCGCACTGTTCGGCATTTGCGAGCGGTGCCAACTCGCATCAAATAAATATTGAGCGCGGGCCGGCGGAGCATACGCTAAAGCGATTGGCCGAATCGACTGGCGTTTCCATCGTGTTTGATTTGAATGTTGTTCGCGAAGTGCTGACCAACCAGGTTAACGGTCAGTTCTCCGTCAATGACGCTCTCTCAATTATGCTCGACGATACTGCTCTGCGTGGCGCTCAAACGGACGGGGGCTTCATTGTGATTGCCCCTGCCGGCAGCCGGGAGGGTAGAAAGATGAGCAGACGATTAGCGAGGCTTGGATTGTTGGTGGGCGCGAGCGCAATAGCGACGACGGCTGCGGCTCAGGATGAGCTGACCAGCGCTGATACTGACGATGTTATTGTTGTTACAGGAATCAGGGGCAGCCTGCAAACGGCAAATCAGAGAAAGAGGTCGGCAGACAGCTTCATAGATGGAATCGCTGCAGAGGATCTCGGCAAATTTCCTGATCAAAACGTAGCCGAGTCGCTGCAGCGAATCACAGGCGTCACAATCAATCGCGTTGCCGGGGAGGGTGCGCAGATCACGGTTCGCGGTTTTGGTCCAGAGTTTAATCTTGTGCGGATGAATGACCGCACCCTCGCAACTGTGACGGAGGAACGGAGCTTTGATTTCCAGATTCTACCATCGGAACTGATTGTTGGCGCGGATGTTGTGAAGAGCCCGACGGCCGATATGTGGGGCGGATCAATCGGTGCGAATGTCAATCTTCGCACGGCGCGGCCACTTGACGGGTCGGGTTTTACACTGGTCGGATCAGGTCAGGCGCGTTATCAAGATCTTGGCGAGAAATGGGGACCGCGCCTATCGGCTGTCATCGGGCAGACATTCGCGGATGACTCATTCGGCGTACTGCTCGGCGCGGCTTATGAGGATAGGGTCGTCCGGACGGAAGAATCGCGTAACGGAGAAGCTTTCGGCCAAGGAAACGGCTGGTTTCTTTTCGATGGGCCCGTCGGCGGTCCGGGGACCGAGGTCCGCCAATTCCGTGTTCCGGCTCGTTCAGGCCAGAGTTTTTCCGAGGACGACCGTCGCCGGATTGCTGTTCATGGCACCATGCAATGGCGCCCGTCGGACAAAGTGGAAATGGTGGTCGACGGGCTTTTTGTCGATTTCCAGCGTGACGGCACGTTGCAGGGAGTTATCGCGCCTCTCCAGTTTCCGACATTCGATCCGGCGAATCTGGTTGTGAACGAGAACGGCACGGCCGTTTCATTTACCAAGTTCTTCGGGCCCTTGGATATTCGCTATGAAGAAAACAACGCGGCGAGCAATACTTATGCGATCGGCTGGCATGGAACGTTCGAGCCCACCGAGCGCGTGACGTTTAATGCCGACGCATCCTGGTCCCGCGCCTCAGCTACAAATCAGTCCATCCTGATTTCGCCAGGCATTTTGAATAACAACCCACTGAATAATCCCTTGCCTGGCGGCGCTGCAGATCCCGCCTTCCAGCAGAATGTCATAACCTGGACGAATGGCGACGTGCCGTCCTGGTCGAACAGCTTGGATCTCTCAGATCCAAGCCTGGCGCGCATCCATGTTGCGAGACATCTCGCCGACGAACTCGAAGACGAGCTGTTTGAAACCAGGCTGGACGGAACCTTCGAGGTGGATCACGGCCTCTTCAAGTCTTTCAGTATCGGCGGTTTCTACAGGGATCGCAGCAAGTCGACGCTGCCTTTTAATAACGGCGTCGGCCCGAACGGTGAAGACGGCCCGCTCGGCGGCAACATTCCCGCCTGGATAATGCCCGGCGCGCCTTTTTCCGTGTATGGAAGGCCCAATGCTTCGGGCCGCGTTTTCCAGGCGCCCGCGGCTATTTTCACGCCGGTGTCCGTTCCTGATTTGCTTAGCAGCGAGAACGCCTCCATTCTGACGGATTTTCTCCTGATCGATGTTGACGCCTATTGCGATTACGTCCGTGAAGCTACGCTCAACCAAAATGTGTGCTCGCTGCAAGAACGGCAAGATTTCAGGACCGGCGTTGATGAGACGGTGTTTGGCGGCTATGCGCGCATGGACCTGGCCGGCGAATTTGGCTCGATGCCTTTCACGGCGAACTTCGGAATTCGATATGAACGCACTGAAACGACGTCCGAAGGACCGTTTTCCGCGTTGCTGAATTTAGCGCCGGAATCTCCAGACGGATCGACGTCGGGTCTGCTAGTCACCACATCGCCAAGCGAGATTGTGACAGCGGACAATGAATATTCGAATTTCCTGCCGAGCTTCAACTTTTCTCTTGAGCTCTCGCGGGGAACCTATTTCCGTTTCGCTGCTGCGAAAGTGATCTCTCGGCCGACGCTTGGAAAGATCATTCCTGGCCAGACCTTCCCGTCACGGAGCATCGAAAGCTTCCAGCGGATCGCGAACAACCCTGACCTTGACCCTTATGAGGCGTTCCAGCTTGACGGCGCGCTTGAGCATTATGCGGAGAACGGGAACGCGTTCTCAATTTCTCTGTTCTACAAGGAAATCGAGACGTTCATTTCCGAACAGACAGTTCTTGTGGATTCGGGGTACGATCACCCGACATTTGGCGACATTATCATCCGCGACCAAGCGCCGCGAAACCGGCAGGGAGGCACGATTCAGGGCTTCGAGATCGCCGCTTTGGTGAACTTTGATTTCCTCCCTGGCTTTGCCAGAAATTTAGGTGTGCAGGCAAACTACACTTTCGTGTCCAGTGAGGACGCCGCTGCGAATGATGAAATCGCCGAATTGCCGCTCGCCACGCTTCCCGACAACGGACTTGAGGGTTTCACGCCTCATTCCTATAACATCGTGGGCTTCTACGAAGATGAGCGTTTCCGCGCTCGCGTCGCCTGGAACTGGCGCGACACATTCCTAGAATTCCGCTCCGGCGCCGAAGGTATAGCCAGTCACATTGACGCCTATGGACAGCTTGATGCGGGCCTCGGGTTCAAGATCAATGATCACTTCGAACTGACGGCCGAAGCGAGCAATCTGCTCAACGAAAATACGATCCGTTTTGCAGATATTCGTGAGCGCGTGTTGCTCAACGAATATACCGGGAGACGTCTCTTTCTCGGCGTGCGTGGTAGCTACTAGCAGCAATTTCAATCCATCGCCGGATCGGTGCGTCGGCAGTCCGAAAGTTTCCAATCCTTGCGGGCGCCCGCTGCGGCGATGAAGAATGAGATGCGGTCTCGCCAAAGCTGAAAACCGACCCGTGGCTCCGAGGGAGTTATCTTCGCAGGTGGGGCGGGAACCGCAGAAAGACTGATGATGGATAGACGCAGAGAATTGACTTTATTGGGCCGCAAAGTGTGTTTGGCGTGCCTGTTTGCGCTTGTGGCTGCGTGTGTTGGCGGGGGGCGTTCTAGCGAGGTGATCGCGCTTACCGCCGACCAGCCCATGATTTTTGTGCTGGCCGGGCAGTCCAACATGGTTTCGCGCGGGAAATTGGACGACGTGTTTCGCGACGATGTATTGCGTTCGACAGGCATAAGCTACGTGTGGGGTCTGGAGCGCCGGCCGATCGCTGATTTCGTATCGCGCTCTGGCCTCGACGACCCCTGGCCAAGAAAGGCCGGAAATTACACGCAGGGAGTTGGCGTCAGCTTCGCCCTCGCCTTGCGTTCAATGGGCGTCAAGCAGGACATAGTTCTTGTACCGTGCGCAGTTAGCGGATCAAGCATTGTCGAATGGGTTTCCGAACCTTCGGGCGCGACGACGGAAGGTCTTTATGAACGGTGTCTAGGGAATGTTGAGGCAGCGCGCCAATTTGGAGAAGTTCGTGCGCTGCTTTTCTACCAAGGCGAGCGCGATGCGAGAGATGATATACGCGCGCGCAGCTGGGGGAAGCTTTTTCGAACCGTAATCGGCGCTTTTCGCGCTGACCTCGACAACTCTGCGCTTCCGGTGTTCGTTGTGCCCCTCCCAGAGCTCGGCGCGTCGCTTAACGATCGATATCCATTCTGGAGCGACGTTCAGAAAATGCAGGCTGAGATCAGCGGTAGCGCCTTGAGCGTCGTCGATAGCTCGAATTTAAAAACCGGTGATGACGGGCTTCATCTCGACTCGGAGTCGCATCGGATCTTGGGGTGGCGTCTGGCGGCAGCGTTCTGCGACAGAACCGACGTATGTTAGTTCATTGGGATGACGCGGCGATCCGCCAGAGCGCTGCACCGAATGCGGCAAGGCTGAGAGACGAGACTGTTTGGCGGTATTGGCGAGTGGAAGTGGATAGGTTGAAACGGTGCGGAAATGAGTAAATTCAAGATTTCACAGCCTGCCGTTCTGGCGGCCCTTGTAACGCTAATCGGTTGCTTCACGTCCGCTTACGCCGCCGCTCCAGGCAAAAAGCCTAATGTAGTCATTTTTCTTGCGGATGATCTTGGCTATGGTGATCTCGCGACTTATGGCGGAAAAGCGCAATCGCCCAACATTCAGAAGCTTGCCGATCGCGGCGCGATGTTTACTGACTATTACGCGGCTGCGCCAGTGTGTTCGCCTTCGCGCGCTGGACTTCTTACTGGCCGGTTCCCGATGTCGACAGGAATATTCACCTATATCCGCGCGCGCCGGCCAGGTCGGGATCTTGCCGAAGAGCAGGTGTGGCTCAAAGAGTCATTCCTGACAATGCCTGAAATGTTGAAATCCGCCGGTTACCAAACCGCGCATTTCGGAAAATGGCATCTCGGGGCTTATCCGAAAACGGCGTCACATCCGCATCCGCAGCCTGCCGATCACGGATTCGACTATACATTCGGGACGCCGAACAACGCATTTCCAAGCCATCTCAATCCGACGAATTTTTTTCGCAACGGCGAACCGCTCGGCAAGATCGAAGGCTATTCAGCTCAGATTGTCGCATCGGACGTTATTGCGCAGTTGGACAAGCGCGACGCCGATCGGCCGTTCTTCTATTATCTTGCTTTTCACGAGCCCCATTCGCCGATCGCTTCGCCCGAAGACTTGATCGAAAAATATGCCGAGCAAGGATACGGTCCTGTCGAAGCGGAATATCTGGCCAACATAGAAAATCTCGACTCGGCTATTGGACGGGTCATCGCCGCGCTCGACGAACGATCCCTTCTTGAAAACACTGTGATCGTCTTTCAGTCCGACAACGGGCCTATCAAGCCGGGGGAAACCGGCGGGTTGCTTGGCGAGAAAAACCTGGTCTACGAAGGCGGAATTCGGGTGCCGTTCGTTATGGCGGGACCGGGGGTGCCAAATGGCCTCTACACCTTTCCCGCCGGCGCGGTCGATTTGTTGCCCACACTAAGTGCGATGCTTTCGGTTGAGGACGCCGCACGGTTGTCGCGCGACGGCGTCAGCATCCTGCCATTTCTTCGTGAGGCGGCGCCAAATCGCCCTCGGCCGATGGCGTGGTTCTTCTATAGGAACAAACCTCAAGCGGCGCTGCGTTCCGGTGACTACGTTCTTGTCGCGTCCTTCGACGACTCGACTGCGCGAACGCACTTTATCGCCGCTGAAGATCAGGAAGACATTCGACGGATGCCGTCGGAGTTCGACACCTTCAAACTTTACGATATCCGCAAAGATCCGGGCCAGACGAAAGATCTGGCGAAGTCTCAGCCCGAGACGACGCGGATGCTGGCGCTCGAACTGCAGAAAATCCTGATCAAGGACCTCGACGAAGCGCCGATCTGGAAAAAACTTCCGAGCCGCAAGGGATGGCCCCAGCGCGTTCAGAACTGGCCACAGGAGTAGAAATGAGAGCCGCAATCACATTTTTTACAATTGTTCTATTCGCAATCTCATCCGCTTACGCCGCGGAACGGCCGAACATTGTCCTGATCGTCGCCGACGACCACGGGCTCGACGCGATCGGCGCATACGGAAATGATGTAGTTCAAACGCCAAACTTGGATCGGCTCGCCGCTGAAGGCGTCCGGTTCACGAATGCTCATGCGACGGTTTCTAGCTGCAGTCCGAGCCGATCTGTTCTGCTGACGGGCAAGCAGAATCACGAAAACGGCATGTACGGATTGCAGCACTGGGAACATCATTTCAGTTCGTTCGACGATATAAAATCATTGCCAGTCATGCTGGCCGATAGCGGCTATCGAACCGGGCGGGTCGGCAAAGTGCATCTTGCGCCGGACGCGGTTTACAAATTCGACAGCCCGCTTTCGGACGGCGCCGCCAACGACATGGCCTCCGTCGCGCGCAGCCCGGTCGAAATGGTTGAGTTATCGGAAGATTTTATCGCTGCGGACGGCACTTTCTTCCTCTACTTCGCCACAGATGATCCGCACCGCGCGTTTCCCTTCGACACTTATCCCGCGCCGAACAGTTTCGGTAATCGCAATGAAGGCTACCCTGGAATCACTCACGTCGAATATAGGCCGGAAGACGTGAAAGTCCCGGCATTTCTACCGGACATTTCGGCGGTACGCGAAGAACTGGCTCAATACTATTCATCCGTATCGCGGCTCGATCAGGGAGTCGGCGCCCTGCGCGCGGTCCTGGAGAAACATGGGAAGCTCGAAAACACGATTATCATTTATCTGTCCGATAATGGAGTCGCTTTCCCTGGCGCCAAGACGACCCTCTATGAGCCGGGCATCAATTTGCCATTGATCATTCGCGACCCGAAGAGCCGACGAGCCGGCGGCGATGTCAGCGATGCTCTCGTGTCATGGATGGATATCACGCCTACAATTCTTGATTATGCAAATGCGTCGGCTGAGGGTGAAACGCTGCGCGGCGTATCACTGAAGAAACACATTCAGAAATCGGGGAAAATGAACCGGGCTGCGATTTTCGGATCGCATTCTTTCCACGAAATTCACATGTATTATCCGGTTCGGATGATTCACACAGGTCGCTACAAGCTTATACATAATCTTGAGCCGACTCTCGATTTCCCGATGGCGCTCGATCTTGAGCAGTCTTCAACATGGAGAGCGTTTCTTGACAGTGGTGATGATCATTACGCGAACCGTTCCAAAAAAGAATTTTTTGATCGACCGGAGTTCGAACTCTATGACCTTGTTGAGGATCCGGACGAGTTGAACAATCTCGCCGATGACCCTGGTCATCGTGAGATTCTGAACAGGATGAAGAACGATCTTCACAAGTTCATGGTTGATACCAATGATCCATGGCTGTTGGCCTTGGATCGCTGACGCGCGTTTGCGGGTGAGCGTCGACAATAGCCCTGGCCGCGAGTGCGCGGGACGGGATTGAAATGCGGCAGGCGGAAACTCTCGACTGCCGTCAGGAGCACAAGGCGAATTAGAATCATGGCTGACCCAGCGTTGAGAGCGGTATTCCTGGTTGCCGCGGCGTTTCTTTCGGCATGTTCTCATGTTGAAGCCGCCGGGAAGAATACACCTGTCGTGGAGCTAGGATCCGTCCGTCTTGAAGGGAGCGTCGAGGACGGCGCACAGTCCTTCAAGGGGATTCCCTACGCCGCGCCCCCGGTCGGCGATTTGCGATGGCGCCCGCCACAGCCGCCGTCCGATTTGCCGCAGTCGCAGTCGTATGAGGCTCGCGCTTTCCGCTCCGACTGCATGCAGATCCCTTTCGAAAGTATTGTCGGCACTCCTATCAATACGGAGCCGTCCGAAGACTGCTTATATCTCAATGTCTGGCGCCCGGCTGACACGGACGTCGGCGCCAACCTTCCTGTCATTGTGTGGATTCACGGCGGTGGGTTCGTTAATGGCGGCTCCTCGCAGGATATTTACGACGGCGCCGCCATGGCGCGCGGCGATGTCATCTTTGTGACCTTTAATTACCGTCTCGGACGTTTCGGATTTTTCGCCCACCCCGCCCTGAGCGCGGAGGGCAAAGGACCCTCCGGAAATTACGGCTTCATGGATCAGATCGCCGCCCTGAACTGGGTGAAAGGTAATATCTCTGCATTCGGCGGCGACCCGGACAATGTGACAGTTATCGGAGAATCTGCGGGCGGCGTTTCGGTTTTGAATCTGATGGTTTCTCCCGCCGCCCGCGGCTTGTTCCAACGCGCTGTCGTCATGTCGGGCGGCGGCAGGACCATTCGCGGCTTCGGCGGTCGCCATATACGCGAAAGTCGGATTGGCGTGGCGTCGGCGGAGGAAATCGGCGTCAATTTCGCGCGCGCGGCGGGAATTAACAGTGAAGGAAAGGCCGTGCTGGAAGCACTGCGCGCATTGACAGCGGAAAAGGTTCTCGGCGATCTGAATCTGCGGACGTTGTTTGTGCAAGATCCGCTTTCGCCGCAATTTCCCGGCGGGCCTTTCGTGGACGACGGAATCATCACCGGAGAGATCGAAGACCTGATCGGTGGCGAAAACGCCTTTAGCGGACCGCTGATGATCGGCACGACGAGCGCGGATATGGGGTTTGCGGCCGCTCCGACTAAGCCTCTATTGTTCGCTACATTTGGTCAGTATGCGAAAGAAGCGAGAGCGGTTTATGATCCGGCTGGAGAAATGGGCCTGAAAAATCTCGTGGATATGGTAGGCGCTGATCGTGTGATGCACGAGCCGGCCCGGCATGTCGCTCGGCGCCATTCCGATTTCGGCGCCGCTGTTTATCTATACAGGTTTCATTATGTAGCCGACGCTGTTCGCGATAAGTGGGATGGCGCTCGACACGCGTCTGAAATTCCCTACTTCTTCGGAACGGTCGGCATCCGCTACGGCGATGAAACAACGACGCAGGACTTGTCGGTGCAGCGGTTGGCCAATGGATATTTGTTGAATTTTGCGAAAACAGGCGATCCCAATGGCGCTGCCCTGAATAACTGGCCGACGTTCCACCCGCGCGAAATCCTGCTGAAGTTCACCCAGGAAGGAGAGGCGAGTGCTGGCGCTGATCCGTGGGCGCAAAGGCTAGATGTGGTCGAGGCCGCTCGGAGCGTCAGCCGAAACAGTAGCGACAATCAATGACAGATGCGACTAAGGAAGACGTATTGGGGTGCAGAAAAGGAATTGTCCGCCTCAGTGATCGTGATGCGAATAAATCGGCTGCTGTGAACAACGATAGTTCGGCTTTTGTGGATACATATTATGGCGCTTGAGTTTCTGGATATTGTTATTATTGCTGGTTACGCTCTGGCGCTTATCGCAATTGCAACGCTGGTCAGCCGCGAAGCGGCCGGTCACAAGAAGGATACTGCGGATTATTTCCTTGCGGGCAAGGCGCTGCCGTGGTGGGCGATCGGGGCGTCGCTCATTGCCGCCAATATTTCGGCGGAACAGATCATCGGCATGTCCGGTTCGGGTTACGCCATCGGTCTGGCGATTGCCTCTTATGAGTGGCTCGCCGCCATCACGCTGATCGTTGTCGGCAAGTACTTTTTGCCGATCTTTTTACAGCGCGGCATTTATACGATGCCGCAGTTTCTGGAGCAGCGCTTCGGCAGCGGCGTCAAATATGTGATGTCGGTCTTCTGGATCGGCATATATACTTTCGTCAATTTGACGACCATTTTGTGGCTTGGGGCGACGGCGATCAACGCGCTTGCTGGTGCCGAAATGATGCTCGGCATGGTGCTGCTTGCGATGTTCGCCGCAGCGTATTCTCTTTATGGAGGACTGAAAGCGGTGGCGCTTACCGATATCATTCAGGTTGTGCTGCTCGTTCTCGGCGGCGCCCTGATCACGCATGTGACGCTGACGCAAGTAGGCGACGGTTCCGTGTGGGGCGGATATCAGGAGCTTGTGGCTGAGTTTCCTGAACGCTTCGACATGATCCTTTCAAAAGATAATCCGCAATACGCTAATTTGCCCGGTCTCGGCGTTATCCTGGGCGGGATGTGGATCATGCATTTTTCGTATTGGGGCTTCAATCAATATATCATCCAGCGTGCGCTGGCGGCGAAGAGCGTAGCGGAAGCGCAAAAGGGGGTTATGTTCGCCGCTTTCCTGAAAGTAGTGACGCCTTTTATTATTGTCGTGCCAGGAATCGCCGCCGTGTCCTTGGCGCCAGATCTGGCAAAGCCGGACCAAGCATATCCGGAGATGATGAAGCTCGTGCCAGCGGGGATTCGCGGGTTGATCTTCGCTGCGTTGATCGCTGCGATTGTGTCTTCGCTTGGCTCGATGATGAATTCGATTTCGACGATCTTTACGATGGACCTCTACCGGCCATTGCTAGGTAAAGACAGATCCGAGCGCGAGCTGGTGCGCGTCGGCCGCATCACCAGCTTTTCGGCGCTTGCCATCGCTGTCCTCGCGGCGCGGCCGCTGCTCGACGGCGCTGATCAGGTCTTTCAGGTTATTCAGGAATACACCGGTTTCTTCACACCCGGTATTGTCGCCATCTTCGTGCTCGGCATGTTTTGGAAGCGGGCGACGGAGTTTGGCGTGATCGCGGCTGTCATAGGATCGTTCGCCCTGTCGCTTGCCTTCAAGATCCAGCTTCCCGAAATGCCATTTATTGATCGCGTCGGCCTGGTTTTTCTCTCCTGTCTCGCGGTCGGTGTCGCGCTGTCATATATGCAGAAGCCAGACTGTGAGGAGAAAGCGGTGCGGCTCGGCGACATTTCCTTTAGAACGGGCCCGGTATTCAATCTCGGCTCCGTTGTCGTCGCCTCCACTCTGATTTTCCTTTATGCATTCTACTGGTGAGTGAATGTGAATATGCTTATGTCGGCTGGAGGTTTAATAAATTGCTCCACTCGAGCTACAGTCAAAATTGATTTGGAAACAGATCAATTGTCTCCGAGCATCAGAGCCCTAAAAATATTTTGCATCTCCCTTGCGAGCCTGATGGCTGTTGCCTGCGACAGGGCCGTCGTTACGGTGCCTGATGCCGATGCCCACTGTTTGGCGCCGAGAGAGGGCGCGGATGGTTCCGTCGCCATACCGGCCGGAACGGTGCGGCTTGGGGAAGGAGGGCTTTACCGTGAAGAAGGCCTCGTGCGGGAAGTCAGCATTGAGGCCTTCGAAATCGACCGCACCGAAGTGACCAATCAGGCGTTCAGTGAATTTGTCGATGCAACCGGCTATGTCACCCGTGCTGAACGCGGTCTCGATACGACCGTTGCGGCTGAATTGCCTGAGGAACTCCGTCAACCCGGTTCGCTGGTTTTCTCGCCGCCGGAGGCGCGGGAAGCTATGACGCCTTCCGCTTGGTGGCGCTTTACGCCGGGCGCAGACTGGCGCCATCCGTACGGGCCAGGCAGCACGATCGAAGGCAAAGACCAGTACCCGGTCGTTCACATCGCGATCGAGGACGCGATCGCTTATGCGAACTGGAAAGGACGTCGGCTGCCAACGGAGGCGGAATGGGAATACGCCGCCGCTCGCGACGCTGGCGCCAACCCCGCCGCGCCTTCGGCCAATTACTGGCAGGGTATGTTTCCGTTTATCAACAGCGGCGAGGATGGTTTTACGGGACTCGCGCCCGTGGGCTGTTTCAAGGCGAACAAGCACGGCCTTTACGATATGGTCGGCAATGTCTGGGAGTTGACTGCCAGTCCCTATTATCCACGCCACGCAGCGGATGGGTTACGGGATGAATTTCCTCAAGGATACGCACCGGAGCAACCTGGGATACCCGTCAATGTCATAAAGGGCGGCTCTTATCTTTGCGCAAAGAATTTCTGTTTCCGTTACCGTCCGCAATCGCGCCAGCCGCAGGACGCTTATCTAGCGACCTCGCATGTGGGATTTCGTACGGTGAAGCGGCTGTGAACGGGACGATGGGTGGTCATTTCTCAGCAAGGTCGGCATTAGTTCCAGTACCTGAATTTGATATAATAGTGTTCGGGGCTACGGGCGATCTTGCGCTTCGAAAACTGATTCCATCATTGTTTCATCGGTGGCGCGACGGACAGATATCGAAGACTTCGAGGATTGTCGGCGTATCGCGCGCCGAAATGGATTGCGTTGGCTTTAGCAAGCTGGCGCTTGGGAGCTTTCGGGAATTTCATCCAAGCGAGAGAGTTGACGAGGCGGAGTGGGGCGCCTTTACGAACAACCTCCGCTATTGCGGACTTGATGCGGCGCATGCCGAAGCCGATTGGTCATACGTACGCAACGCGCTGAAGGGCGCCGGCGACAAACAACGCATTTTTTATCTTGCGCTGCCGCCGGCGCTTTACGGCGCGGTCAGCGCCAATATCGCCGCCGCTGGCCTGAACCAGGCCGGCGCGCGTATCGTTCTGGAAAAGCCAATCGGCGCGGGTTTGCAAAGCGCCCGCGATATTAACGCCGCGGTCGGCGCCGTATTCAACGAAGACGAAATTTACCGGATCGACCATTATCTCGGAAAGGAGACCGTCCAGAATCTGATCGTTTTGCGGTTCATGAACTCGTTATTTGAACCGGTGTGGAATGCCAACGCTATCGACCACGTGGAAATTACCGTCGCGGAAACAATTGGAGCCGGCGGACGGGCCAGCTATTATGACGCCGCTGGCGCGCTACGCGACATGGTGCAGAACCACCTGCTGCAATTGCTGTGTCTTGTGGCGATGGAGCCGCCGCTTGATCTTGATTCCGATACGCTACGCGATGAAAAGATAAAGGTATTGCGCGCCCTGCGCCCGATTTCGCGCGTGAATGTGCGTTCGTCTACGGTCAGAGGCCAGTACGGTAAGGGCGCTATCGACGGCGAAGTGGCTGCCGGTTACTGTGAAGAGCTTGGGGGCCCGTCCGATACCGAAACGTTTGTCGCGATTAGGGCTAATGTCGATAACTGGCGCTGGAAAGGCGTCCCGTTCTATTTGCGCACGGGAAAGCGGATGGCGTCTCGTTATTCCGAGATCATTATTCAGTTTAAGGATATTGCGCACGCCCTGGTTGATGACGAGCCTCTGCCACCGACGCGAATGGTGATCAGGCTCCAGCCGGATGAAGGCGTCAAATTGCTCCTCGTGACAAAAGATCCCGGCCCCGGCGGTATGCGGCTTCGCTATGTGCCTCTGAATCTTTCTTACGCGGAACAGTTTGAGGCTCGCTATCCTGACGCCTATGAGCGGCTCCTGATGGCTGTGGTGCGCGGTGATCTCGGTCTGTTCATGCGCCGCGACGAGGTTGAGGCCGCGTGGCGTTGGGTCGATGGAATCCGCGACGCATGGGCACAGGATGACACGCCTGTCTACAATTACGCTGCGGGCACGGAAGGGCCGGCGCAGGCCGCCATGATGCTCGATCGCGAAGGACGGGAGTGGTTCAATGGCGCTTGAGCCGGCGATGACCGCATTCACATCACGCGAAGCGCTTGCAATGCGGATCAGTGCCCTGATCGCAACGGAGCTTGACCGTGGGGCGCGCCTTAACGGTAGCGCGGCGATCGCCGTTTCCGGGGGGACGACGCCGAAACCGCTTTACGAGGCGCTGGCCGAGCGGGACCTACCCTGGGGGCGCATTGCGGTTGCGTTAATCGATGAGCGCTGGGTCCCGCCGGATCATCCCCGTTCCAACGAGACCTTTGTGCGCAATGCGTTCGCTGCCGCGACCTGTGCGCGGATCAGTGGGCTCTATCAAGACGGCGTGTCGGCTGAAAAGGCCGCTGGCAGGATCTGTGCAGCCGGGGATCGACCTGCATTCAATGTAGTGGTGCTCGGCATGGGCGAGGACGGGCATACGGCCTCATGGTTTCCCCAGGCACAGGGCCTTGCGAATGCGCTCCGGAGCGATAAACCCGTATGCGCCGTGACGGCGCGCCGAAGCGAAGCGACCGGCGACGAAGTCGAGCGCATCACGATGTCGCTTTCCGCGATCGCCAAAGCGCCGCTCGTGATCTTGACTATAGCAGGCGGGGAAAAACGCGCTGCTTTCGAGGCGGCGATGGCGGACGGTCCGGTTGAGGACATGCCGGTCCGAGCCATTTTGCGGGCGCGGCCCGACCTTTTAGTCTGCTGGGCGCCATGAGGAAAAAGCTGTGGTGAAGCTGAATCACGTTGTAACGCGCGTTACCGATCGCATCTGCGAACGCAGCGAAAAGACGCGCAACGCCTATTTGAAACTGATGCGCGTCGCCGCCTCGAAAGGACCCCACAGATCTCATTTATCATGCGGAAACCTGGCGCATGCGGCGGCGGCGTGCGATGCCGTCGCCAAGAAACGCCTCGCCGAGGGCGTCTGCCCAAATATAGGCATCGTCACGGCCCATAACGACATGCTGTCCGCGCATCAGCCGCTCGGCGCATATCCCGACGTCATTAAGGCGGCGCTTGGCGAAATCGGCGCCACGGGGCAGATCGCCGGCGGCGTGCCAGCCATGTGCGACGGCGTTACGCAGGGACAGCCCGGCATGGACTTGTCGCTGTTTTCCCGCGACGTAATCGCCATGGCTACAGCGGTCTCGCTTTCGCACAATGTGTTTGACGGCGCGCTCATGTTGGGCGTCTGCGACAAGATAGTGCCGGGCATGTTTATTGGAGGCGCGCGTTTCGGTCATCTTCCCATTTTGTTCCTACCGGCCGGGCCGATGACGTCCGGCCTGGAGAACAACGAGAAGGCACGCGTGCGACAACTGCACGCCGAAGGAAAGGTCGGCCGCGATGCGCTCTTGAGGGCTGAAAGCGAGAGTTATCATTCGCCTGGCACTTGCACGTTTTATGGCACCGCCAACTCCAACCAGATGATGATGGAGGCGATGGGGCTGCACGTCCCTGGATCCGCCTTCGTCAATCCTGGAACGCCTCTGCGCGAAGCCATTGTCAGAAAAACCGCGCTGCAGGCGGCGTCCGTGACTGCGCTCGGCAACACGTATATTCCATTCTGCCACGTCGTCGATGAACGCGCGATCGTCAACGCGATGGTCGGCCTCCACGCCACTGGGGGGTCGACCAACCACACGATTCATCTTGTGGCCATGGCGCGGGCGTGCGGCATTGTCATTGACTGGGATGATTTTTCCGCGCTTTCCGATGTAACGCCGTTGCTGGCGCGCATTTACCCGAACGGCATGGCGGACGTGAATCGCTTTCACGCCGCAGGAGGGTTGGGGTTCGTCATTCGCGAACTGCTCGACGCCGGGCTTATGCATGAGGACGTGACGACCGTCATGGGGAAGGGGCTTCGCCGCTTCGCCGCCGAGCCGCATCTTGAGAACGGCGCATTCGGCTGGCGCTCCCCGCCCGCCCGGTCCGGCGACGGCGAGACATTGCGGCCGGCGCAAAATCCATTTCGAAAACTGGCGGGCTTCGCATACTCAAGGGCAACCTCGGCCGGGCCGTAATCAAAGTCTCGGCGGTTGAGCCGAAAAAGCGAACCCTTGCCGCGCCGGCGATCGTGTTTCGTAGCCAGCAGGAATTGATCGATCGATTTCGGGCGGGCGAGCTGAACCGCAATTTCGTCGCCGTTGTTCCATTTCAAGGTCCCAAGGCGAACGGCATGCCGGAGCTTCACCGCCTGACGCCGCCTCTCGCTGTCCTTCAGGAGAAAGGATTTAAAGTGGCTCTGATCACGGACGGCCGCATGTCAGGGGCCAGCGGAAAGGTGGCCGCCGCGATCCATGTAACCCCAGAGGCCGTCGACGGCGGCGCGATCGGAAAACTTCGCGACGGCGACATGATTCGCCTCGATGCGCAGGCCGGCGTCCTCACAACCGATGCCGATCTTAATGGCCGCCAGATGTTGGCGCACAAGCTCGATCCGGACCACTGGGGAACCGGCCGTGAACTCTTCGCCGGATTTCGGGCGTTGGTTGGTCCCGCGGAGACAGGCGCGATGACTGTTAATCTGGATGCGGATCGTGGCTGACCCCTTTTTGGTTGCCGATATCGGGGGAACGAATGCCCGTTTCGCCATTGCGGTTGAGATCGGCGAGAAGTACGCGGTTCGCGATGCGATGGTTTATCGCGCTATGGACTTCGAAAACGTACTTGATGCGGCCACCGCCTATCTCGACACCGTTGCAGCAAAACCGAAGCGCGCGTGCTTTGCAGCCGCTGGCCCGGTCGTCGATGGTAAAGTTGATTTCACCAATTCGCACTGGACGTTGTGCGGGCCCGAGATCGCGCGGCCTTTGGGTATCGAGCAGTTGCGCATCGTCAACGATTTTTTCGCTCTGGCGGCAGGCTTCGCGCATCTTCCCGGCGACAGCGTTCTCAAGGTCAAGGACGGTTCACCTATGACAGATGCGCCGCAGCTTGTCATCGGCCCCGGCACAGGTCTCGGCCAGGCGCTGATTGCGCCAACAAGCTGGGGTCGCAAGGTCATCGCCACTGAAGGCGGTCACGTTGCTTTTGCGCCGTATACGCAAGACGAAATCGAAATCAGGAACCTGATCAGCCGGGACCATCCGCGCGTGTCGGTCGAGCGGCTATTGTCTGGTGGCGGACTTGTCCGGATCCATCGCGCTCTTTGCGCAATCGAGGGAGCTGGTTGCGATTTCATGCAGGCGCACGAAATCACCAGCGCCGCGACCACGGGTGGACATATGATCGCTGTGAAAGCGGTAGAGATGTTCTGCGCCATTTTAGGCCGGGTCGCGGGCGACGCCGTACTGGCGACGGGCGCGCGCGGCGGCGTTGTTCTGGGCGGCGGCATCCTACCAAAAATGAAGGAAGTTTTTCTTAACAGCGATTTTCTCCGGTGTTTCAAGGACAAGGGGCGGATGTCCGATTACGTCGGCGCCGTTCCTGTGCAATTGATCATCACAGAAAACGCGGCGCTATTCGGCGCGGCGGCGTCTATGGAGACAGACAATTGAATATCGACGACATTCTCGACGTTGCGAAGATCATCCCGGTTCTCGAAGTTTCCTCCCTTGAAAAGGCGACGCCGCTGGCCAAAGCGCTTGCCCGAGGCGGCATGCAGGTCGTTGAGGTGACCCTGCGAACGCCCTGTGCCCTAGAGGTGGTCGCCGCAATGCGATCCGCGGCGCCCGAGTTGATCGTTGGCGTCGGGACGATCTGTAAACCTAGCGATGTCGTTGCAGCGATAGACGCCGGCGCGGCGTTCCTGGTCAGCCCTGGCGCAAGCGAGACCCTTCTTGGTGAGCTGGCGGCATCCGGCGCGCCGTCGATGCCCGGTGTTGCGACCGCATCTGAATCAATCGCCGCATTTGAGGCGGGATTTAAAGCGCAGAAATTTTTTCCGGCTGAGCTGGCGGGCGGGGTTTCCTATCTCAAGGCCCTCGCGGGACCATTGCCTGACGTCAGGTTTTGCCCGACAGGCGGCGTCAGCGCCGCCCGTGCGCTGGACTATCTCGCGCTTCCCAACGTCGCTTGCGTCGGCGGTTCGTGGGTTGCGACGAAACAACTGATTGCAGAGAGCGCCTGGGTGGTGATTGAAGACAATGCCAGAACCGCTGTGGACTTACAGTCAGCATCCAGATTTTCCGGTCGACCTCAATGAGGCTTTCCCTTGAAGCCGCCGCAGCCCGGCTTTTGCAATGTGCGCTCTGGCGAAGAGTGGCGAAAGCCTGACGGATTTCAGATATTCCACATTAATGTTGATCGCCTCGCCAGCTGGATCGAAACCAAGGGCGCGCCGCAATTCATGCAGCGCGGCAAGTTCCAGAAAAGTTGACACAACCCCGCCACGGAGCGCTTTGATCAGCGGATTGCCGAAGTGAGCGTCATCCGGTGAAGTTGAATAAAGGGCGCCGTTTTCGGTTTCCTCGACATCAAACCGGAACCACTGGCGAAGCGGCAAGTTCGCAAATTGCGTCATGCCGGTTGCCTTTTCCCGAGCCGTGCAAAGTCCGGCCCACCGCTCGCGATCATGAAAGCGCCAGCCGCACTCGCTAGCGGCAGCAGGCAAAGAATGGCTATGAGCGCGTATTCGGAGATTGCTACGAGCGTATAGAAAAGGAAGACATTAGATCAAATCTGACGTAGTGAGCCGAATTCTGTAATCTCTGCGTTCTTTATTTTTGTGCTTGCCACGACGCGTGTCAAACAAGAGTGCATGTTGCCTAACTTAATCTTCAAAATGATTATGTCTGTTCCGCTTTTGCCGCGTGGCTCCATTTTGCACCGCCGTTGACGGCCGCCATTGGTATCTTGACGTCCCGGATTGACGACCGTGCTGGCGGGGGCCAAGAGATTGAATGAAGCGTAATGGGAGAACTCAATGAAGAATAGTTCTTGCATTTCTGGCGAGAGGCGATGGGTCGAGCGCTGGCCCGATGAAGATTCCATTACTCGCCATTTTCATTGCAGCGCTATGGGCTCCATGCACCTTTGCGGAAGAAAAAGCGACATGGAGCGTGCTTCTTGAGAATGACTATTTCGGTTCGACTGATAGCAACCACACAAACGGCGTGCGGTTTGGTTATCTGTCGACGCCGGGGCGCGGTAAAGAAATCGCGAGACGGTTTTTGCGGGCGTCGCCGGCTGACGTTACGCGAATTGGCTTCGCTCTCAGTCACAGCATTTTACCCCGCAAGATACAGAGGCGATTGAACCGCTTCCTGATCAGCATACATACGCCGTTTGGCTCTACGGGGAATATTCCGTGCTGGTTGAACGCGACAATGATATGTTCGACATGCTCACCGTTTTGGCCGGTGTAATCGGGCCTGCCGTGCTCGGCGACAACGTGCAGTACAATTTCCATCGACTTATCAAGGGCGACAGGGTCAACGGATGGGACAACCAGCTCTGCAACGAGCCCGGTTTAATTCTGTCCTATGAACGGCGCTGGCGGCCGTTTTTTTCGCGTATCTCGCCCCGGCGTCGGAATCGATGCATCGCCCAATGCGGGCATCTCCGTCGGCAATGTGTTGACGCAAGGCAAGACCGGCCTGACATTTCACGTCGGCCAAAATCTTGAAGGAAACTACTGGCCGCCGCGCATTCGGCCCAGCCTTGCAGGCGCCGGATATTATCGCGGCGTCGACGCCGCATCGTGGTACCTGTTCGCCGGCGCGGAAGGGCGTGCGGTCGCGCGCAATATTTTTCTTGACGGGAATACCTGGCGCGCAAGTCTTTCGGTCGAAAAACGCCATCTCGTCGCCGACGTCCAGGCCGGCGCCGTGATCCAAATCAAATCGTTCCAGATCGCCTATACTTATGTTTGGCGGACGAAGGAGTTTGCAACACAGGACACGCGGCATGAGTTCGGCGCGCTTTCGCTATCGGCAAAATTCTAGCATGATCGCTGATCGACGAAAAACGGCGCCGAACCAGCGCAAATGCATTTGGAAGTCTGCTTTGAGGATGTTTCTGAAGTCTCCATCGCCGGATGCACACCGGGCAAAATTTCGGCCGGAATTTCCTTGATTATGTGCTGCTCATAATTCGGCGGTATGGAGAATTGCGGATAATTGCTCTCGCTGCACACGGTGCTTGTCCGGGTTTTCTGCCATCAACTTTTTTAAGTTCAGAATTTTCCATTTGATCGCCGGCAGGGCGGCGGCCTGCGGCAGACCGATGAGTGAGAAATCAGGTTCGCCCGCCTGCAGCGTCATCAGGAATTCCGCCGCTGGTCCCTTAATGCGCGACCTAACGTCGGCAATCAGCTGCGATCGCGCGCCGGTCAATTCTTCGAGTGCAACGGGCGCCGCCGTCATCCCGACGAGTTCCTTCTCGAATTCGGCCGCGATATCCTTTTCGTTCGGCGCCAGCAATTCATGGGTGGGACGGCTCGAACAGGCGATGTAAATTAGAAACGCGCCGAAGAGTTCGTCGGTGAGGCCTTCGTTTTCGTAGAGGAGTTTTATGTCGAAGAGATCGCGCGGGTGCTGGCGGTCTAGCGCGGCGTGTAATTTGCTGGCGTAAAGATCATCGAACGAGACTACCTTCGTTTCCACGAATCCATATCTGTCTTCGACCGCAGGCGCCGCACGCATGAGGCGCGTTTTGCCGATCACGCCGCGCATGACGGGCGAGGTCTCGATCTTGACTGTAACGCGGCCAGCATCCGCAAGGATGCGCGTCTCGCCGCCGCCGCCGGCGATGCGCCCAGCCTTTGCACCGGGCAGAGCGTTGATGCGCGCTGTGAGGCGATCGAACGCCTCGTCAATCGCTTCCAACGACGGCGCGCGTTCGGCGATAGGGAGATAGGCGAGGTCGATATCTACCGACAGCCGCGGCATGTCGCGATAAAAGAGATTGATCGCCGTGCCGCCTTTGAGTGCAAAGTCGGGTTCGTCAGCGAGGAGCGGCAACAGCCGCACCAAGAGCCGCACCTGCGCCAGATAGGTCTCACGGGCCATCGTCGGGTCTCTCGTTTTGCGCGTCGTCTATCAGATCGGGCGGGATCGTGATGGCGTAGCGCGGATGCAGGCGGCCGCCTTCAACAAGCGCGCGCGGACCCGATCCGAGATCGAAATCGTCCGGGTTCAGATATTTTCGCCAGGCGTGATCGTGCTGGTCGGCGTAGACGAAGAACAGCCGTTTGACTTTCACGCTGCGGCATTCCTGGAGCAGGGCTTCGAGAAGCCGCGGGCGAAGATTGGCGAGACCTTCGAATATTGCATCGACATTGTGAAAGCTTTCATGGACCGGCAGTTCATTCAGCATTTCGAGGATCGCCCGTTCGGGCGTTGAGACGACGAGATCGTTCAATCGTCGTTGCTTCGGGGATGATTGCTTTTTGTCGTCTACGCCATCGACGCCGGTTTTTGATCCGCTGAACAGGCTAAGGGTTCTCGTTTCGAACCGGTCCGCACCCGGCAGCCGCGCAAGCCATGACGGGACATCGCCATAAAGATAGACGCGCGGCGCCTCGGCGCCGAGGCGCAGATAGTGCTCAAAGCCGTGCAGCGACAGGGCGGTGCGCCCGCCCACATGAACGTCGTAGCCCATAACCCGCTGCAGAGAGAGGACGAGGCGGCGCCAGTCGTCGGCGGCGCTGACATCGCGGTTCGTGTCAGGCCGGCGGTAAACGCCGCGGGCGAGCTTTTCGAGCCAGCCGCGTTGCTCATATTGCAGGATCGATTTGCGGTCGATTCCGCGAGCCGTCAGCCATGCGGCGTCGGCGACATAGCCGGGCGGCAAGTCGTCGAGTAGGGGCTTTAACCGTTCCTGACGTTGTTGGGTCATAGCCAATAAAATATAGTATTTTCAAAGTTCTGGCAAGGCTTTGGTTTGACAACATGCCTTTTCAGGGGTTAATAACCAATAAATCACCATTTTAGTAAAGTTGCTTGCCGCGGGCGGCCGCCTGGCGGTGCCGGGCTCTAGGCGCGCCGATCAAAGGGTGATCGGCGGCCCGAAGACGACAAATTCAAAAAATGAATTCGCCGTCTTCGCCCTTCGGGTGACGATCCCTGCCGCTTGCCCGACCGTTGGTCGGGATACGGACGCGGGGGCAGGCCCCCGCGACTTTTACGAATTCCCCTGGGACGGTCGGGGGCGGCGGAACGGAAGACGGGGGCGGGTAGCGCCGGGCGGCCGGTCCGCAACCGTTTTGGATTTTGATCCGTCTAAGTCGTTTTCCTTCTCCTACCAAAACCATTGCGGCCCGTCCTTAAAACCCGGCGCTTCTCCGCGCCCCGTTTCCGCCGCCCCCGCCGTCTGGGGAAATTTGCGGCGGGGCGAAGTCCGGAAAGGAGCGGCGAGCGATGGAAAAACAGACAAACATTAAAGCAAGCGGAGAGGCCGCAGAAGCGGACGTCAATGGCGTCCGGCATGGCGAGTCGCAAAACGCTCAGCAAAACAAACGAGCGCGCAAACGACGCCGCGGCAAGAATGGCGAGCCGCGCACTAACATTTATGACGAGGTAACGGCGAAGATCGTTCGGGAACTTGAGGCCGGGCGCTTTCCATGGGCGCAGCCTTGGGCCGCGCGCGGTGAACCCGCAACCATCGCTGCAGGCCTGCCGAAAAATGCCCAGACAGGCCGCGCCTATTCCGGGATCAATATTCTGTTGCTCTGGGGCGCCGCCATCGATAACGGCTTTTCTGACCAGACATGGCTGACTTTCAAACAGGCGAAAGCCTTGGGCGGTTCTGTCATGAAAGGCGAGCGCGGCGCCATGGTCGTTTACGCCGACAAATTTATCCCGAGGGACGAGCAGGAGCGAGCGGCGAAAGACGGCGACGAGGCGTCATTCGTGCCATTCCTCAAACGCTATACGGTCTTTAACGCCGCGCAATGCGAGGGCTTGGCCGAAGAACTGACGGCGGGCGCCAAGCCACTGCCGGAATGCGATGCGATCCCGCGCGCGGAAAATCTTATCAAGGCGACCGGCGCCGATTTTCGGATCGGCGGCGACAGGGCGTTTTATGTACCGAGCCAAGACTTTATTCGCGTTCCGCCGCAACCGGCGTTCTTCGAGCAGATCAACTATTATCGCACATGCTTTCACGAGCTTGGCCACTGGACCGGCCACGCCTCGCGCCTGAACCGTGAATTCAAGGGCCGCTACGGAAGCCACGCTTATGCCCGCGAGGAACTGGTCGCCGAAATGGCGAGCGCGTTTATCTGCGCGTCGCTATCCATCACGCCGACCGTGCGCCATGCGGATTATCTGGGTGCATGGCTTGAGGTCTTGAAGGAAGACAACCGCGCAATTTTCAACGCGGCGTCGCTCGCCTCCAAAGCGGCGGAGTTTATTCTCGCCTTTGAGAATCCGGCGCCGGACGCTGACGCATCTGCGATGGAGCGCGCGGCATGAGCGCGCGCGACGAAAAGCCGGAAGCAGAAGAAACGGGTGCCGGAACGCAATCGCTGATGTGCGGCGTCGCGCCGATCACGTTGCGCGACCGGCTTGGCGTGTTGGCGGCGGCGCCCTTGGCGCCCCGCGCCGCGCAAAAAAGCTGCGACATGGGACTCTTCGATTTGGAATTCCGCTGCCAGATCGACCTTATCGATGAATTGCGCCGTCTCGACCGCGAAGCGGCGTCTCAATCCAAACCATCAGCAACAGGAGAATGAAAGATGGAACTGCAAACAATCCCGCTCGACCGATTGGCGGTCTCAGCGCTCAATATGAGAGCGTCGCGCAAAAAGCCATATCTCGACGATATATTGCCGTCGATCCGCGAACGCGGCGTATTGGTGCCGCTGCTCGTGCGTCCCAATGGCGAGCCAGACCACTTCGAAATCGTCGCCGGACGGCGGCGATTTCTGGCCTCGAAGACAATCGAAAAGGAAACCGGCGAGGCGCGCGAATTGCCCTGCCGGGTGTTGGCCGAGGGCGATGACGCCGCCGCCGTGGAGGCCTCGATTCTTGAAAACACCGCCCGGCTCGAGCCCGACGAAATGCAGGAATTCGAGGCGTTCAAAAATCTCAACGACAAAGGCAAGAGCGTTGACGAGATCGCCCGCATATTCGGGTTGACGGAACTCACAGTGAAGCGCCGCTTCGCCTTGGCGAGCCTCATTCCCGGCATCCGCAAGGCCTATGCCGACGACGACATCGACGGGGCCAGCATCACCGCGCTCACCCTAGCGAGCGTTGCTAAGCAGCGCGAATGGTTCGAAATGTTCAAATCGGAGGACATGCGGGCTCCACGTGGACCCGCGTTAAAGCGCTGGCTCTTGGGCGGCGGCGAGATCGAAACCAGCGCCGCGCTCTTTTCCCTAGAAGATTATGACGGCGATATCTTCGAGGATTTGTTCGGCGAGCGGTCGGTTTTCGCTGACGCCGAAAAGTTCTGGGCGCGTCAGGAAGCGGCGATTGAAGTCGAGCGCGAAAAGCTGATTTCAAGCGGCTGGAGCAAAGTGACGGTCCTGCCGCGCGGAGAGTTTTTCCATTCATGGGAGTACGATCAACTCCCCAAAAAAGAGGGCGGCGAAGTGTTCGTCGAAGTGCGCCATTCCGGCGAAGTCGCCTTCATCAAGGGCTACGCGCCCCGGCGGAAAAAGAGCGCGGCGAAAACAGAAAAGCGCACTGAGCGACCCGAATGCTCAGCGCCCTTGGAGAATTATGTGGACCTTCACCGCCATGCCGCCGCGCGCGTCGTGCTCTTGAAACACCAACAAATTGCGATGCGTTTGCTGGCGGCGCATCTGATCGCAGGCGCGCCGAATATCCGTTGTCAGCCCGACCGGCAGGCGACGCGGAAAGAGGAAACGGCGGCGAGCGTTGCGGCGTCGAAAGGGCAAATAGCATTTGAGAAAGAGCGCGCCGACATCGGCAAATTGCTCGATCTTGACGAGCCGTCCTTTATCACGGGCGGCAATGAAGACGGCTGGCGAATGGCTTGCGTTTTCGCAAAAATAATGACGCTTTCGGATACAGACATCACCCGTATTCTGACTTTCGTCACGGCGGAAATCATCGCCGCCGGTCACGAGGCGGTGGACTGTCTCGCGCGCGTTGTGCCTATTGATATCGCCGACTGGATGACGCCCGACGATGCGTTTTTTGAGCTTTTGCGCGACAAAAACATGACCAACGCCATGCTCGCCGACATTGCAGGCGACAGCGTTGCGAAGGCGAACAGCGATGCGACGGCGAAAGCCCAGAAAGCGATCATTCGCGACTGCCTCGACGGCCGGAACGGTCGCGAAAAAACGCAGAACTGGCGCCCGCGCTGGCTGCAGTTTCCGGCGCTGTCCTATGGCGACGTCGGAAAGCCCGGCGCGGTCAAACGCGCCGAGAAAATTGCGCCGCTTTTTGCGGGCTAGGCGATCACGGGGCGGGGCGCATTTCGCGCTTCGCCTCGTCATTTTAGGAACTGATTAGTGCGATATTCAGGTCATCAAAGCCACGCCTTCAATCAGCGATGCGTTCAATTTGCGCGCTTCAGTTCCGGCGCTCAGAACGCCATTCGTCTCTCTCGATTTCGCTTGAGCGACGACGACCATTCCCGGCCTTTATCGCGCGAAACTGAACGACGACCGGCCCGCCCGAAACCGGCGTTGACGAATTTTTTCCTCGGCCTTCGGCCTTCATCGCGAAACAAAAAATCCGTCCCCGCCGGTCCTCCGCTGCGCTTCGGCCCCCAAAAGTGAAAGAGGGGGTTCAGGCGGTCCGGCGCGCCGTTCTCATCGTTTCGCGTCAGGCCGGGGAATGGTTCTCCGGCCAAGCAATAAGGAGACGAAAAGATGGCTCAATCACTTGGAACCGTAACGAAACGCGAGAATGGCGGCTTTGAAGGCACGCTGGCGATGATGACCTTGAATACCAAGATCACCATCGTTCCCAACGAGGCGAAGGACAATGAGCGCCAGCCCGATTTCCGCATCTACGCCGCGCGCGGCAATGAGATCGGCGGCGGCTGGAACCGCGTCGGGAAAAATTCCGGCAAGCCCTACGTCTCGCTCACCTTCGCGCATCCGGCCTTTGGCGAGAAACGCGTTTTCGCGAACCTCGCCCGCGCCGCCGGGCAGGAAGACGAGCGCGTCCTCGCCATTCTCTGGAATCCGCAAAACTAACGCGAGGGTTCCATTGCATTAACGCCCCCCCGCGCGGAACTTCCGCGCGGGGGTTTTCATTATCCGGAATCATTTCTGCGTCATCCGAGTCGATTTTGCGTCATCGTAAATTCGACTCTGGGCGCTTGGTCTTCGCCCGTTCATTGTGACCTTCGTGGGATTGGTTGCACGACCTCCCGTAAAGCGGCGAGCAAGACGCTTCGCGGAAAGGCGATGGATGATGACCGGGACGCAAAAGAGCCCCGAAAGCCCGTTTCTCTATGCAGCGGAAGCGGCGCAATATTTGAGATTAAGCGAACGCACGCTCGAATATTACCGGATTTACGGCGGCGGGCCTGTCTATCGCAAACATGGCAACCGCATTCTCTATCATCGCGCCGATCTCGACGGCTGGTCGCAGGGACGCAAATATACGTCGACCGGCGGCGCCGGGTCGCCGGATCGCGACAGAGCGGCTGGGCAATCATGAAGAGGGGCCGCAAGAAACCTCTCATTATTGGCGCCGTGGCGGTTGCTGCGCTCGGCGTTGCAAGCGCCGCCGAATTTGCGCCGCGCCTCGTCTGGAACGCCAGCGCCAGCGCGCCCATTGGGCTTTATTCGGTATTGCAAGAGAGGCTTGAGCGCGGCGATTTTGTCATCGTAGCGCCGACGCCACGCATTCAGGCGCTGATCGACGAACGCGGTTATCTGCCGCCGGCGACGCCGCTTTTGAAGCGTGTTGCGGCGCGTTCCGGCGCCCGTATTTGCCGTAACGAAGACACTATTTCAATTGACGGCGCTGTTGTCGCCCATGCGCTGCTTCGCGATTCCGAAGGCCGCACACTGCCGGTCTGGAGCGGCTGCAAGACCCTCGAAGCCGATGAAATCTTTCTTCTCAACGATCACGCTCAGTCCCTGGATGGACGGTATTTCGGAGCGACCAAAACCGCTTTCGTGATCGGCGTCGCGCGTCCTGTCTGGACGCGCGGCGAGCGGAACCAATTTCAGGAAATGGAATGAAGAAATGAGACGGGTACGGAATAAGGCGGGAAGGGCAAGATTAAACGGGCGACGCCGCTATGCGGCTAAGCCCTTGTCTGCACATCTTTTTAGGTGGCGCCGCCTTGACAGCGGCGGCGCCAAAATGCGGCGGATGCGGTATGCGCGCTGACAGCGATTTCCAACCACGCTTGGGGCGCATTCGCGCCCAGGGCGGCAAGGCCTCCAAGCGCTATCTGGCGCGTCTTTACGCAAGCATGGAAAAGGCGCGGCCCGGCGTCTTCGCACGGCGCGGTTCGAGACGTTTTGTGGGCGCCCAGATCGGCCGCGGCGCCGGGCTCGGCGCGGCGTTCATTGCGAACGGGCGGGCGTTTGCTCGCCATCACATGCGGCGCGCCGCCGTGAAGATCCGTTCGGTCCGCCTCGGCGCCAACGGCCTCGGTAAGGCGCGCGCGCATTTGCGCTATATCCAGCGCGACGGCGCCGAGAAAGATGGCGCGCCCGGCAAGCTCTACGGTCCGGATCGCGACGCAGCGGACGGCAAGGCGTTTCTGGAGGAAGGGCGCGGCGACCGCCATCAATTCCGGATCATCCTGTCGCCGGAAGACGGTGGCGAACTCGACGATCTCAACGGCTACACGCGCGCCGTCATGGCGGCGGCGGAGCGCGATCTTGGCACGCGCCTCGACTGGGTTGCGGTCAACCATCACGACACCGACCACCCGCATGTGCATATCGTGCTGCGCGGGCGCGACGATCAGGGCCGCGATCTCGTCATCGCGCGGGATTATATCACCCACGGTTTTCGTAAGCGCGCCGAGGAAATTGCGACGCTCGAATTGGGGCCGCGACGCGATCTCGCCATCGCCCGCAGTCGCCACGCGGAAATCGACAAGGAGCGCTTCACGTCGCTCGACCGCAAACTTTGTGCAGCGGCCATAGACGGCGTGGTCGCCCCGTCGCATGGGCGGACAGCTTATGAGCGCTTTCAAACGAAGCTGCTTTTGGCGCGGCTCCGAACCCTCGAAAAGATGCGCCTCGCTGCGCGCGAAAAGGATGGCTGGCGGCTCGCGCCGGGCCTCGAAGAAACGCTGCGGGAAGCGGGCCGTCGCGGCGACATCATCCGCTCTATGGGCGCGGCCATGGGGCTGCAATTCGAGCCCGCGAAATTGCGCGAGCTCGGAGCTGCGGGATCGCCGCCCCGCCTAGTCGGACGCGTGGTCGGCGAAGGCGCTGCAGACGACGCGCATGACAAGCGCTTTCTGGCGCTCGACGGCGCCGATGGAAATCAGTGGCATGTAACCTTTGACGGCGCCCCCGGAACGGCGCCGCCGGAAGGCGCGATTGTCGAAGCCTCGCTGGCTTCAGCGGCGCCGCGCAAATCCGACCGCACCATCGCTGAAATCGCCGCGCGTCATGACGGGATGTATTCAGACGCCTTGCACGCGCGCTGCGATCCTTCCGCCAGCCCCGAATACCGGCTTGCGCATAAGCGCCGCCTCGAAGCGTTGCGCCGGGCCGGCATCGGCGGGCGCCTGGCCGATGGGACATGGCGCATTCCGGGCGACTTTCTTGAACGTACAGCGCAGTTTGAAGCGGCGAAGGCGTCGGCGCGAATGCGGACATTGTCATGGGTCAGGCTTGATGCGCTGACGACGGCGCCCACACGGACCTTTCTTGATGACGCCATAGAGAAGGGCGAAGACACTCACGGCGCGCTTGGGTTTGGCAGTGCAGTTCAGAAGGCGCTTGCAACGCGCCGCAACTGGCTTCTTGCGCAAGGTCTGGCGCAGGAAAAAGAAAACGGCTTCTCCATCGATCAGGACAAGCTCGCGGCGCGGGGCGCCGCCGCCATGAATGCGCACGCTGAAACGCTAGGGCACAGACTCGGCAAGACATTTGTTCCAACCGAAGATGGAGAGACCATCAAGGGCCGCTTCACAGAGCGGCTCGATCTTTCCGCCGGACGTTTCGCGGTGCTCGAAAAATCGAAGGAATTTACGCTGGTCCCGTGGCGGCCGGTCATGGAGGCGCGCAGGGGCCGGCTCATCGAGGGCGTCATGGAGCGCGGGCGCGTCAACTGGAATTTCGGACGAACGCGCAGCGGGCTGGGCCGCTAGGAGACAGTCATGCCGATCACAGAAATGTCATCTATTCGCCAGTGCAAAAAACACAAGTTTAACAGGAAAGCGGCGCGCCTCGATTTGAAGTTCTGCATCAGAATACTTGATCAAAGCGCTTGTCTTTACAAAAATTTCCACAGTCTTGTTTCGGGCAGGGGGTAGCATGGTTCCTGCACCATTAAAGGATACAAAGCAGGCGATTATTGTCGCCTCCGACATTTTAAGGCCGCTCGCCGCGCCTGCCTCCGCGGCGTTTTGGGGGGAGCGATTCAAGACGATTTATTGCGAGACCGGGCGCGCACTTATCGACCGGCTGCGCCGCAGGCCATTCCATTGCGCAATTATTCAGGATCAGCTGGAGGATTGCGACTGCTGGCGTCTCGCCAAGATCATCCGCTCAGGGCGCTTCTGCGCTCCCGCTCTGCCGATTGTGGTTCTTCATCGAGGCGCACCAAGCGCCGGGTTCGACGCCATCGCGAAAAGCCTGAACGCTGCAACGGCTTCGCTGGCCGAACCCGATGCGATTCCTCGCATCGTTCAGGCGGCGATCGATCAGCGGCGGCGGTCCAGCGTCTTGATCATTGAAGACGACCCGGACGCCGCCGAAACCGCACGGCGCGCGCTTGATGCCGACTACAAGGTCGAAATCGCCGTCAACGGCGCGGACGGTCTCTCTGTATGGAAAGAAAAACGCCACGATCTCGTCCTGCTTGATCTCATGTTGCCGGCGTTGCCCGGAGAGGAAGTGCTCAAGGAAATTCTCGTTGTCAATCCCAAACAGCCGGTCATCATTGTCACCGCGCACGCTTCGCAAAGCCGCCATTCAAATCTGATGCTGCTCGGCGCCAATGAGTTCGTCGAGAAACCATTCGACATCAATGTGCTTCGCGCGCTCTGTCGAAGCCTGTTTCAAGAAATGGCGCTGGCGCGCGCCGACCGGGAAATCGATGAAATGCGCGCAGCCGCGCGTGAGAACGCACATCGCGCGACCGCCGCATCAATCAGCTTGCGTCAGGGAAATACGTCCGGCGCCGCGATGCAGCTGGACGCCATGCTTGCCGGCGCGCCGCAGGATTTAACCGACGATGAATGGGTGGAGGTGTTAAATGACGTACAAGATAAATAACTCAAAGAGAGCAATTTCGGCAGCGTTCATGGCTTTTCTGCCTGGACAGGTGTTCGCACAGGAAAATGATTTGGTCCAATCTCTTGGCGGGGATCAAATGTTTAGTTTGGCGGTCGGTTACGAGCAGCCGATCTCCGAAGCGCCAGCCGTTGCGACAGTAATTACAGCGAAGGACATTGAAGCGCTCGGCGCGACCAGAATCGAAGAAGTGCTCGCTACCGTCACCGGCTTGCATATATCAAAAAACCGGGCGCATGACAGCATATATGTAATTCGATCCATAGCGTCGGAAGTAAATCCACACGTTTTGGTTATGATCAATGGCGCCCCCATTGGCGACGCCGTGCAGGGCGGCAGGCCGCTCGGTTGGACTTTACCAGTTCAAAATATCTCCCGCATTGAAATCGTACGGGGCCCAGGCTCAGCGCTATATGGCGCGGATGCTTTTGCCGGCACGATAAATATTATTACGAAGACTGCTCAGGAAATCGGACCTTTCTCGGTCGGCGCATTGGGCGGAAGTTTCAGTACCTATGGCGGCTGGATTCAAAGCGGAATAATTCGAGATGGCTTTGAAGCGGCGCTTTCATTAGAAGTGCAAACGACGAGTGGCGACGATCCAATTGTGCAGGCCGACGTGCAGACTTTCCTCGACCAACTGTTTAGCACGAGCGCGTCATTAGCGCCTGGCGGCATTAGGCTCGGTAGAACCGATATCAATGCGCGAAGCGATTTTCGCATTGGAGACAGCTTCACCTGGCGCGCCGCATATCAGGGCATCATAGACGCCCAAAATGGAGCTGGTGTCGCATTTGCGCTCGATCCTGTCGGCGAAAGAGATCTTCATCTATTTTCTTCTGATCTAACGTTCGAAACAGCCCTCACCGAGAATTTGGAGATGATGGCGACGGCGAGCTTCTTCAGAGAAGATTTCAAAGCATTATTTCAATCGAACCCGCCGGGCGCATTCGGCTTTTTTCCGGAGGGCGTTTTGAACCAAATCGATTTCGACCTCACGGAATATCGCGGGCGCGCCGAAATTCTGTATGCGCCAGGAAATGCTCACAAGCTAAAGGCAGGTTTCGGTGTTACATATCAAGAAGCCACGAATATTGTGGATCGCCGCAACTTTCTTCAAGGTCCCGGCGGTGTGTTATTGCCTGCGCCCGGATTTCTTACAACGGACGAACTGGGCGTCCTTCCGAACGCCTTTGCCGATTCGCGAACGAATGTATTCGGACTCTTGCAAGATGAATGGTCAGTGGCCCCGGACTGGACTGTGACGCTTGGCGTCCGGTTCGATCATTTCTCCAATTTCGGCTTGACGATCAATCCACGCGCATCAGTGGTTTGGAACGCAAAGCCAACACTTACCGTCAAGGCGCTTTACGGAAGCGCATTCCGAGCGCCTACGTTCTTGGAGGAGACAGAAGGATCAGGACAGGTCGCAAGAGGCAATCAGGACTTAGAGCCAGAAATGATAGATACGGCGGAAATCGTTCTGGAAAAGCGATGGTCAGAAGCGTTCGAAACATCAATTACAGGTTATGCCTATTGGACCAATGATTTAATTGAAGTCGTCCCCTCTCCGATGACTGGGATACCGACATTTGAAAACACGGGCGGCACGCGAGGGGCCGGAGTTGAGCTCGATGGGCGTTTGGAGGTCAGTGATAATGTGAGTGTGAGGACGAGCTACGCTTACCAAAGCGCAGAGCTTCGCGATTCAGGCCAACGGGTTAGCGGCGTCCCGCAACACCTGTTATATGCTGAAGGACGCTGGATGATGACGCCTGAATGGTCAGGATTGATTGGCGTCAAGTATGTCGGAAATCGCTCTCGTGCAGCATCCGACATCCGTCCGCCAATAAACGGATATGCGCTCGCCAATCTGTCATTGGAATATAGACCACGGCAAATTACAGGTCTCTTTGTGCGGGTCGCTGCAACGAATTTGTTAGACAAGCGCGCTCTCGAACCCAGTCCAAATCTGATTTTCCCAACGGATGATATTCCCCTTGAAGGTCGAAAGATTATTGCTCGAATTGGAGTGTCTAGGTGAAGCGTACCAGCGAAAATGCTAGGTCGTCATCAGAAAGAGACAGGCCATATTTTATAAAGGGCTGGCCATTCCTAGGCCAGCTTCCTGCTTTGGCGAATGATCTTATCGGATCGCTCAGAAGGTTTGCCGAGCGAGATGATCGGCCAGTTGAATTCAAAATAATGACTTCAAACGCTTATTTGGTATCTTCGCCAGACGGCGTGAAAGAAGTCCTGACAAGGGGCGAGCCCGACTTTACGAAAGGGATTCTCACATCCTCAATGAAGGCGGCGTTTGGTGACTCGTTAGCGCTAGAAAATGGCGATGAATGGCGCCGAAAACGCAAACTGCTGCAGCCGTTATTTTTGAAGAAATCAGTTCAGGCATGGCGTCCGATCATAAACTCAAATGTTGATTTGTTGGTTGAAAGATGGAGTCACAGAGATGCAGAAGGTTCGGTCGTTAATATATCGACAGAGGCCAACCACCTTATTCTCGATATCATGACAACGATCATGTTTGGCGAAGATATGTCGTCGGAGCGCGCGCAGGCCGCTAGCGAAGCCGTGACCAGTATCAATGAGGCTTTGTTTGGTGTCTTCTGCCGAAGTTTTGTCCTAAGGGGCTCGTTTCAGAACTCAAAACTTGCGCAAGGCAAAAAATTTAGGAACGCCTTGAAAAAGTTTAACGACATAGTTGACCATTCTATCACAAGCAGCACCGCCCAAGCTACTTCAACTCTCATCGATCAATTCCGTTTGCTCAAGTCGTCAGATGGCGATCAATTATGCGAGAAGGAAGTGCGCGATGAGGCGACGGCATTCTTTTTTGCCGGCTTAGAAACGACTGCAAATGCGTTAGTATGGGCATTCTATTATCTTGCGTCGCATCCGAACTTTGCGGACCGAATTGCTGCGGAGGCATCACAACTTTCGGAATCGCACTTGCCGGATTTTGATGAGGCTGAGCGATTACCTTTCACGCATGCATTTGTAATGGAGACATTAAGATTGAAGCCGCCGGCCTACGCTTTGGAACGGCGCGCGTCCAGCGAAACGAAACCGGTTCAGGGATGCCCTCTGAGAAAGAATGCAACAGTTATACTTTCACCCGCGGTGACGCATAGGCAGACGGAGTATTGGGAGGAACCGGATAAATTCTGTCCGGATCGGTTTGAGTCGGGAAGTAAAAGTCCGCAGCACCAATTTGCGTTTTTTCCCTTTGGTGGCGGCGCGCGAAAGTGCATCGGTATGCATTTGGCGCTTATGGAAGTGATAATGACCATTGCAAGATGCGCGCAGAAATTTGAGTTTAGACTGGTCGATGGTCAAACGGTGGGCGATAAAGTCGGCGTGACGCTTATGCCGGACAGAGATATTCAACTTATTTTGCGCCATAGGCGCCCATCTTAATTGGTAGCGGAATTTTAGCTGTAAATACCGACCCCGCACCAAGCTCACTGCGAACATCAATCTCGCCACCCATTAATTTTGCAAATTGTCGTGAGATAGCCAAGCCAAGCCCGGTTCCGCCAAATGCGCGACTGGCGCTCATATCGACCTGGCGGAAAGGTTCAAAGACAGAATCAATATCCTTTTCAGCGATACCGACGCCCGTGTCTTCGACTTCTAACAATAGCCGGTTGGGGCGACCTTTGCATCTGAGGTAAATCTCGCCATTGTGCGTAAACTTGCAGGCGTTCGTCATAAGGTTAAGCGCGATCTGCTGAAACTTGTCGCGGTCGATCAGAATTGTCGCCGGACAGTCGATTTCAGCAGTGAACTTGTTGTTCCTCTCTGCAGCAAGTGGCAGGATCGACTTCTGGGCATCGTGAAGCAGTGCGCTGATGTCGGTTTCGACCAGATTAAGGTCGAACTTTCCTGCTTCTGCGCGGGCCAGATCAAGCATCTGGGTGATGCGGTTTAGGAGTTCATGCGCGCGTCCGAGAATATTTGAAAGTTGTTCCCGTGAGCGATGGGCGGCGTCGTCTTCGACGGCGAATTCCAGCTCTTCTAGCGTCAATTGCGTATAGCCGATTATCGCCTGTAAAGGCGTTTTCATTTCGTGGGTAACCGCGGCCATAATTTCGGACTTCTGCCGGTTGGCGGCAAACGCTGCATCGCGGGCGGTTTTTAGCTCCTGCGTTCGGATCGCTACTTCTGATTCTAGCGCAGCCTGGGATGTCTCGATCTCATCCATAAGCTGGTTATAGATCGCGGCGATTTCCTGAATCTCCTTGGATCCAAATATTCTGGCGCGCTTACGCGGCGCGTCACGCCCGCCATTCGACATCGTTGAACTTAGCGATCTCAATGGATCGGTCAGCACACGCATCTGGAAGGATAATAGTGCCAGGAATATGCCGGCGGCGGCTAACCCCGCTAAACCATTGATGACCCAGATTGTACGAATAGTTTCACGCACCGGCGATTTCGAGAACGCCAGCACAACTGAACCAAGATATTCCGCGTTGACCGATCCGTTATCTAAATCGTTGGGTTCTGGAGAGGACAGAACCGGCGCGGCGACTATCCAATACTCAGAGGACTCCCTTATATTTGTGAGATGACGGATCGGGCTGTTGGTGTCATTTATAGCGTGGCCATTATCGTATCTTGCCAGTGTCTCGCCGTCGGCTCTAATCAGTCTCGCATCATCAATATTTGGGAATGCGGTGATGCTCCCAATCGCCTCTTCTGCGACTGTCAGGTCTTCTACGAGAAACGCGAAGATGGTGCGTTCAGCGAATTGCTCGGTTTGCAGCCGCGCATCAGTAACTGCGTTGTCTCTGAGCTGACGTGAAATCAAGGTAGAGGCTATAGCCGTCAGGGTAACCGAGAATAGAATGATGCTGGCTCCGGCAGTGATGGAGAGCTGACGGCTAATTCGCATCTGGCGGAAACGATTGAACATCGTGCTCATCGCTCCCCCAGGATGAGATCAAAGGATCGCTCATCCTGCGCCGATATTGCTATGCCGAGGTGACTTGCAATCCGCTTGTTGACGGCGAATTTTACTGCGCCGAGCGGTTCGACCTCCGGGCGCTTGTTAGGATTCTCAGAAATTGCGATGGCTAGATCGGCAAGCTGAGCGCCCATCGCCTCAAGATCAGGATAAATAGCAATAAACGTTCCGCGGCGCGCATGATCGATATTGTTGCTGATGATCGTAAAATTACGCCGCCAACTCTCTTCGACGAGGCGCGGAAGATTGCTGTTTGAGACAAATGACGGGTTGGAAAGAAGCCACAAAACATCAGTTTCGGGGTTGCCGTATTTCAGGATATTCCAGTAGTGGTTTGAAGCTTCCGAGAGTGTCGTGGCTTCATGGGCGACGATTGTAATCCCGATAGAAGCCGATATCGCTTTGGCGCGCTCAATGAGCCAACGGTCTTTTGAAGGGTCGTAAACGACAATTATTCGCCGTTTTTCCGGCATAAGCGTTTTCAATCGGCTGAGCAGGAATACGGGATCGGCGGTCAGGGAGACGCCGTCCCGGCTTCCTAGGCCCGGCTCAATATCAAGTCCGCCCACCACTTGGCGGATATCCAGGCCGCTGCTTCGATAGGATTCGTCTGCTTGCCGGCCGAGCGTGAAAACAAGTTCGGGCGCATCCGAGGAAATACCGTTTCGCATCGCTTGCGCAGATGCGAAAGCATCGAGCCGGCGCTCCGTAATAGAAAGCGCAGACCCTCGCGATCGAATGCCCATTTCAATGGCGTTAAATATCTCATCGAATGTGGGGTTTGGGGCAGGTCGAAGAATAACTGCTTCGACGGGGCGTTCTTGTTGCGCTCTGGCGTCTGGTGGAGAGAACGCGCTAATTATCAGCGCAAAGAGGAGCGAGCCCGCAACAAGGCGGGTTAATGCGCGCCATTCAACCGGCGCCGGCGTGCCGGCTTTCTCGCGTTCCCGCATCCCATGCCGTCCCGCTTAAATTTCACCCTTGTCGGCGATTTTTTTCTTTCGCCGAACCCGCTTCACATAGGCATCGAGGTCAACGCCCTGAATCATGCGTTTGAACCAGTACCGCTTCATTGTGTTGTTGACCCGACCTTCAAAGATTTCCGGGTCGCCGCGCATATGGGCCAGAAAAGCGCGCACTGTTCGCGCGCATAAATCTTCCTGTACAGCATCAATCGATGCAGTTCCCTGGTTCCGGATTTTTTCGACTAGGCTTAAAACGCATTCCACAGGGTCCAATAACCCGTCGCGTTTGTTGCCTTTTTCCTGAGCTAGCTTTTCGAAGAACACTTCGTGCTTTGGATAGAGCGTCAGGCAAATCAACGCGGCCGCAACGACGCCAGTCTGAAAGATTTCCGTGCTCGGCATCGCCTTGTCGAGCAGAAGCAGTTCGTCGCGAAATAAACCGACTGCATTTCTGAGATCGACGGGCGTTTCATCTGACGCGACTCTAATTCTTCCGCGCAGCGCCAATGTGAACGCTTGAACGAGGAGCCCATGCTTCAGACGTCTGGAATTAAGGCTCATTTCATTTTCACGAAACGCCGCCTGTATGTCGTCAAGGCGACTGATCGCAGAGCTGGCGGCGTGATGGGCCCGGTATAGATCGTAAAATTCACGTTCGGATTCAGGAAAATAAATCGTTGCGCGAACTGTCGCCGGCGCTGCGACAGCGCCATTGCGCCACAGTCCAGCCCGCACATGGCCGTCAAGCTTGTAAAGAGCGCCCTCCCATTTACATCCAACGACCTGCCGCAAGGTCTCGCGGAGGGAACCGCTTGCGTTTTTCATGAACGCCCAGTGCCCGTCAGTCGGCCCGGCGCTGTGACTTGGATGATCCAAAGCGCTTGTCCACACTGATGCCGGCAGTTCTACGGTGGCTGGCGCGCCGTTCCTGGTGGGCAGAATATCCGGCATCAAATCTATGTTACTCTTTTTGCGAAGATGATTAGTCATATTTTGTGCTCGGGCGGCAAGTTTATTCAATCTCGGACAGCAAAAAATGCAATAAAATCAAACTATTTCCTGCAAAGCAAAGGCCAGGAAAACCTATATCGCAATTATGCATGATGTTCTACTATCTTCCTCTTTTAGCGAAGGAAAAAATGCATTAGCATTGTCAACGAGAAAGCCAATTTGACGGGTTTAAGGCCTTGGGAACGTGGACAGAGCTGTTCAACAGGCGCTGCCGGAACATACGCCTCTCACAGACGGCGAGGCGCGGACATCTGCGGGATGGGCTTTCGAGTTCCTTCGGCGAAACCCCGAATTTATTTCCGCTGTAGAACCAAGAGAAGAGAAAACTCCTCCAAGCAAAAGCGTAGGGGGCGTAACGGTTGTTACGGTCGGTGAGGGGGAGTCGCCAGAAGACTTTGGGGTTCTTTATTGCGACCGTTGCGATCGTCCAATCGATAATACGGTAGTTTTTTGGGCGCGCGATCTATCCGTTGATATCATAGATGCAAGAATTGTTAATTCGCCTGCCGATGAGACAGAAGACAATGTGCTGAAGTTGGAGAAATTTAAGTGCGATAAAATTCTGCTGACCGGGCCAGATCAGACGCCACAATTGCTTCTTAAAACGGGTTCAAAGCAAATTCAGATAAATTGCATAGGCGGAGATTTTGTGAGTGTAGGGCAGGCGATTATTCCTCAAATTGCGCCTGCCAGAAATATTGAACGCCAGTTGCTCGCGATGCGTCGATTGTTTCATCTGTACAGCGAGCGCGAATTTGCAGAATCGCTCTTCAAGCCAGACGCCAAAAGCGCGCGCCTTGGCGAAGTGCTTATCGCGCTCGATCTTTGGCTTCGACAGACTCCGATGCGGGACATCGCGGTCGCACTGTATGGTGAACACATAGTCAACGATGACTGGGCGCCAGAGGGAGGGTATTTGATTGACCGCGTCAGGCGATCCATCCGGCGGGGGAGATTCATGATGGAAAAGGGGTATCGCCAGCTGTTGGGATAGTCCTAAATGAGTTTTTCGGTATCCGGCTCTTCGGCACCCCTGATTTCATGTTACGATTGGCAAATATATGGCATTGGCGCTCGTCAAGAGATGGGACCAACGCGAATCGCCTTCAGATCGCCCGATATGCGTAAATGTACTCTCCCAATGATGGTCAAAATCACTAATAATGCCGCCAATATTCTGAAATACTGATTCTGGGCGGTGACTTTCAATGTGGTGGCTTTTGATCATTGCCGGAGTGGCCTTGTTCTTTTTCTTCAATGGCCGGAAGAAGCCGACGGCCTCACGCCTGAAAAGTGCTGTGCCGCCACAGGCGGTAGCCTCGCCCCGGTCGCAAGCAAAAACGCCGCCCCGGAAGTCCGCTTCCAAAGGTCGTCCCATGAAATGGGTGCCGAAAGGTGACGCCGTCATCATCCAGGGCGTCAGAATTGACGGAGGAATGATCTATGTGGGCGAACGCAATCGCCCGGGAGATTCAGACCGCCCTCAGAACGCGCTGATCAATCCGTCCTTGTCAGCTTCTGGCTCCGCACGCGATCCCGGCGGGGACTCGATGCCGTATTGGCCATCTTACTCAGAGATTGAGCCGCGGGCTCGGGGAACGTATCTCGAATGGTTGGCGAGCGGGCGCGACGATCCTGAAATTGGCGTCGGTTATGTATTTTTGTACTTCTACGGCCTCGAATACCGGCTGTTCTTTGAACAAGCAGAGGCAGAGGCCGATGAAATTCTCGCTGAAGTAAAGCGCCTTCTTTCAATTTACGGCGGCAATAATTCGTTCCGCGGCTATGCCGAACGGTTGCTCGATGCGGCGGGATTTTTGACGACAAAGCTTGATCAAAGACCTCCGGTCGAACCGCCACGCTCTTCACTTTTCGAAATGCCGTATGACGTACGAGCATACCTTGGCCGAAAGGTGCTGGATGGCGAGAACCTCGACGCCGATGACGCCTTGCTCTGGATGGTCTCATCACCGGCCGTACAGCTTCGGACGCCTGCCATCCGATGTTTCGATGAACTGGGCGCGCTTTGGAATGTTCGGTTTAACAAGCGGTTTCCAAACGGCATAAAGGTCAAACCGCCGAAAAAGAAGCTATCCCTGGATTATCAGGCTGCGAGCGGCCGTTTTAACGCATCGATTTCGGGAAAAGGCGACAATCTGCCGGACATTGGGGCGCTGACGGCGCCAGTGAACAAGCTGAACGGGCTTCTCGCCGAGTGTACTAGCGAACTTGATGCTTACAGCCGCTTGATTGGGCGTTCACCAGAAGCGAAAGGAACGATCGACGCTGCAGCGTTGCTTCCGGCGGACCTCATGGATGCGCCATCCGCCAATCCGCTGAAGGAAATTGCCTCCGTGATTGTAGCGCGCCTGTCTGAGAAGAAATCCGGATGGATGCCGGTAAAATCATTGCTCGAGGCGATTGATTTGGAGGTTCCGAAAACCGGAAAAATTCCTGCAGCGACGCTGAACAAGCTGGGGGCCGTGCTTGATAAGTTGGGACTGGGATTCGAGCCTGACCGGCGGTTGGGAAGCATGCCGCCGGGCCCTGACGACATCGTCGTTTTGTTTGAAGGGAAGGGCGGGGTTATTGACGCTGATGGCGATCCTTATCGCGCGGCGAAGACGGTAACAGAAATTTGCGCGCTTGCTGCTGGAGCAGACGGCGAGATCGCCCAGGAAGAGATTGAGCATATCAAATCTGAAATCCTTTCTGTGCCCGGCCTTTCAGTTGACGAACGTCAGCGTCTTTTCGCTTACGCAAAAGCCCTCTGCCGCAATGCACCGCGTCACCAGCCGGTTTTGCGGAAATTATCCAAAGCTGATGAAGAGATCAGAAAGACGATCGCAAGATCGGCGATTGATGCAGTCCTCGCAGACGGCCGGGTCGAGCCCGCTGAAGTGAAATATATCGAGCAACTCTTCCGTACCCTCGGCTTCCCGACCGAAGACGCCTACGCTGCCTTGCATCGGGGCGCTGCTGGTTCCGATGAGCCGATTGCTGTCAGGCCGGCGACTCCTGAGCCTGGTACGTCCGTGCCCCCTTTACCCGGAATGGCGGCGGAGAAAGCGGGGTCAATCGATCGCCAGAAGATTGAGCGCATCACCAAAGAAACAGCGCAAGTGGCGGGGCTTCTCAGCGAGATATTCGCCAGTGAAGACGAGGAATTCGTTCAGCCGCCCTCGAAAGCTGCAGACAACATGTCGTTGCGATTTGAAGGGTTGGATCAGCAGCATGGCGAATTGTTGAGTTATCTGATTGCGAATGGCGAACTGTCGCGCCCTTCCTTTGAAAGCGAAGCGAGGCGGCCGCAATTGCTCCCAGATGGCGCGATGGAGACCATCAATGAATGGGGCTTTGATGTTATTGGCGAGCCGGTTCTCGATGCAGAAGATAATATTTGCATTGTGAGCGACCTCTTTGAGGAAATTCAAACGCTGGAGAAAAGATGATGGCGAAGTCTCCGAAGATCCGCACACGAGAAAGAGACACAATTGTTCAGGCGCTTGCGGCCGGTGTTGTGCCGCGCATCGGGCTTCAACACATTCAGGTCGGACGGGCCGCAGAGTTGAATGCGCTGGTGCGCGATATAGACCGAATTGCCGAGGACGGGTCCGCTGTGCGATTCATTATCGGCGAATACGGCGCCGGCAAGACATTCTTTTCAAACTTGGTGCGCTTGATTGCGCTTGAAAAGAAGCTGGTCACCGCGCATGCGGATCTTGCGCCGGATAGGCGCCTTCATGCGACCGGCGGGCAGGCGAGAACGCTCTATGCGGAGGCGGTCAAAAACCTCTCGACCCGCACTAATCCTGACGGGGGAGCATTGCAGAATATCCTCGAACGCTTCGTAACCGAATGCGTGCGACGGGGCGAAGCGCAACAAAAGCCAATCGAAAAGGTCATAGATGAAAGGCTGGCGGCGTTGCAGGACCTTGTAGGCGGTTATGATTTTGCAACCGTTGTTAAGGCCTATTGGCGGGGCAGCGAGACCGGCGACGATGTGCTGAAGGCAGGCTCCCTGAGGTGGCTGCGGGGTGAGTTTTCAACGAAAACAGAAGCACGACAGGCTGTCGGTGTCAGGACCATAATAGACGACGCCTCGATCTATGACGGCTTAAAGCTTCTCTCTGAGTTCGTGAGACTTGCAGGATATGGCGGATTGCTCATCGTATTCGACGAGATGGTCAATCTCTACAAACTCCAAAGCGCGCAAGCGAGAAAGCAGAACTACGAGCAAATCCTCAGAATGTTGAACGATGTTCTTCAGGGGAACGTCGGCGGCATTGGTTTTCTTTTCGGCGGGACGCCTGAATTTTTGATGGACCCTCGCCGCGGCCTTTATAGTTATGAAGCCCTGCAATCAAGGCTTTCGGAGAATACGTTCGCCGTAGACGGTCTTGTCGACATGACGGGACCGATCGTGCGGCTTCAAAGCCTGACCCCCGAAGAACTCTATGTGCTGCTCCAGAATCTGAGGCACGTCTATTCGGGCGGGAATGAAAAGGCGTATCTTGTTCCGGATGAGGCGCTGGAGGCTTTTATGGAACATTGCAGCGAACACGTCGGGGAGGCTTATTTCCGGACGCCCAGAAATACGATCAAGGCCTTCGTTCACATGCTGGCGGTTTTAGAACAGAACCCGCAGACAGAATGGCGGGCGCTGCTCGGCGCTACGGATATCGCTCCCGATGAGGAGGAGGAAGGGGTGGATGACACCGCATCGGATGGCGATGATGAGCTCACCTCCATCACCCTCTAAGGCATTCGACCGGCTGCATCCGGAAGTCCAGCGATGGATCTGGGAGAAGAAGTGGCGGGCGCTTCGCGATATCCAGGATCGCGCAATTCCCGCAATTCTTGACGGGGAAGGGGATGTCCTGATTTCCGCCTCGACGGCGGCGGGAAAAACCGAAGCGGCCTTTCTGCCGATCCTGACGGCGATCAAGAACGAAGATGCGCCCGGACTCTCCGTATTGTGCGTCAGTCCTTTGAAGGCGCTGATCAACGACCAGTTTCAACGGCTGGATCTGCTTTGCGAGCGGATGGAGATTCCTGTCGTTCGCTGGCATGGCGACGCCCCCCAGGGAGCCAAGCAAAGAACTCTCAAGGAACCGCGCGGCGTCGCCATCATTACCCCTGAATCGATTGAAGCCCTGTTCGTTCGCAAACCCGCCGCTGCTCGAAAACTCTTTGGCAGCCTGCGGTTTGTCGTCATCGACGAACTACATGCATTTCTGCACGGGCCGCGAGGGCTTCATTTGTCGAGCCTGCTCACGCGTATAAACGAGCTAAACCAATCGAGGCCGCGTCGCATTGGCCTGTCAGCGACCATCGGCGATCTATCCGCTGCCGCTCGATGGATGAATTGGCGGCACCCGGAAGAGGTTTTCATCCTTGAATCTTCTGCTGAAAAGCGCGAGCTACAATTGCAAATCCGAGGCTATGAAGAATTACCGCCGGCTTCTTCCGCCAACGAGATGGATTTGGAGGACGACAAGCACTCGGCGATTGCCCGAATTGCCGAGCATATGTTCGGGCGCCTTCGCGGCGAGAACAATCTTGTCTTCGGCGGACGCCGCGTTGACGTAGAGGTGATCGCCGACCGCCTTCGTCAACTATCGGAAGACGCCTCCGTTCCCAACGAATTTTTCGCGCACCATGGCAGCATCTCTAAAGGACTTCGCGAAGATTTGGAGGCGCGTCTTCGCAGAGGCGATTTGCCGACGACGGCTGTGGCGACATCCACGCTGGAGCTTGGGATCGATCTTGGATCGGTAAAAAGCGTAGCGCAATATGGTGCGCCGAGATCAATCAGCTCCCTGAAACAACGATTGGGTCGGAGCGGGCGCCGCGAGGGATCGCCGTCGATACTTCGCATTTACGCGAGGGAGCGATTTGTCCGCAACGGAGATGATCCTATTGACCGGTTGCGGCTTGAGATTGTGCGGGCGGTCGCTGCGGTTCGTTTGCTCATTCGCGACCAGCTTGAGCCGCCTGCTGTCGACGACTCGACAGCAACTGTCATTCTTCACCAAACACTTTCGGTCATAACCGACCGAGGCGGCGAACGAGCCGACCGGCTATACAAAGCGATTTGCGACGCCGGGCCCTTGTCATCTTTTTCCACTCAGGATTATGCGCGGCTATTGCGCCATATGGCTCATCCGGATGTTAAGCTCATCGAGCAAGCGCCCGACGGCGCTGTCATGCTGGGCGAGCTAGGAGAAAAGATTGTCGATAGCCGCAGCTTCTACGCAATTTTTCCGACGGATCAGGAATGGCGTCTCATCCACAAGGGAGAGTCGCTTGGGACTCTTCCTTTGAGCAATATTATCAGCATCGGCAGCCTAATCTTGTTCGCCGGCCGGAGGTGGCGCGTCGTTTCGGTGGATGATCCAGGCAAAGTGCTTGACGTTACGCCTCATAAATCGGCGCGCCTTCCAAAATTCGAATCTGCCTTTTCAGAATCAGTCAGCGACGAATTCGTTGCAGAAATGCGGACCGTGTTGCGTGGGGTAGATGAGCCTCCTTATCTTGATAAGGAGGGATTGCGGCTGCTCGGCGAGGCGAGGGCGGCCTATCGGGAATTCGAGATTGACTCCGTTAGAATTTTAAGTGTCGGCAGAGACACGCATCTGTTCTTATGGCGTGGAACCGCGGTCACGAATGCATTCGCTATTGCCTTGCAAGCCGCTGGCCTGGAAAGCGAACCGCATGATCTTGGCGTTACGCTTCCGGAGACTAGCGGGGATGAGGCCAGAGCGATTGTTCAACAGATTTCGCGCGCAGCCGGCCTGACGGCGCAAGAACTACCAGGTTTCGTAGAGAATATCCAATCAGCTAAGTATGACAATCTGATCAGCGAAGAGATTCTCAGAATTGAATGGCGCAAACGGAATGAAGCCTGCTGTGATGAAATTTCTACTGTCGCAAGGGAACTGATTTAGGCAACATTTGCCGTGCTAAAAATACTCTTTGTAAGAATATTCGTAATGTCCGTCACTCATCGAACGCGTACCCTGATTAATCGAAATAGCTCCGCCTGAAATAACGCGTCAGAAAGCGCGTTATGATTTCCGCGCCGGCTTGGACGGAGCGCTTCCGTCATGAGACTTGATTTCGTCTCAGCCCACGGGCATCCGGTCGCACCCATATATAGAGCTTTGATATCAAGCGCTGCAAATCCGAACGGGTTATTACCGAGATAGCGGTGAAAATAATAATTAACGAAAGACCAGTCGAAGGGAGCATTGAACCCCACAAAAACAAGATTGCTTTCCTTGTCCGAAATCTTCTGTAACCAAGATGCAAATTTTCTCATCGCGGTCTCAGGCTCGGTGCCAGTGCGAGCAAGTTCCTCCAGAGAAAACCCGCTGATGTCGAGCGCTTTCGGGTCTGCCCGATCGGTAATCGGCCTCAGCTCGCATTCAAAGGTTTTGCGATCGTCCGCGATATTGCAGGCGCCGATCGATAGCAAGCTAAATTCCCCCGGTATCGGACCGGACGTCTCAACATCGACCGATATGAAGATTTCCCGTGAGCCGATCACGATACAAGCATCTGGTTTGATACAAGAGGCGGGCGGGATTGAATCACCGTCCAGTGTGCTCTGAATTCGCGGCGTCGTTCTTCTGCGCTCCCACTGGCGGACCAGTGGTGTCCTCCGACCGTCGTAATGTCGAAAGGCACATCTGCGCCTTCCTTGGCCATAATCATGGTGGGCAGACATCGGCCGAGCGCATAACCGAGTTCGATGAAGCAATTCGGACGGGCGCCGGTGATGTCGGCGAGAACGACGTTGCTTCGATACAATTTCTCAAAGATTTCCTTATCAAGAGTTGCGTATTCGTAAGGCTGCGTTCCATCAACGACAACAATCTTAAAGCCAAGCTCGCCTTCAATCACTGGCTGGACGACATTGTCGAAAAAATCCTGAACGGCAGCAAAATCCGGATGTTTCTTGTTCAGCAACCTGACGGCGAATGCGCGCGGCGCCTCAAGCGCTTCCAGCAAT